>CACWWC010000045.1 GCA_902764545.1 uncultured Erysipelotrichaceae bacterium | reverse complement strand
ACAAGAAAAGAATTAAAATGACAAACATTTATCATTTTAATTCGCGCCTTACGGCCAACACCAAAATTTGATATACTTATAATATGATTAAAGAAATAAAATGGCATAACTCAAACTTTATTAAAGATAGAACTATTAAATTTAGACTAAAAGATATTTTTGCTGAACATTGGGATAATTTTGTGAAATCATATTCAAATCTTGATATCAGACCTGTTATTCATAAAGAAGTCAAAAAAATGATTTCTTGCCGCACTTCTGAATTAGGATATTCCGTCTATGAGTGTCCCGATTGTGGTGAAATTAAATTTTCATATCATACTTGTAAATCTAGATTTTGTCCATCTTGTGGAAATAAGTACGTTAGGAAACGTACTGAGGCTATCCTTCAAAAATGCTATAACTGTAAACATCGACATATTGTGTTTACCATTTCTGATTATCTTTGGCCTTATTTTAGAAAAGATAGGAAACTTCTAGATTTATTATTTAAAGCATCTTCTCAAACTATTCTCTCTTGGTTCAAAGATAAATATAAAAAAGAACATTACATCCCAGGAATTATTGCTGTTCTGCATACTTATGGAAGAGATATGAAATGGAATCCTCATATTCATACTATTGTTACAGAAGGTGCTATGGGTAAAAATAATGTGTTTAAAAAATTTGATTTTATTTCCTATGATGCTTTAAGAAAAAGATTTCAAAAAATATTACTTGATTTATTAGAAAAAGAAATTGGCAAAAAAGATTTTAAAGCTCTAAAAAATTTTATTTATAAAAAATCTAATAAAGGGTTCTATGTATATGCTGAAAAAAAGTGTTCATCTTTAACTGAGACCATGATTGAATATGCAGTTAGATATACAGGAAAACCAGCTATGGCTGAATCTAGAATTATTGATTATGATGGCGAATTTGTAACTTTTTGGTATCAAAAACATGAAGACAATAAATTTGTTGAAGAAAAAATTCACGTATTTGAATTTTTTAAAAGATTGATTATTCATATTCCAAATGAAAATTTTAAAACTGTTAGATATTATGGAATATATTCTAAAAAACACAAATTTCATGATAAAATGATAATGTTAATAAAACATCAGACTCACAAATTAAGAAATTCTCTTAATTCCTGGAGAATGATGATATTAAAAGACTTTGATATTGATCCAATATCTTGTCCAAAATGTGGTAACCAAATGATATGGCAATATCGAGTCTGTTAGAAAGGTTGTGTTTTTTATTATTAAATTTGATTTTTCTACTATACCAATACCACTTAGTGGAAAAATAGTAGAATATATTTGTCCAAAATGCAAAGTCGAGTTTGAAGCACCAATTGAAATGGTTGAAGAATTTGAAGAAGAAGATATGTTGAATGGATTACCAATATCAACTCCTCCATATACCATTTGTCCAAAATGTCAACACAAAAAATGTGTTCCATTAGATTATAAATCAAAAAGAGGTTACCACCACAAATATAATAAGTAAGAAAAAAATTCATAGTGATATGAATCTTTTTGGAGTGGCATTATAGCCACTCTCTTTTATTTTTACATTTTTATTTATAAGGAGAAAATTCCTTATAAATAAAAAAAACCGCTAAGCGGTTATATATTACTTTGTTCAACAAGTAACCTCATATTTAATACTAAACAAGGATCTCCTGTGTTTGCTTCATACTGTGCACATTGCATTCCAAAATAACTATCTGCATCATCTTTCTCTAATATAATGAATTTAGATTAGTATTAAAATCTGCTTGACTAGCAATCGATGTTTCTGTATAAGTAGTACCAGATTTTAAATAGTAATAAAATGACTCATTATAATCATATACTTCATTCTGTTGATAATATTTAGGTGTTTGTGAATCATAAGGCCATACAATATTTACCTCAAAAGTAACACTATCGGTAGGAGATAAAACATAACTACTAGCATCAAATGTTACCGAAAAAGGATAATAATTCTCCAAATAATCCTCTACATCCTGAATATTAGCTAAATTAATAGTGTGTCCCAATATTGAAAGACTTAATACTTGGTAAGAAAAATTAGCAGAAACATCACTCTTAGACTCAATCTCAATAGTTTTATTAAA
>CACWWC010000044.1 GCA_902764545.1 uncultured Erysipelotrichaceae bacterium | reverse complement strand
ATGGACCAATGAATCAAAACATGATGGGTGGATGTAGTGGAAGAGTACAAGAAAGAGTTATAAATAGAACTTTTGTACATGAAGTGCCACAAGATTGCTCCTTTATGATAGAAAAATAGAGAAGTATAAGTATAAAATAAAAAAATATGTTATAATGGTATTAATAATAAAGAGTATAGTTTTTCAAAAAAATGGAACACTATACTCTTTTACTTTTTTGAATTGAAAGGATGGTTGATAATATGAAGAAAAAAAATGAAAAAGGATATTGTCATATTTGTGCTGAATTTACAAAGTTAACATTTGAACATATTCCTCCGCATAAGGCATTTAATTATACCCCTGCTAGAGTAATTCAAGGAGATGAAGCTATTAGGCTTGTTACTGAAAATGGAAGACTTCCATGGGATACCTCAAATCTTAGGTATAAAAATATGCAAAAAGGTATGGGAAGCTACACATTGTGTGGACAATGTAATAATCTAACAGGAACTTTGTATGGGGATACATATATTCTTACTGCTCATTCAATGGTAAAATTAATGCTTGAAAATAACTTGAAAGTCAATGAGACGTATACAATACATATTAATAATATAAAACTTTCTAGATTTGCAAGACAAGTTTTATCGATGTTTTGCAGTACTTGTCCTAGTTTAAGAGAACAATTTCCACAAATTAAAGATGTTTTACTTAAAAAAGAAAAATTGGTTAATCCACCTTTTAAAATAAAAGCATATTTATTGCGAAATACTAAAATAAGTTATACTGGAATAATGGCTATTTTCACAATTAGTGTTGGAGTTAAAAGTGTTGCACAAATTGATGCGTTCCCATTTTCCTTTGTTTTAGAGTTAGATGATTTTTCTAATTCAGATGGATGGGATATTACAAAGTATCTTACTATGGATGTTGATGATGAGATTAATGAAGATATTAGGATCAAGTATATTGAACATAATTCTATGTTTCCTAATGATTTTAGATCGAAAGATTTATTAGAAAAAATTTTAAGAAAGGAGTAATATAGTTCATGAAAAAAAATAAACTATCAGAGAATCATCATTGCATCCCTCAGTTTTATTTAAATAGATTTGGAGTCAGACAGAAGAATGGTTCATATAATATTCATATTTATAATAAGAATAATGGAAAAGAATTTACTAATTCAGTATCAAATATTTCATTTGTGAAAGGTTATAATACTGTTAAGGTTGGTGATGTTGAAACAGATGTTTTTGAACAACTACATAATAGGGTATTTGAAAAAGGATATAGTAAAAAATTAGGAATTGTTGTATCGGAGTTAGAAATGTTTTTTAAAGAGAGATTTTCAATAAATTGCTTATCTAATAAGAGAAGAAAAGAATTAGATTTACCTCAGTTTTTTTCACAAGAAAATAAATCTTTTTTATCTTTTCTGCTTGCGTATTTTATATTGAGAAGTAAAAGGGCAAGATTTTTTATGGAAGCAGTATATGATAAAAGTTATAATATGATGAATCATGCATATGAAAGTATGAATCTTGACCGTAATAAATTTGAAAAAAATGTGGTAGAAGTGTTAGGCACACGAGAAAATTTAAAATTAAGAAATGTAGTTTCAAGTTTTAATACAAAGGAAATTAATCAGTTGGCAAATTATTTATTTAAACACACTTGGAATATTGGTTATAATTGTTCTAGTCATTTACTGTATACGTGTGATAGCGCACATGCCTTAACAACATTAAAAAAGGATTATCCTGAAATATATGGCATTGGATATGCAAGTCCAGGAAGTATGATAATGTTTCCACTAACTCCTCGTATTTGTATATTAATGTATGATCCAATTCAATTAAAAATAGATAAAAATATAGTAATAGATTGCAATTATGTGTATTTAAATGAAGCACTTGTAAAGTTTATTAATGAAAATATAGTATTTGATGCAGTTGATGAAGTTTACTCCCAAGATGGTGATTGGGATATTTTAAATAATTATTATGATAGAGAGAAAATTCCTTTAGGTCATAAGCCTTTTTCAGTTCAGTAAATGAAAAATATTATTAACAAGCAACGTATTTGTATAGCACTTTTTAAAAGTCGCAAATACAATATGGGAATATCCCAATCCCTTAGAAGTATAAAGAAAGAAGATACCTTTTATTAAGCACTTGTTTTTATGGTATAATATATTGGAGGAGAGATACTTTATGAAAAAGAAATTTTTTATTATTGTTCCGATTGTTATAGTTATATTGATATTAATGGTTGTTTTTACAAGAAATAAATACACTGGTACATGGAGCAATATTATTGTTTATGATAATTTAAAAATATCTAGTACAATTAAAATAAGTAGTAATGGAAATGTAGTCTTTGAAAAGGTACAATCTGACACTTCAGA
>CACWWC010000043.1 GCA_902764545.1 uncultured Erysipelotrichaceae bacterium | reverse complement strand
ACCTACAAAAGTAACCAATGAAGATACTAATGGTTGGGATTATGTTAATCAAGGAAGTTTATGCTTTTATTTTTATGAAATCGGATATTGGACAAGTGGGGATGGACCGGCTAAAATTTATGATTTTATTAAATCTTGTAATGCTAATGTAAAATTCTTTAAAATTCCTCATCATGGAAATAATTGTTCTCAATCTCAGGCGGAAGGTCTATATAAAATGGGAGTTAGATTTTGTTGGTATAATGATCTAGAACCCAAAGGAGTGGGAACTAATAATTTTACTCAGTATGGAGCAAGAAGATGTAAGCAAGCAGGTATAACAGTTTTGGATAGTTTTAGTGATATTAATATTATTGCTATTAAAAAGAAAGTTTATATTTATCACAATGCAAAACAATTAACTACTTATGCTTGTTCCTATAATGGAGAAACTAAATTGAAAAATCCTTCTGTTGCCATCGTTAGAAATGTTTTTATGAATAAGTACGGAGCAGGAGATACTCGTATTACTAATTTAATTAGAGCTGGATATTATCCAAAAGCAACAAATGATAAAGTCAGTACTGTAATAAACACAGCTAAGAAAATAATTAATGGACAAGTTAATTATGGGACTAATGAAACTAGAACCAAAAAAATTGACAGTCTGTTAGGAACTGGATATGGTTAGCTTGTTCAAGACGAAATTAATTCTTTACTAAACTCAAAAGTAAAGAAATGGTAAGGAGGGTTGACTTATATGACAACAAAAAAAGTTATAGATATATCTCAATTCAATAATGAGAATTGGTTACAGAGGTAGTAAAACTGGAGTAATTACATATGACCCAAAATATAAAGAATATCGAGCAGCTTGTGAGAAATATGGAATTGAACACTCTTTCTACTTTTTCCCTTGTTCGATAACAAATGCAGAAGCTCATGAGGAAGCTCAATTCGTTATTAATGAAGTAAAAGATTGCAAACTTAATATGCCAATTTTTTGGGATAGTGAAGTAGTACAAAGAGATAAGAGTGGACGTTCAGATAAATTATCAAAAGAAAAAAGAACTAGAATGTTAAAAATTCTTTGTGAAGATTTATTAGCTGCGGGCATCCCTTGTGGCGTATATGCATCTAGAGCATGGTTATATAATAATCTAGATATGAGTCAAATACCGGTCGCCGCAGAGTATAATACTTGGGTTGCGGAATACGGAGTAGCTCAAAATAAATATAATGGCAATCAGGTTCTATGGCAATACACCTCAGATGGAACTGTTAATGGTATCGCCGGCCGCGTTGATTTAAGTTATATTATAAATGTATTTAATATGAACGCCGCAGAAAACAGACCACCAGAGCAAAAAGAAGAAAATAAACCAATTGAAAAATCTGAATGGTAGAAAATTCTAGAAATTGCCAAAGGAGAATTAGGATACTTAGAAAAGAAAACTAATTCAAACTTAGATAGTAAAACAGGCAACTCTGGATATAATAACTATACTAAATATTGGAGAGATATTAATACTTGGTGTGGAAAAAACTATCAAGCACAACCTTGGTGTGCAGCTTTTGTTACTTGGTGCTTTACAAAAGCGTTAGGTAAAACAAGAGCGCAACAATTATTAAAGCATTATCCATATGTTTATTGTCCTACTCTTGGTAATTTATTTACTAGAAATGCAAATCCTAAAGTTGGTGATATTGTAATTTTTTGGAAAAATGGTACTTTTGCTCATACAGGACTAGTAATTGCAGTTAATGGAGATCAATTTACCACAATAGAAGGAAATACAAGCGGCGCTTCTTCCGTTGTAGATAATGGCGGTGGAGTCTGTCAGAAAACTTATTACAACTCTAAATTACCTGGCACAAAATTCTGCACCCCCGCATATAATTCAACCTCAATTTCTTCTAATGTTAATAAAGTAACAGTAGCAGATGATATGCATACAGTTAAATGGAAAGGTTATGTTACAACAGGTAATGCAAAATTGGCGGTTAGATTAGAACCAAAAAATAATGCAAAAGAATGTTCTTTCAGTCCATTAAAAAATGGAACAGAAATTGGGGTTTCTTATGAAACTGGTAACTGGTATTTAATTAAATATGATGGAAAATTCGGATATGTAAATAAAGCATATATTAATAAAACTAAACCTGAAACTAATTCTTCGAAAACAACAAATAATACTACAGATGATATTCATACAGTAAAATGGAATGGTGTAGTAAAAACAAATGGCGGCACCCTTAACGTTAGAGTACAGCCAAGTACGAATGCAAAAACTTGTAGTTTCGGTCCTTTAAAGAATGGTACTTCAGTAGGAGTTTGTCATTAGAATGGAAATTGGTATTTAATTAAATATAATAATAAATTTGGATATGTTTATTCTGATTATATTGTAAAAAAATAAGGGGGAAAAGAGAGGAATGAATATAGAATTAGAATTAGTTATAACTGTTATTATTGCTATAATAGGCTCTAATGCTTTATGGGGATTTCTTCAATTTTTATTAGAACGTAAAGATAAAAAGAAAGATTGTTCAAAAAAGATTCTTGAAGAAATTTAGAAAATAAATCATAAAATTGATTAGAGAACCGCAATCGGATGTCGTATTCGTATTCTTAAATTTATGGATGAAATTATTGAAGGATGGGAACATTCAAAGGATAGTTATAATCAAATAATGAGGGATATTACAGATTATCTTCAATATTGTGAAGACCATCCGTAGTTTTTAAATCATCAAACTGATGCTACAATTGAACGTCTTAAAAAGGATTATGAGTAGCGTTTAGCAACAAATGATTTTGAACCAAATAATAAATAAAATAGGAGGAAATAATTATGGAAGTACTTTTTACAGGAGCAATTTTAATTGAAGCTCTAACAGAATATGGGAAAACTATTGTAGAAATGTTTAACTCAGAAGATAAAACAAAAGGAATTCTTCAATTAATTACAATTTTAATTGGTCTTTTCCTTGCTTTTAGTTTTGGTTGGAATGTTTTTGCTTTAATTGGAATGGCTGTAAATCCAATTATAGGTACAGCAATAACAGGAATACTTATGAGTAGAGGTTCAAACTGGTGTTTTGATTTCTTTAAACGTATAAGAGAACCAATCAGTACAGTCGGATAAAATTAAATAATATATAATAAAAATGGAGGTAGTGTAAAAACTACCTCCTCTTTTTTTGCCTATATATATTTAAAAGGATACTGAAACCTTCCCTGACTTATTTCCTTTTTTTTATTATATGAAAATTTTTCAGAGTTGTCAAGTCAATGTGA
>CACWWC010000042.1 GCA_902764545.1 uncultured Erysipelotrichaceae bacterium | reverse complement strand
GAATTGCATAATATTTGTAATAAAAAATGATTCAAATTGATATGAATCATTTTCTTTTTATAATTTTCTATATAAGCCTATTGCTTTTCCTAGTATTGTACATTCTTTTAATATTATTGGTTCCATAGTATCATTTTCTGGTTGTAGTCTAAAATGATCTTTTTCTTTATAGAATGTTTTGACTGTTACTTCATTGTCTGAATTCATTGCAACTACTGTTTCACCATTTCTGGCTGTATTCCTTCTTTCAACTATTAGTATATCTCCATCATAAATTCCTACATTAATCATTGATTCCCCACTTACTTTTAGTGTAAATACTTCTTCTTTTGAAGTAATTAGGTTTGCTGGTAGTGAAAAGAATTCATTAGGCGTTTCTATTGCTTCTATTGGTGTTCCTGCTGTTACTTTTCCTAGTAGGGGAACATCCACTATTTTTTCATCTTTTTCTAAGTACTCATTTGGAACTAATATCTCTAATGTTCTATTTTTATTATCATCCTTTTTTATATAACCTTTTTCTTCAAGTTGCTTAAGGTGAAAATGAATTGTTGCGGGTGATGATAAGTGTGCTTCTTCACCAATTTCTCTTACTGTTGGTGGATATCCGTTTTTTGCAATCATTTTTTTTAATATTTCTAAAATGAACTTTTGTCTTCCTGTTAGTTTTTCCATTATATCACTTCCTCGATGTTTTAATATTAACATACAACGTGTAAAATGTCAAACAAATGTTTTAATTACTTATTGACACGAACAAATATTCGAAGTATACTTGATTTGTGTTAAGAGAAGGAGTGATTATTATGATGAATAGTGGAAAAATGAAGGAGTCTTTAAAGACATTATTAATTATTGTAGGGATATATTTACTTTTTATTTTATATCTTTTATTTGTTAGTGATAGAGTTGAAAAGTTAGATAATAAATCTTTTGATAAACAGCTTAATTATTCTTTAAAAATTGGTGAATAATAATTAATTTATGTTATACTAAATGCAGGTGGTAAAATGAAAAAAATAATTCTGGTAGATGGAAATAATTTATTATTTAGGAGTTTTTATGCAACTGCATATCAGGGTGTAATTATGAAGAATTCTAAAGGGTTCCCTACAAATGCTTTATATGGTTTTATTAATATGATGAATAAAATTATTAAAGATGAAAATCCCAATTATATTTTGGTGGCTTTTGATAAGGGGAAAACCTTTAGACATGAAAAGTATGATGATTATAAAGCGGGTAGAGATGCTATGCCTGATGAATTAAAATTACAATTTCCTAAGGCTAAAGAAGTTCTTGATACTATGGGAATAAAACATTTTGAAATTGATAATTATGAGGCAGATGATATAATTGGTACTTTAGCAAAAAAAGTTGATTTGGAAGATCAATTTATTGCGACTATTATTAGTAGTGATAAAGATCTTTTACAATTAATTAGTGATGAAGTAGTGGTTAAATTATTAAAATCTAGTGATTATATCATGATGAGTAGAGATGAATTTAAAAAGATGTATGGAGTTGAACCTAAGGGTATGATTGACTTGAAAGCTCTTATGGGAGACTCTAGTGATAATATTCCTGGAGTAAAAGGAATTGGTGAAAAAACTGCTATTAAGTTATTGTCAAAATATGGTTCATTAGATGGGGTATATGAAAATATAGATGATATTTCAGGTAAGACTAAGGATAAATTGATTGCTGATAAAAGTAATGCTTATATGAGTTATGATCTTGCAACTATTTATAGGGATGTACCTTTAGATTTTGAATTAGAGGATTGTATTTATAATGGAATTAATAAAGAAGAATTTAAGAAAGAGTTAGAGGAGTTAGAATTTTATTCTTTATTAAAGAAAATAGACTTTGGGGAAATTTCAAAAAACAATAGTACTTCTTTTAATGAAGAGTTAATTATAGACGATATTAGTAATTTTGATATTCAAGACTTTTCTTTTTATTTAGAGACTTTAGGTAGTATATATAGTAAAAGTTCAGTTCTAGGAATGGGTATATATGATGGTAAACGTGCTTATTTTATTCCTTATGAAAAAATTGCTGATTACAAAGATATATTTGTAAGTAGTGCTAGAAAATTTACTTATGATTTAAAGAAGAGCTTAGTTGTTTTAAATGATATAGTTGATTTTAAAAATGTTGAGTATGATGCGATGGTTGCTATGTATTTACTTGATTATGTAGTAAAAGATGATATTAGCTATGTTGCAAGAAGTTTTGATTATCACATTGATGATTATGAATCTGTTTTTGGAACTGATAAAAGACCTAAGGATATTGAAGTAGAAACGTTAAAAAAGATATGTTGTTTAAAGGCAAAGTTTATATATGAAACTAGAGATAAGGTTTTAAATCAATTGAAGGATGATGGTGAAGAGTCATTATTTTATGATATTGAGATGCCTTTAGTAAAAGTTCTTGCTGATATGGAAATTACTGGAATTAAAGTAGATAGTGATTATTTGAAGGGTATAGAAATTGATTTAGATAATCAGATGAAAAAAATAGAAAATGAAATATATGATCTTGCAGGTAGAAAGTTTAATATTATGAGTCCTTCTCAACTTGGTAAGGTTTTATTTGATGATTTGGGAATAAAATATCCTAAGAGAATTAAAGAAAATCAGAGATATTCTACAAGTAAGGATATTCTTGACAAGGTTCATTTACTGCATCCTATAGTTGATAAAGTACTGGAGTATAGAACACTTGCTAAACTTTATACAAACTATGCGGTTGGATTACAAGGCGAAATTAGAGATGATGGAAGAATTCATACAATCTTTACTCAAACATTAACTAGAACTGGTAGGCTTTCAAGTATTGAGCCTAATTTACAGAATATTCCGGCTCGTAGTGATTATTCTAAACTAATTAGAAAGGCTTTTGTACCGGATTCTGATTCTGTATTACTTTCTAGTGATTATTCTCAGGTTGAACTTAGGGTATTTGCTCATATGTCACATGAAAAAAATTTAATTCAGGCTTTTGTTGATGATAAGGATATACATGCAAAAACTGCATCTGATATTTTTCATGTTCCAATGGATAAAGTTACTAAAGATATGAGGCGTAATGCAAAGGCTGTTAATTTTGGTATTTTATATGGAATAAGTGGATTTGGATTATCAGAAGACCTAGGAATTGATATCAAAACTGCTAAGAATTTTATTGATAATTACTTAGAAACTTATCCTGGTATTTCTAAATATATGGAAGAGGAAAAGGCTAAAGCTTATAAATATGGTTATGTAAGAACTTTAATGAATCGTAAAAGAGTTATAGAAGAATTGAATAATAGAAATTATATGATTAGAAGTAGTGGGGAGAGGATAGCTCTTAATACTCCAATACAGGGTACTGCTGCTGATATTTTAAAAAAAGCTATGGTTGAAATATATGATGAATTTAAAAAAAGAGGTTTAAAGAGTAAAATGTTGATTCAGGTTCATGATGAGCTTGTGTTTAATGTTTTAAAAAGTGAATTAGATGTTGTTAAAAAAATTGTAAAAAATACTATGGAAAATACATTTAAATTAGATGTTCCATTAAAGGTTGATATAGAGATTGGAAATAATTGGTATGAAGCAAAGTAGGTGATAATATGCCAGAAAAACCGGAAGTAGTTACCGTTGTTAAAAATTTAATTCCTGAGCTAGTTCATAAAAAAATAACTGGTTGTAATGTATATTGGGATAATATCATTGCTTATCCTGATGTGGATTCTTTTAAAGTAAATATCATTGGTCAAGTAATACGTAGTATTGTTACTAGGGGAAAGTTCATTGTTATTGAATTAGATGATTATTCATTATTAATACATCTTAGAATGGAGGGAAAATTTTTCTTTAGAAAAGCTGGAGAAGTAATCAACAAACATGAGCATGTTGAATTAATATTAGATGATCATATTAGTTTTAGATTCCATGATGTTAGAAAGTTTGGCAAGATGTATCTTATTAAAAAGGAGGATACTTATGGTGTTCCACCTCTTTCTTTACTTGGACTAGAATATTATGATGATGCTTTAACTCCGGATTATTTAATTTTTAAGTTTAAAAATAAGAAATTGCCTATTAAAACAGTTTTATTAGATCAGAGTATTATTACTGGTATTGGTAATATATATGATGATGAGGTATTGTTTTTGAGTGGTATAAGTCCTTTTAGAAGAGCTTGTGACTTATCAAGAGGAGATTGTTCTAAGATAATTGACAATACTAGAAAGGTATTAGATAGTGCCATTGAGTTAGGCGGTACAACAATAAAAAGTTTTACTTCTTCTGAGGGTGTTCATGGCTTATTTCAAAATAAATTATTAGTTCATGGAAAAGGTGGTAGTAAATGTCCTAATTGCCAATCAACTTTGTTAAAGACTAAAGTAAATGGTAGAGGGACTCATTATTGTGAAAAGTGTCAAAAATAGTTAAGGATAGTAATTAAACTATTCTTTTTTTTATTTTTATATTGTATATTAATAATAGTGATGGAGGAATTTAGATGAAAAAGACAAAAATAATATGTAGTATTGGCCCTGCAAGTAGTAAGAATGAAGTCATGGAAAAAATGGTTTTAAATGGGATGAATTGTGCGAGAATTAATCTATCTCACTCAAACGAACAGCAAATACTTGATATAATTGAATCTGTTAGAAGTGTCAGACAAAGTACTGGGCAGCCTATTGCTATAATGTATGATACTAAGGGACCGGAATTTAGAACTTTAGAATTTTATAATGGCGGTGTTTCTATAAAACAGGGTGATGTGATCAGGATGGTAAAAAATACTGTTGTAGGTAATTATAGTGAGTTTTCAGTAAATCATCCTGAGGCAATTGATTATATTAATGTTGGGAATCATGTACTTATTGATAATGCTTTATTAGACTTTGAAGTTATTGAAAAAGATGATAGTTCTGTTACTTTGCTTGCTAAAAATGATGGTGAGGTTAAAAATCATAAGTCAATAAATATTCCAGGTATAAGTTTAAATTTGAATTTTATGAGTGAAACTGATAGAAATGATATTTATTTTGCTGCAACCCATTCGTGTGATTATTTGGCACTATCTTTTGTAAATAAAAAAGAAGATGTAGAAGCGGTTCGTCAAATAATTGCTGATGCTGGTGGGGATGCCAGAATAATTTCTAAAATAGAAAATCAAATTGGTGTATCTAATTTGGATGAAATAATTGAAGCAAGTGATGGAATTATGATTGCGAGAGGTGATTTGGGAGTTGAACTGCCAATGGAACAGCTACCAGTTTTACAAAAGACTATTATTAGAAAATGTAGAGAGGCCGGTAAATTTGCGATAGTTGCAACTGAGATGCTTGCTTCTATGTATGATAATCCAAGACCTACAAGAGCTGAGGTTTCAGATGTTGCCAATGCTGTTATTGATGGTACTGATTGTGTTATGCTTTCTGGTGAGACTACTGTTGGAAAATATCCTATTGAATCAGTTGAATGTATGGCAAGGATATGTGAATATGTTGAGTCTACTATTGATTATACAAAACATCCAAAATATCAAAGAAATAATGATATTTCGGATACTATAGCTAAGTTAATATCTAATTGTACTGAATATGATGATATAAAGTTAATTGTTACTCCAACTATTTCTGGTTACACTACAAGAAAAGTAAGTAACTTAAGACCTAATTGTATTATATTAGCTTTATGTCCAACCAGCCATGTTGCTGAACAACTATCTTTAAACTTTGGCGTTTATCCAATTATTATTGGAGAAAATTTTGAAAGCCTTGAGGAACTTATTGAACAGTCAAAGTTTCATGCTTGTAATACTTTCAAGTTGGTACAAAACGATCAAATTGTTGTTACTGGAGGTTACCCTTTTGGTAGAACAAAAAATACTAATTTCTTAAGAATTGTTGAAATATAAAAATGATTCCTTAGAAG
>CACWWC010000041.1 GCA_902764545.1 uncultured Erysipelotrichaceae bacterium | reverse complement strand
ATAATGTGCATCATCTCCAATTACAAGTTTCTTATAGAATCTATTTTTAGCTAATGCAGCTAATACAGAATTTGCTAAAATCTGATCTTTACTTGCTCCTGGAGCTACTTCAATATAAAAATCATCTCCAAATAAATCATCTACATATTCCATGAATGAATCTATTTGATGTTCTTTTTTGATTCCAGTTTCAGCATCTCCTATTTTTCTAGCGTGTTCCATTTCTACAATACAACTAGAAAGTTCTCCACCTAAACAAGCGGAGGTTGCTATCAAATGACCTGGGTCTTTCTTGACAACCGCCGCAAGTTCCGATTTTAAAGTAGGAACCCTTTCCATACCACGGTCCCAATATGAATTCATCCAGGCTATAGAAGATAACTGTCGCAACTGCTTATGTCCAATTGCATCTTTTGCTATTAAAATAAAGTGATAATATTTAATTCCTTTATCACGAGTATCTGTTAAATATATTTCGTTACCAATTGCAATTTTAAAATCTGGATTTTCTTTTTGCAATTTACAAATACGAATAGACTGGGCTAGTGTTTCGTGGTCCGTAACAGCTAGTCCAGCCAATCCAATTTCCTTTCCTCTTTTTACGAGGTCGGGCAATTTATTTATACAATCAAGTAAACGGAAATTTGACATTTCCGTATGATTATGAGGAGAGAAACGTTGCATTTTCATCTACCATCCTTTTTTATTTTATATATAATTATAACATATATTTTTTATTATGTCAACAGCGTGAAACCGGACGCGATATTTGAAATTCTTCACATATAACTTGTATATATAAATAACTTTTATCATATGAAAAATTATCAATACATTCTGTTATTCTATTCTTAAGTTCTGGCGCATCAACTTCAATATGTTTACAAACATTTTTATGACTACAATTTTCACAATTAAAAAATTTTATTTTAATTTCATCCATATTTTATAACCTCAATATTTTTCAGAAAGTTCTACTACTGTTCCACATTTATCACAATCATAAATAAAATATGTAGAATAACGATGGCCTACAGCAGTTTCATATATCCAGTGTCCACCGCATCCTTTATGTATTCCATTATTATATGTTTCTTCTGATAATGTAGCTTCACAAGAACTCATTATAAATATAATTATAACACATATAATTATCATTATTATACTTCCTTTTAATTCAAATTTATCTTTAGCACTCATTTATTACCTCACTAACACTAATTGTTCACTAGCTCTTGTAACAGCAGTATATAACCATCTAGCATGTTCTTCTTTATCAAAAGGAAATCCTTCTTCTAAGACAACTACTTTATCCCATTCACTACCCTGAGCCTTATGCGTAGTAATAGCATAAGCATAAGTAAACTCCATAGGAACCAGATGCTGAGTAGGTCTTCTTGAATTTAATTTATAAATAGTTCTTGCATCAAGACTTCTTTCACCAGTTATAATCTGATGTTTATCCATATTTAATGTACCAAAATCAGCCTCGCTGTCAGAAATAAAATCTGCATACAAAACTGGAATTGTCTGTCCGCCACAATAAGGAGGAATTTTGTTATAAGATGTATATAAATTATGGATATGACCAACAGTTCCATTAACAAGAGGGTCATCATTATCAGCTAAATTATCCCAATAATTTCTTAAACAAATAACCTTATCTCCTTCTTCGGGTTCAGAACCTCTTCCTTGCATATTACGGAAGGTCTGATTAATATTAATTCTTGTCTTATTTGTTCCTACTAGAACCTGGTCCCCCCATTTAAGCACACCTGTATTAAGCTTTTCATATGGCATTACAATAGCATCATTATACTTACCATATTCAATCTTTTCTCTATTTCTAATCTGCATGGAAAGACGAATAATACTAGAATCCAGTGCTTGTCTCATAATTTCATCTAAGAAGACATGAGGATGGTCAAGCAATCCATTATCCTGATTTTTATCTATAGGAGGAAGCTGGAAGGGGTCTCCTAAACAAATAACAAAACACCCATGTGTAAAAAGAAGGTCCATTAGAGTCTTGGGCGCCATAGACACTTCATCTACTACAACAACAGAATAATCAATAGCAGTCTTAGGGACTCTAAAGAAAGTTCCATCGGGTCTAGGGATACTCTCATAAAGAAGTTTATGAAGTGTTATTACATTTTTATTTCCTTTTTTTAAGAGAACTTGTGCGGCCTTGCCTGTATAGCAAGCATAAGCCACATCTTCCTTAGGGTCAATTCCAGGAAGGTTTTCAATAATAACCTTGACCAGTGTTGATTTACCAGCGCCTGCATATCCAGAAATTACACAATACTTTTCTCCGTTCTCATATCTTTTAATACATTCCTTTAAACCCTGCTCTTGCTTTTCTGTAAGAATCATATTTTTTCAACTCCTTTTTTCATATATTATAATTATACTATAAAATTCTAAAAAAATCAAATTCGGATTGAAAAAGGCCAAAAGCCAAATTCAATCCGAAACACGGCCCTCCGCGCGCCAACAGCTTAATTGACACTGCTCCTCGGTTTCATCAATTTTTGAACCTCTTCTTCCAATTTCTGACAGCAATCGCCACAGATAGAATATAAAGGAGTAGATATACCACCATAAATATTCTTTAAATAAGGAATTTTGACTTGAATTAAATCCTTTTCGGTTTTTACTTCTTTCTTACAAAAATCACAAATATAAGTTATTTTTACCATTTTTTAAAACCATCCCTCTTCATAATCAATAATTTCATAATCTTCGATAAAAATTTGAGGAGTTACATGCCCCATCCATTCATTCTTATTTGCTCTACCAACAATATCTAATGTGTAATATCCGTTGCTATTTTGTAATAATTCGCATAATTCGTCAGGAGCCTTAAATTTCATTAAACTAATACCATTGGGTAAAGTAATTTTAAGAGTATTATCTTTTTTCCTATATACTGTTACCATATCAGAATTAATACAAATTCCCTTTATACAAAGATATGGTTCATCAATATCTTTACCCCATAAATCCTACATATCAGCAATGGTTAAAATATCAATAGGTTGAATATTTTCTCCATCGTAAATATAGTCAACATAGTAGACAGCTTCATCTTGCATGTCAGCTAAGGCGGCGTCAGTTTTCTGGATAAAGGCTGGAATGTTCTACTCTAATATACCTAAACCAAATGCATTAGGGTGTCCAGTCTAATACATTGTTATACCGGTTTCCGCACATATACTTTTAAAATCAGTAACACCAACTTTCTAACATCCTCTTGCTGAACCTTGGTAAGATACAATTCCTTTTTCTTTTGTTTCTTCCCAAGGTGGAATATCCTAACTAAATTCTGTAACTTTTGTTAATAAACATACAGGTCTTTGATATTTTGCCATAATTTTATTAGCAATTAATCCTGCAATATTCCTATCTACCTGTCCAGGTTCTAATAAGAACAGGAGAACTTTATGACTTAACAAGTTCTGTTCTTCTATCATATTTTCTATTGTAGCTAATCCAGAATCTTGTGCTTTTGTTTGCCTATTTTTTACATTGGTTACAACTCTCATTGCCTGTTCAACTAATTGTTCTTTCTAACCAAGCAAATGGCCTCGTTTAGTAGATAAAACCTCTTTGAAAGCCTAATGTTTTAGCATTGATTTAAATACTAACGCTTTCTATTCTATTGTTCCACTTCTACATATAGCATTTACATAAGGAGCTACATAAAATGCTACACTCATATGATTCACTTTGTTTTTCATAGAGTATTCATTTTTCTTAGCCAGGGAAGCAAAGAAAGGGTTTTTAAGATTTTGAAAACCTTTGTTAATAATATGTTTCGTTTCGATAGAAGTCATAGACATCATATCTGCACAGTTACCAAGAGCTACCAAGTCTAAATAATTATCTGCATTAGATGCTTTTAAAAGCTCATCTAAATATCTACAAAATTGCCAAACAACTCCCGCACCCGAAAAATCTTTATTCGGATACTATGAAAGTTGATTATTAATGACAATAGCATCAGGGTTTTTTACATCGCACAAGTGGTGGTCTAATATAATTGTTTTAGTACCCTATTCAAATAAAGAAGTACATTCTGTAGAATCGTTGGAACCTGCATCCGGGATGATAACAAGTTCATAATTTTCTTTTAATATATTCTAAATATGATCACTTAATCCATGCTGTTTCCCTTCATGGAATATGTAATTAAGTTTTGTTTCTACCCAGCTAGGGAAAAAATCATGGAGATAGTTTATAATAATAGCAGCACTGGTAAAACCATCACAGTCTGAATCTACTATAACTAAAGTTTTACCTTGTTTTGAAATAGTTGAAATTAGTGCGGCGGCAGCCTATCTAAGTTTATTCTAGCCTAAAGCTTCGGGAGGAGCAACGTCCGCATCATCTGTAAATAAGTAATCATCAATTTTATCAATTGGAATATTTCTATTTGTTAAAATTTGTTGAATAACTGAATAATTCTATTTTATAGGTTTTATTAACTAGTATCTCATACTTCATCCTTCTTTCAATATTCTCTTTTTTATATTATAATAAAAAAAATAAGAGTTGTCAAGTGTACAACTCTTATCTAGGTTTTTTTCTATTATTAAACAATTCAAGGAAAACTTCTGGACCTTTATCTATAGGAGAGTCTTTGTACCCTAATAAATGGTCTGTATCTAATATAAATTGAATCTGAATAAAACTACCGTACTTCTTATATATATTAATTAATTTTTCTTCCCATTTGAAATACTCTTTATCTCCATACTCTTGATATTGTCTATCGAAAGCAATTATGATTTCTTCTACTCCTAATGATTTTAACATTTCAACTTGATAATTAATTAAGTTACTGCCGCATACTGCAACACTAATATCATTATCTATTCCAAAAAAGCTACTAAATAAAAGACAAGATTTTTCACCTTCAAATACAATTGCCTTTTTCATATTTCTAATATTATCTTTTGACCAGTTAATATTATATAAGTTAAAAGTTAAGGGATGATTATACATTTGACCGGATATAATAACGGGTCTATATTTACCACGAGCTTCATTTTCTTTTATTAAAGTTCTTTCTCGGATTCCAATTAATTGATTATTAATATCATAATGAGGAATTACAATACCTTGATTAATAGGGTCGTAGCGAATATTATGACTGATTATGCTTTCTCTTGTTATTCCTTCTCTTTCCCAAGGTAAGATTCTAGGTTGAGGGAAGTTTTTTAAAAAAGCACCATTATATATTTTTAAAGAAACGGATTGTTCTTTATTTGTTTTAATTGATTGTTTTCTTAATTTTTCAGCAATATATTTGTCATCAGGAAGTTCCAATTGTTCTTCTGAAAAATTTTGATTTTCTGCTTCGATGCCATAATAAGTAAGAATATAGGTCAAAGCATCGGGCAAATCCCAAGGTCGAGTTTTTAATTCTCCACCCTTTGCCCAATACGTAATGCCGCTCTTAGATAAATGTTTTACTTTTAATATTAATTGGAATATATCAAAAGCATCATTACACTCAGTATAACATCGAAAGAGTTTTGTATTGTCATAATAATATAATTTAAATGAACCCTGACCTGGAGGATTGTGGCATATAGTTCTTGAAATGATATAAGAATTGTTATATGTCTGCGGCTCTCCACCTAGGTCAACAAGTAATTGAAATACTTGGTCTAATGTTAAATCATTTTTAATATTCTCTAAGTATTCTTTTTGATTTATTTCTTGACTCATATTTTTTCTTTTTAAATTTTTTTAATCTTTTACAACCGCTACATCCAGTATGATTACAATTACAATCCCAGCAGTTATCAGTATCCCAGAAAAACCATCTAGGAGGGGATGGTCTAGGTTTACGAAAAATTTGTTTACTCATCAATTACAATCCTTAAGTTTTCCATATCAATCAATTGATAATTATAATCAGTAGCAAAAATAGGATTAATTCTACAAATACCCAATTCCGCTTTGCACCAAAGTAAAATATGATTATATTTACCTCGTCTATTCTTATAAATAGAAATCTTTAAATTAGGTTCTTCTAATCCTTTTTGCTTTATCAATTCATCAATATTATCATGGTCTTGCTGGTTTAATTGTAACATAATACTTCCTGCATCAATTTTATCAGCAATAGCCTTAGCACCCCTAAGAAGATTTTGGTCATAAACTGAAGCATGTTGATAATCTGCGTTAAGCTGTGTACTAGATAAAATAAAAATACCATTGTCAGTTGCTAAATCTTTAAGACGTACACTAATCATAAAAAGTACGTTATCTTCTCTTAAATTTTTTACCGATGCCTTAGAACTAACTTCAGATAAAATTTTCATACTTGAATGAATATAATCAAGAAAGAAGTATCTTACATTAAATTTTCTTACGCTAAGTTTAACAACATTTTCAATATCTTGTAAAGAAAAATCGTGTAATTGTTTTAAATATAAAGGACTT
>CACWWC010000040.1 GCA_902764545.1 uncultured Erysipelotrichaceae bacterium | reverse complement strand
TACAGCAAGTGATGGCTGTTTCTAGTGTTGTGAATGGTGGTTATTTATATAAACCTTATATAGTTAAAAGCATAAGTGATAATACTAATACTATTATACAAGAGAACAGTAAAGTTTTAAAAAGAAGGGTTATAAGTAGTGAGACTTCTGCTATTATGAGAGTTGCTTTGGAGAGTGTTGTGGCAAAGGGTGGAGGTAAAAGTGCATTTATTGAAGGTTACCGTGTTGGTGGTAAGACGGGAACTGCTCAGAAACAAGAAAATGGTGTCTATTTGGTAAATAATTATATAATGTCCTTTATGAGTGTTGTTCCATCAAATGATCCAAAAGCTGTTTTATATTTAGCTATTGATAATCCAAAAAATACTGCAATGCTTTCTAGTTATACAACTACACCTATTGCAAGAAGAATTTTGCTTGATATAATTGAGGCTCTAAAAATTGAAAAACAAGATGATGAAATGGAAAAAGATTTGGAATGGAATGATAAAATATATTATGAAGTTCCTAATGTTGTTGGGATGAGTGTTGAGGATGCTAAAAAGGCTTTAATGAATTTTAATGTGGTTATTTCTGGTTCAGGAAAGACAGTTATTGATCAAAGCCCCAATGCGGGAGAAATGCATGAAGATCAGGGTAAAGTACGTGTTTTTGTCAAATAACTTATATTAAAATAAAATATTATATGTTAAAATATATTTGGTGATACTAATGGATGAGTCAATGGGAGCTAAGGGTGGAAAAAATGATTTTAGAAGAACTATGATAATAAAAAAGAATCAAAAGAAAAAAATAAAGGAATATAATGAACAAAGAGAATTAAGAGAATTAGAAAAAAAGGTAAAAAAACAACAAATATATACTTTGATTAAGGCCTTACCTATAGTTTTAGGTGGAGAAGTTGTAAAAACTATACACGATACTGCAATTGGAAAAAAGAAACCTGATAAGGAAGAAGAATTATCAAAATGGAGAATTAAAGAGTATGATTCTGATATATCTTCAAAAACTCCTGTTGATAGTGAGAGGGAAAAGAAGGTTATTGTTACTCCTGATGGAGAAAAGGTTATAGTTTATGTCAGGAAAAAAACAGTAGATATATTTGGTGAGTCTTTAAAAAAGGATGTTGATGTCAAGCCTAGTACTGATAAAAAACAAGAACAAGATGAAATAATAGAAGAAGATTCTTTAAAAGATCATGCGGATAATAAGCCAGTGAAGGGTTCTCCTTTTTTTGAAAAGAAACCTGATTTTGATGTAACTGGCATTTCCGAGACAAGTTCTATTGATTTAGGTGGAGACATTGCTGATTTAAAAATTACTGATTTGCCTCCTAATCTGCAAACAAAGATTAGTAAAATTCAATCTAGAAAAATTGTCGATGAGTATGAAAGACTACTTAAAGATGTAAGATATGAATTAAGAAAAATAGTATCTGATTATAAAGTTTTAGAAGAGTCGAGCGAGAAGGCTATTCTTTCTCATGATAGTGAACTTATATTAGAAAAATTGTCTGATCTTATTACTAAGTTAGAAATACTTAAATCAAAAATTAATATAAATGATTTAGATAGATATGATGATAATTATGTTCAATATTTAATAGATGGTTATTTGGATGAATTTAAAAATGGTAATCTTGTTGATGGTATTAAAGATTCTCCACTATATATTATGATTTCTGAAAAGTTAGATGAACTAGATCATAAGAGGGATGATTTGAGTAAAAAAGTTGAAGAAAAGAAGGATGTTTTAGAAGATAAAGAAATTAATTTTAAAAAGTTAAAAGAAAAGTATTACTCTATTGATCAGTTAAATAAAGATTTGGAGGATATGCAATATAGGCAACAAGAGTTATTAGAAGAAGTAAAAGAAAAAGTTGCGAATGCTACTTCTATTACTGAGAGGGTTCATTATGAACTTTATTACATGAATATGCAAACTTCAAATTTGGCAAGATTTTCTTTTATGCAAATGTTTATGCCAGGTATGATGTCGGCGTTGGGTTTAGGAATAGCCGTTGCCTCTAACATGAACTTTTTGAGAAGTATTTATAAGCCAAGAGTGAAAGAGACTAAATATAAGGTTGTAACAGTTAATAATTATCATAGTCAAATTAGTGATAGTATTTCAAAGTTAGATGATGCTATTTCTTTGCTTGGTAAAACTAGTGTGCAAATTGATAAGATAATTAATGATTTGCAAAATAAATATAGTGATTATGCTTCGATAACTAGTGAATATAATGAAATGTTATATAAACTTAAAAGAATAAAGAGTGAGGTTGAAGAGAAAGAATATGAAATGAAGAAAATGAAAAAGGAACAGGAGAAACAGTTAGAAATAAATGATGCTAAAGTTTTGAAAAGGGGTACTTATCCTGTAAACTAAAAGTAAAATATTGTCTTAATTGACATATTATTATTATAGTTATGATATAATTAATCAAGAAATGGAGTGTTGGTTTAATGTTATTACTTACAAAGGCTGTTTTTGTCATTATGATTGGCTTTTTATTCTCGGTAGTTTTGGGGCTAATTATGATTCCATTACTTAAAGAGTTAGGAGTCGGACAGAGAATAAGTGAATTTGTTGTTGAAGCTCATAGAAAAAAAGAGGGGACTCCTACTATGGGTGGTTTGATGTTTGTCATTCCTACTGTTTTGGTAACATTAGGATTGGTCTTAACTCATAAAATTGATTATACTTCTAATTTAGGTATTGTTTTACTGGTATTTATTGGGTATACATTGATTGGATTTTTGGATGATTTTTTATCTATAAAAAAAGGTAATAATGAAGGATTAACTGTATACCAAAAGTTATTTATGCAGGTTTTAATTGCAATAGGCTTTTTCTATATTTATATGAGAAGTGGAGGGCAGACTTCGTGGGTTGTTGGAACACTTCATATTGATATAGAACTTGGATGGTTATATGGATTAGCTATATTGTTTGTATTAGTAGGAGCAAGTAATGCTGTTAATTTAACTGATGGGTTAGATGGTCTTGCTGGTGGGTTATCGGCTATTGCATTTATTGCTTATGCTCTTATTTCGTTATCAGTTGGATTTGAAGATATTGGTTTATTTAGTTTATTATTAGTTGGAAGTATATTTGGCTTTTTAGTTTTTAATACATTTCCGGCAAAGATTATTATGGGTGATACAGGATCTCTTGCGCTTGGTGCTGTAATGGGAGCTATTGCTATTCTTACTCATAGAGAATTAACACTTCTTGTTGTTGCGTTCATTTTTGTTATTGAGACATTGTCTGTTATACTTCAGACATTCTGGGTAATTGTGTTTAAAAGAAAGTTATTTTTAATGACACCGCTACATCATCATTTTGAAAAATTAGGTTGGAAAGAAAGCGATATTGTAAAATTATTTTGGGTTGCAGGATTGATTCTTGCTATGGCTGGAATTATATTTGGTGTATGGGTTTAGAAAGTGCGATGCTTTCTTTTTTTTATATGTCTTTAAAACTTTTGTCAACATAAGATGTTTTTTTTCTTTGTTTTATTTTTTAGGATTCATGTTATACTATATCTAGGAGGGATAAGATGAAGGATAATATTTGGAGTAAATATGAAGATAATGATTTAGTAAAATTAAATGAAATCTGTGATGAATATCGCGATTTTATTAGTAGAAGTAAAATTGAAAGAGAAGTTGTATGTAATTCTGTTAAAATGGCGGAAGCATGTGGTTTTATTAATTTAGATAAATACATTAAAGATAATGAAATGCTTAAGCCTGGTGATAAAGTTTATGTTAATAATAGAGGGAAAAGTTTAGCGCTATTTGTAATTGGAAAAAAGGATATTACTGAGGGTGTTAATATTTTAGGCGCCCATGTTGATTCTCCTAGGCTTGATTTAAAGGCTAATCCTTTGTATGAAGATACTGACTTTGCATATTTTGATACTCATTATTATGGTGGTATTAAAAAGTATCAATGGGTTACATTGCCTCTTGCATTACATGGTGTCGTTGTAAAAAAGAATGGTGATGTTGTTAATGTAGTTATTGGAGAAGAGGAATCTGATCCTGTTATTGGTATTACGGATTTACTTCCTCATTTAGGTCGTGAGCAAATGAAAAAAGAAGCGACTAAAGTTGTAGAAGGTGAAAAACTTGATGTTTTAATCGGCAGCATGCCTTTAGTTTCAGAGGAAGATGATAAAGAAAAAGATTTAGTTAAGAAAAATATTTTAAACATTTTAAAGAATAAATATGATATTGAAGAAGATGATTTTTTATCAGCAGAAATCGAAGTAGTTCCAGCAGGTAGAGCTCGTGACTTTGGTCTTGATAGATCAATGGTAATGGCATATGGACAGGATGATAAAGTGTGTGCTTACACTTCATTGAGAGCTTTTTTAGATGTTTTAGATGTTGATAGAACAACTAGTTGTATTTTAGTTGATAAGGAGGAAATTGGTAGTGTTGGTGCTACTGGGATGGAATCTAGTTTTTATGAAAATGCAATTTTAGAGATTTGTTCATTGCTAGGTCATAATGAGGTTACCGCTTTGTCTCGAACTTTATCTAATTCTTATATGTTATCAAGTGATGTAAATGCTGCATATGATCCTTTATACGCAGATGTAATGGATAAGAGAAATTCTTCTTATTTTAATAACGGAGTCGTATTTTGCAAATATACTGGATCAGGTGGTAAATATAGTAGTAATGATGCTGATGCTGAATATGTTGCCAAATTAAGAAAAATAATGGATGAAAATAATGTTTTTTTCCAAATATCAGAACTTGGCAAAGTAGATGCAGGTGGTGGAGGTACTATTGCATATATCTTAGCAAATAAAAATGTTAATGTTATTGACTGTGGCGTTGGTGTACTTAGTATGCATGCACCATGGGAGGTTACTTCAAAAGCTGATATTTATGAAGCATATAAGTGTTATATTGCTTTCCTAAAGGATGCTTAAAGAAAATAACTGCTTCGGGCAGTTATTTTTTTTGATTGTAATTAATATAATTTTATAGGTGATTATCATGAAATTTGATAAAGTACTATTTTTTACTGTAATTATTTTATCTTTATTTGGACTTCTAATGATTTATTCATCTTCTAGTGTATGGGCGCTATTTAAATTTAATGATTCTTTTCATTATGTAAAATACCAAGGTATATTTTTTTTGATTGGCTTGTTTGTAATGATTTTTGTATCTAAGATAGATTATCATTTATATTGCAAATATTCTAATAAAATATTATTCGTGGCATTTGTTTTGCTTATATTAGTGTTGATACCTGGTATAGGTAGTGTTAGAAACGGTAGTAGGAGTTGGTTTGGAATAGGTTCATTGGGAATTCAACCTAGTGAAGCTGCTAAAATTAGTTTGATTATTTTTACATCTAAATATTTATCTTTAAATGATAGTAATGTCAAAAACTTTTTTAAAGGTGTTATTCCAATTTTGTTAATTGTGGTTATTTTTTTTGGATTGATAATGTTGCAACCGGATTTGGGAACAGGTTTGATATTATTTTTATCAATAGTTGCTATTTTATTTATTGCTGGAGTTTCTATGAAGTTTTTTATTGCGGGTGGTTTATTAGGATTAATAGGTGTAGTTATATTGATAATAATTGCTCCATATAGAATGGATAGAATTACTTCTTTTGTTAATCCTTGGAAGGATCCATTGGGGACCGGTTTTCAGATGATTCAAAGTTTATATGCTATAGGACCTGGCGGATTATTGGGACTTGGTTTTGGTAATTCTATTCAGAAGCATTTTTACTTACCTGAGCCTCAAACAGATTTTATTTTCTCTATTATTTCAGAAGAATTTGGAGTAATGGGGGCTATAATTGTTGTGGGTCTCTTTTCTATATTACTTTATCGTTCAATAAAAATATGTATAAATTCTAAAGATTTATTTTCTAAGTATTTATCATTTGGTATTTCATTTCAACTGATATTTCAAGCTATAATGAATTTATCTGTTGTAGTTGGTTTAATCCCTGTAACCGGGGTTACACTTCCGTTTCTTTCTTATGGAGGTAGTAGTTTATTAATTAGTATGCTGAGTGTTGGAATACTTTTAAATGTTTCTAGAAACAATGGTTGATATGGAAAATATGTTTGGGAGTTTAGTCATGGAAGTATAAGTGAGTTTTATTCTGCATTTAGAGATAGGGGTATTTCTTTTGAACATGATATTTATGATGAAATAGACAGGAAACATCAACAGATATTAAAATATTCCAAAGATAATAAATTATTTAATCATGAAAACTAATAATTTTCTTTGATATTTTGTTTTAAAGTGATATTATATTAAACTATAATTATTATGAATGCAGGTGAGGGGTTTATGGAAAATAATTATAGAAAAGATTTTAGATATGCTAGAGAGGTAATTAGTAATTCCAGTTCATCAATTTTTATGAATAATGATTATGATATGGATAGACCTTATTGGGCAACAACACAAAATCTAAATTATATTAAAGATTTATGTAAAAATAATGATGTTAAAACAGCATTTACCATATTAGGTAGTGCTGATCCTATTTTTGAGCTTATAGGAGTTGGGGCGTCTGATATTGTAGCAACTGATGTTAATCGTTTTGCTAAATACATATTTTATTTGAAGAAAGCGGCTTTTAAAACTTTATCAGAAAAAGAATATCTTGAATTTATTTTTAATCCTAATAGTGTTAATTTTTTATCAGATAAGATTTATCAAAGAAAAGTTATTAATGGTTTTTCTTTAGCGGAAGTTGAATATAAAAAGTTTTGGGATAAAATGTTTAATTATTACACTAACAGGGATTTACTTTATACTTTTTTCAAAACAGCATTTAGTGAAACTAAAGTAAATGATAGGAAAAATTATTTAAATTATATTAATGATAAAAAGTATAATGATGTAAGAGATAATATTGATAAGGTTAACATTCAATTATATGATTGTGATGCATTAGAGGTTTTAAAAAAGAGTGATAAAATTTATGATTTTATAGATATTTCTAATATCTTAATATTTGTGTTACAGGTACAATGTGGTCTTAATATTTCATTATTCAAAAAATATATTCATGATTTAGAAATTGTTGTTGAAAATAGACTTAAAAAAGATGGGGTCTTTATTGCTGATTATATGTTTAGAACAGTTAGTTATAAGCACTATCTTAACTATAATTTAGATAATATGAGTAATATGTTCCAATGGATTTATGCTGTTGTTGAACAAACTGTTGCGGAGTATTTTGATACTAAGGGAATTAAATATGGTGCAATTCCTATTACTAATAATTCTAGTCATATCAATAATATTGGTGATCAGGTTGTTTTAGCTAAAATAAAGAAATAATACTTTTAATTGTTTACGTATAGTAAATAATTTTTTTATTTATAAGGAAAGTGCGTTGAAAATAAGTGTTTGACAAACGAACAAATGTATTATATATTAGATTTGGGAGGTTTGTTATATGTATAAAAC
>CACWWC010000039.1 GCA_902764545.1 uncultured Erysipelotrichaceae bacterium | reverse complement strand
TGATCTACAAGCAGCAATCAAACCAACAAGAGTAATATCAGGACATGGATCAAATGATTCAACAAACTTTACATCAACAGATAATTTATATTTACTATCATCTGTAGAAGTATTTGGAAGTGATAGCCATGATACAGCAGCAAACACAACAACACAGTTAGAATACTATAATAACTCATCAAATAGTAAAATCAAACAATATAATTCATTAAGTACATGGTGGTGGTTGCGTTCGGCCTATTCTGATACTAACCATCGTTTCCACTATGTTGGTGGTAGTGGTGCTTGGAGCTACTGTAATGCGAGTAGTGCTAGCGGTGTCGCGTCAGCTTTCCGAATCGGGTAAAGATGTAAAATTATTATTGATAAGACAATTAAGTTTGTCTTTTTTTATTGTTTGATTTATAATAAGTTTATGAATGAAGCTGAGTTAATTAAATATTTAAAAATTATTAGAAATAGAGAATTCTTTGATGATTGGTTTAAAGTGGTTAAACCAATTCTTTTGAGTTGCGAATTTCAGAAGAGATTAAAGTTTAAGCATCATTATCATAGTGTCTTTTTTCATTGCGTTTTGGTTTCTTATAGATGTTATGTCTTTGCAATAAAGCACAATATAAATGTATATAATTGTACTATTGCTGGTCTTTTGCATGATTTTTATCCATTTCCTTGGCAGTATTCTGAGGATTTGGAATATATGGATCCCATATATATTAAACATTTGAATAGAAAAAAGAAATTTTTTGAGCAACATGGATTTACTCATGCTAGGGATGCACTTGATAATACTCATAAGTTTTTTGCTGATTATTCTAATGATAGGATAGATAATGCAATTTTAAGACATATGTTTCCTTTAAATATCTCTATTCCTAGATATAAGGAAAGTTGGGTTGTTACTTTACAAGACAAAATTGTTGCAATAAAAGAATTGTTAAAAATATATTAGTTAGGTG
This sequence comes from uncultured Erysipelotrichaceae bacterium, assembly GCA_902764545.1. Taxonomy (GTDB): domain Bacteria; phylum Bacillota_I; class Bacilli_A; order RF39; family UBA660; genus UBA3789. Next base: position 6,930 of record CACWWC010000039.1, on the reverse strand, counting down.
ATTAGATGTTTAGATTTAAAAAGTCTATGTTTAAAATAAAGGGTACAAGACAGCTTGAAAAAGTTATTTCAGGTGCTGTTATTTTCTTGCTCATTATGTTTTCTATAATTATTGAAATAATTGGTTATAATCGTTTTACAAGAACTTATACTAAAGAGTATAATGATTCAGCATATAAGACTGGATTGACTGCGGAGGCAATAATTAATGCTGATAATATTGATTTATATTTAGAAAGTGAAGGAAGCAGTGATGAGTATAAATTAACTAATAGTCGTCTTAATATTTTGACAAATAAAATGGATGTTTCGGTTGTATATGTTATTAAACCTATTAATAAGTATAAGCAATTTATTAGTATATTTAATTGTGTTAATGATAATAGCGGATATAAGCCTTGGGGTATTGGGACAATACATAAAACTTCTAGTAAAGAATATGAAAAATATTATAGACAAATTATGGAAAATAAAATTGATAGGGCAACAGTAATAAGGAAGAATAGGTATGATGATAGTATACCTCATATAACATCTCTTATTCCTATTAAGAATAGTAATGGAGATGTTGTTTCGATTTTATGTGTTCAAAGGTTTATGACTGATTTAAAGCATGCTAGGCATGAATACGTTTATACGGTTACTTTATTAACTTTTGTTTTGATTCTTCTTTCCTTTTTAATAGTTAGAGTTTTTATAAGAAATCAGATTGTCAAACCGGTTATAATGATAAATGAAGAAGCTAAGAGATTTGCTAATGAAGATGTAAAGACTCATAATTCACTTAAAAAAATTAGTAAAATAAGTGAGATGGAAAGTATTGCTTTATCTATAGATAAAATGGAAAAGGATATGATTAAATATATTGATAATTTAACTGATGTTACAAAGGAAAAAGAGCGTATTGGTACTGAGCTTAGATTGGCTAGTTCTATTCAGGAAAAATCTTTACCTAATATTTTTCCTCCATACCCTGATAGGCGTGAATTTGATTTATTTGCTTCTATGAAACCGGCTAAGGAAGTTGGTGGGGACTTTTATGATTTTTATTTAATTGATGATGATCACATATGTCTTGTTATGGCGGATGTATCTGGAAAGGGAATTCCTGCTGCTTTATTTATGATGGTTACAAAAATATTAATTAATGTATATTCCTATTCTTTGAAAAATCCTGGTGAGATATTAACTGCTGTTAATGAGAGGATTTGTTCAAATAATAAGGCTAATATGTTTATTACTGTGTGGTTAGGTATATTGGAAATATCAACGGGAAAACTTGTTGCTTCAAACGCCGGACATGAAGATCCTGCTATATGTAAGAAGAATGGTAATTTTGAAATTGATAAGAAAAAACATGGTATTCCAGTTGGTGCAATGGAGGATTATGAATATAAAAATTATAATTTGAAATTGGATTATGGCGATAAATTATTTTTATATACTGATGGTGTTCCTGAGGCTACAAATAATAATGATGAAATGTTTGGTTTAGACAAAATGATTGATTCATTAAATAAGGTTAAGAATTGTAGCTGTAAAGATATTCTTGTTGGTGTTAAATGTGATGTTGATAAATTTGTTGATGATGCTATTCAATTTGATGATTTAACAATGTTATGTTTTGAATATATTGGTAAAGTAAAAAAGAATAAATCAAAAAAAACATTTAATGCAGATGTTAAGGAATTAGATAATGTCTTATCATTTGTACATGGAATTATTGATGGTAAAGTTAATAACAAAATATCTATGAAATTAGATGTAGTAATTGAAGAAATATTTGTAAATATATGTAATTATGCTTATGAAGAATCTGGATTTGCTGATATAGAGGTACTTTTAAATAAAAATAAGTTGTCTATCACTTTTATAGATGAAGGAATTCCATTTAATCCATTGGAGAAAGATGAACCTGATATTAGTTTATCTAGTGAAGATAGAAAAGTAGGCGGACTTGGAATATTTATGGTTAAGAAGATTATGGATAATGTTGAATATAAATATGAAAATAATAAAAATATATTGATAATTGAGAAAGATTTAGGAGGAGAGTAGTATGTTATCATTTGTAGAAAAATTTCAAGAAAATGTTGAAAAAAATCCTAATATGACATTTATTTATGATGAGTATAATACTAAAGGAATTAGTTATGCTAAAATTGATGAGGTATCAAGTAAAATATATGCATATTTATCTAAAAAAGGAGTAGGACGTGAGGATTTTGTTTTAATCAATTTACCTAGAGGTGTTCAGCCTGTACTTGCTATGGTTGGTATATGGAAAGCTGGTGCGGCATTTACGATAGTTGAAGATAATTATGCTCCAGATAGAATTGATTTTATAAGAAAAGACTGTAATTGTAAGGTGGAAATCAATAAGGATAATTGGGATGAAATAATGGAACTTGATCCTAAAGAAGGATTTGTTGTTGCAGATTTACATGATGCTGCTTTTGCAATTTATACATCAGGAACTACAGGTAATCCTAAGGGTGTTTTACATGAATATGGTAATATCTTAAGAGCAGTTGATTCTGTTAGAATAAGTGAGAATGAAGCATTAGTTAAAAAAGGTGAACATGGAGCTTTAGTTGCACCTTTAAACTTTATTGCTTCAACAATATTCTTGATGTATGTATTATATTCAGGAAGTGATTTGGAAAATATTAAATTATATATAGTTTCTTATGCTACTTTAAAGAACCCTGTTGCTTTAAAAAAGTTTATGTTAGAGAAAACTATATCATTAACATTTTTAACTCCATCTTATGTAAGAATGTTAAAGGGATCTACTGGACCTTTTTTAAAGACACTTATTGTTGGAAGTGAACCTGCAAACAATATTTATATAAAGGGTGTAAAATTATGTAATACTTATATGATGAGTGAGAGTGCATTTATTGTTAGTATGTTTAAGATAGATAAATCATATGAAACTTGTCCTATTGGTAAGAATACATTAAAAGATTTAAAAATCAAACTACTTGATGAAGATGGAAAAGAAGTAAAAGATGGTGAAACAGGTGAACTTTGTTATGATAATCCATACTTCAGAGGTTATATGAATTTACCTGAAGAGACTGAAAAAGCATTAAAGGATGGAATATATCATTCAGGAGATCTTGCAATGAGAGATCCAAAGGGTAATTTAGTATTACTTGGACGTAACAATGATATGATTAAGATTAATGGTAATAGAATAGAGCCTGCTGAAATTGAAGCGGCAGTTAAACAAGTACTTGGAGTTAGTTGGGTTGCTGCAAAGGGATTCAACGAAGCTAATCAATCTTATATTTGTGCTTATTATAAAGATGATGTTGAATTTAATATTGAAGAAGTTAGAGAAGAACTTTTAAAGAGGCTTCCTTACTATATGTTACCTGCATATTTTGTTAAAATTGATGAGATACCATTAAAGGCTACTGGAAAATTAGATAGAAAAGCATTACCTGCTCCTGATACAAAGGATTTTCAAAGTACTTATGTTGAACCTACAAATGATTTAGAAAAAGCAATATGTGGGGCTTTTGCTAAGGTACTTGGACTTGATAGAGTTGGTATTAAAGATGATTTCTATGAAATGGGAGGAGACTCTTTAAAAGCAATAGAAGCTGTAGTTGAGACTAAACTTCCTGGAATAAATGTTTCTCATATTTTTAGAGGAAGATGTGCAGAAGAGGTTGCTAAGATCTATCAAGAATCTGTTACAAGTGATGATGGTGTATCAGCTGATGAGAAGAATGATGAAGCTATTAGACACGAACATCCTTTAACTACTGAACAATTATATATGGTTGATTATCAATTATATACACCTAAGTCTACAATGTATAATTTATTTACAATGTTAAAAGTTGATACAAGTTTATATAATATGGAAGATCTTGCTAAGGCAATGTATAATGTTTTAAAAAATCATCCGGCTTTACTTACAACTTTCCATTTCAATGAAGATGGTGATTTAGTTCAAAAATACAATCCTGATTTACTTGAAGAAATAAAAGTTGAACATATTTCAGAATTTGATTTTAATCAAATAAAAGATAATTTAGTAATGCCATTCAAGTTAATTAATTCTAAATTATATAGATGTCGTGTATTCCAAACTGAAAAATGTGGATATGCATTTATTGATATTCATCATTCATTATTTGATGGTACTTCATTTAAAGTATTAATGGCAAATATGGTTAAATCATACATGGGAATGGAGTTGGATAAAGATTATTATTACTATATTCTTGATAAGAGAGAAAAAGAACAACAATCTGATTTCTATGAGGAAGCTCGACGCTATTATGAGAAAATGTATGATGATATTGATTGGTCAGTTAAAGCTAATGTTGATCATGAATCAAGAGAAAATGAAATGGGTGAATTATTCTCTAAATTAGATATTAAAGATGAAGAAATGTCTATAATTGAAAAGAGTTTTAAGATTAGTAGAAATGAATTCTTTATAACAGTAGCACTTCTTACTTTATCAATATATAATAAAAAAGATAATGTTAAGATTACATGGATTTATAATGGTAGAGATGATGCTTACTCAATGGGAAGTGTAGGTCTACTATTTAGAGATTTACCTGTTGGTTTAAAATTAAATGCTAAGAGAACAATCAGAGATTTATACCAAGATGTTCATAAACAAGTTCAAAATGCAATTAAATATAGTTGCTATCCGTATGAGGATTTAGATGCTGAAGTTGTATCAGAAGATGGTGCATGTCTTTTATATCAACAAGATATTAGAGATGGTGGAGATCTCGAAGATATGAATATAGAAATGATTAGTGTTAGACAAAATCAAGCAGCTTCTCAAGCATTAATGGATATTCAAATTCTTGATGGAGAAGATGGATTAGAGACAATGATTGATTATGCAGCTAGTAGATATGATGAGGAAAGTATTGTTAAGTTTAAGGATATCTTTATGAAGATTACACAACTTTTATTACATCATACTACTCAAGATGATATTACTGTTTCTGATATTAAGAAAAAGATTAATAGTGAGAATAGTATTTTCAAATTTGTTACAGGAATATTTAGTAGAAAGGGTTAGATTATGGCTAAGGATAAAATAAAAGATGAAGATAGTGAATTAGCTCAAGACTTTAACTTTTTCTCTTTAATGAAATTTGTCTTTCCTAGTATATTTGCATTTGTATTTATTGCTTTATATCAAATGGTTGATGGATTCTTTATTCAGGAGTTTGTTGGTGACTTAGCAATTGCGACTGTAAACTTATATTTACCAATTCTATATTTGTTTATTGCTTTGGGTGTTATGCTTGGAACAGGTGCTAATGCTGTTATTGTTAAATTTGTTGGAGAAGGCAAATTAAAAGAAGCTGGTAAGGCATTTTCAAATACTTTATTATTTACCTTAATAATTGCTATTGTGCTTACAGTTATCTGTTTGGTTTTTGCAGAGCCTATTATGAGGCTCTGTGGAGCTACAAGTGGGAATATTGGTTATCTTAGACCTTACTATATGATAATGACTACATTTTCTATTGCGATAATGTTACAATCATTACTTGGAATATTAATAATAGGTGAGGGTAAATCAGTTACTGCTGCAGTTGTAATTATTATAGGTGGAGTTACAAACTGTGTACTTGATTATATTTTTATGAAACATCTTCATATGGGTATTAAAGGAGCAGCTATTGCTACTGCAACAGGATATATGAGTACAATTATTTATGCATTTTACTATTATATAATAGCTAAAAAGAGTAAATATAAGATTAAATTTTCAGGACTTAATTTAAAGCAAATTGGAATAATATCATTTAATGGTTCATCTGATATGATTTCAAATCTTGCTGGAGCAGTTACGTCTATAATAATGAATCATTTAGCTTTTAAATACTATGGTGAGATAGGAGTTAGTTCTTTATCAGTAGTATTCTATTTCCAATTTATAATGGAATCTATCTTTATGGGATTCACATCAGCTGTTGAACCTGTATTTAGTTATCATTATGGTAGTGGAGATAAGGATGCTCGCAAAAAAGTATTTAAATTATCTAATATTTGGATATTTGTAATATCTATAGTGATAATGATAGCATCGTATTTATTGCGAAATAATATTGTTGATATTTTCTTTGATAGAGGAACAGAAATATATAAGATTACACAACTAGGATTTACAATTTCTATTCTTGCAACATTATTTTGTGGATATAATACATTTTTCTCAGGATTGTTTACAGCATTTTCAAATGGCTTAATTTCAGGTATTTTATCTGTTGTGAGAACATTTGTTATACTTGTAATTAGTTTATATTTAATGTCTTATTTATTTGAAGGAATTGGGTTATGGTCTGCATGGCCGGTTGCTGAGGTTGTAGCACTTATATTTAGTTTAGTATTTGTTATAAAGTATAAAAATAGATATAATTATATTTAGAAGGGATGATATTTATGAAAATTGATTTAAAGAAAGAAGATAAAAAATTAACTATTAAATTAGATGGAAAGTTAGATACTAATACTTCTCCTGAATTGGATTCTAAGATGAGTGAATTAGAAGGAATGGAAGAAGTTATAATTGATATGAAAGATTTGGATTATATTTCTTCAGCAGGACTTAGAGTATTACTTTCTATGCAGAAGGTTATGAATAAACAAGGAAAAATGACTATTATTAATGTATGTGAAAATGTTATGGATATTTTTGAAGTAACAGGTTTTTCAGATATTCTAGATATTGAAGAATAAAAAAATACTAGTTTATTAAAACTAGTTTTTTTATTTATAAGGAAAGTGCGTTGAAAATAAGTGTTTGACAAACGAACAAATGTACTATATATTGGATTTGGGAGGTTTGTTATATGTATAAAACATTTAGATTTCGTATCTATCCTAATGATAATCAAATTGTTTTGATTAATAAAACATTTGGCTGCTATAG
>CACWWC010000038.1 GCA_902764545.1 uncultured Erysipelotrichaceae bacterium | reverse complement strand
TTAATTTTCATTTTTCATTCCTCCTATTTTTTTCGTTTTTTCTTCAAGTTTTACTTCAACTCCTCTAAAGTATGGTTTGTATACATTTTGTTCCATCATCCAATATCCTGAAACTGTTGAATTAATTCCCTTATTAATTGAAACATCCTTAACTGTATGTCCTTCCTGTTCCAAATAGTACTTCACAATAGTCATGATCTGATTTTCATTAATATCAATACTAATAGTTTGCTCTTCTCCTAATATTATTTCCTTGGTTTTAAATTTAGTTCTTAAAACACACGACATACTTTCATGAGGATATCCTGTTAGCTCTTTGCTTACAGACATACTTGTTTCACCTTCCATATCGTATTGTTCTTTGTAGTAACGAGTTATCAATTTTGATACTACATCTTTTTTTATTTCTATAGTCATTTTAAAACCTCCTTTTGATGCTTTTTTGCATCTGTTATTAACATTATATTAATAACTATTGTTTTTGTCAATACTCTTTTTAACATTTTTTTAAAAAGAAAAAGATAGATAATTTTTCTATCTAGCTTTTTCCGATTTTAATGTACCTCTTCTTTCTTTTATCAAGCTCATTTATTATACTTGATAGCATTTTATATAATTTTCTTTTATTTTCACCACTCATAAATACTTTTCTTGGTATTTTATAATATCTACGTAGCATCTCTAATTGATTATTCGTTAAATCATATGGGTTATTCTTTATGAAACTTATTCTTTTGTCTTCTGGATACTCGTCTAGATTTAATTGTTGTATTCCTTTGTCTCTTAATAACTCCATTACTATAAATCTATTTAATTCTTTAATATTAGAAATACTGTTGTATTCTTTTGAAAGTTCTCTTTCAAATATTTTTCTTTCATTTGATTTATATTTATGTTTATTATTTTGGTAGAACAATTCTACTTCTTTTTTGGAGAACGTTTTAATTTTTTTATAATTATCTTTATACATCAGTATAGATATCATAAATTGCTTTAATAAATTATGAGTTTTAAAATCATCATATAAGTTTAATTCTTTTACTAATTCATTTCTTCTTTTGGGTATATTATTATCTTCCCCAAAATACTTTATAAAATATGTTCTTGCAATATTTATATCTCCATAAAATGGTAAGTCTTTTTCATATAGTACTTTTCTAGCATAATCAAAATCAAACTTTTTGGCTTTTTTATTTTTCATATAATAGTAAAGTTTCTTTTTGACTTTAAAAATATGATTTCTCATCTGACCTACATTAGTTTGATACATTTGGGCAATCTCAGATTCTGTTTTTTTGTCTCTATAAATACTTATTAAAATATTTCTTTCAAATGTTGGAAAGTATTTGATTAATGGTAGAACATTTGTCTCATAATCTAATTTTCGATTTTTCTTTTTATTATCTTGATATTTTAATAAAGATAGAAATGATAGATATATTCTTCTTCTTACTGAGGCTTCATTGATTTTGTATTTTTCTGACAATTCTTTTAAACTCAATGTTTTTAAACCTATTCCCTTCAATTCTTTTAATAATTGTATTTCTTCTTCTGTAAGAGGAATATTTTTATCTTTAAGAAATTCTATTAATTCTTCTCTTGATATTCTTCCTAAATCTGGTCCTATTATATTATTTTTTCGTGCACCTATGGTTATTATTGCCTCTTTAATCAAATTCTTTATGTTTTGGGTTTCAATATTTAATAATTGGCTTATTTCTTTAGGTGTATATTTTTTTCCTTCAATGTTATATTTTGATTTTATTCCATACACTAAACTTATTACTTGTCTTTCTCTTTCATTTAAAACTGTGTCAGTATCATGGCATAGTACTTCTTTTTCTATATCTTTTTGTTCTAGTTCTTTATCAGAAAAGATTCTTATGTAGTGATGGTGAAAAATATTAAATAAATTTTTAATAGTTTTCACACCATATTTTTCATACAGTTCTTTTCTAGGCGTTTTCTTTATGAATAAATTAGTTATAATACTATGCTCCGGTTCACTATTATACTTCATTTCTATTAATTTTCTTACAAAATCTTCTTCATATCTTATTTCGTTTATAACATTGTAGTAATGCATATCAATAAGTTTTTCTGCTCTTTTAATGATATTTGATACTCTTTGCGGTGTTTTTAAATTCATCTTCAGCATTATTTGTTTATAGTCCATTTTATTATTATATCTTAGTCTGCAGACCTCCCTATTTTCATCTGACAAAGGGAATGATTCATCCTCAATGTATTTCAAATAGTGTTTATCATCATCAAGTAACATTTCATTATATAAACCAAGATATAAATTTTCAATTTTATCAATTGCATGTCCATATATATTTCTAAGAGAAATTGCATCCAATCCATATTTCTTGCATAGCATAGCATTAACATTTTTATCATCATTAAACTTTTTTTTAGTTACAATATCATATTCCATTTTAGAAAAAACATATTCATATTGTTTTAGAATATTTTTTACTGTAAATAATGACATTTCTATTGTAAAAAAATTATCAATATTATAGTATAATTGCTCCAATCTTAATATTGTTACTTCAGTATTTTTTGCTAACTTAGTATTATATTTTGACTTCTTATGTGTGAATTTTGAAAAAAGTGTTCCTTCTAAATATTCTTGGCGCTCAGTATCAAATATACTTTTGTGTTCAATATATGACTTGTATAGTTTATCTAGTGGCAAATGTCTATTTCCTATATAACCTAATGTTTTTAATGTAATATTTCTTTTTGCTGTATCAAGGATTGAATAGTCAATTGACTCGAAGTTATCATTAAAATATTCATCAATTAGTCTTTGTTGCCTATTTCCTAAAGAAATGCTGTTTTCTTCAATAACTTCCATTATATCTTCATATGATAGTTCTTTTATCAAAGCATTTATTCTGACATAATTTATATTATTGGGTCTTATATCAGCTTTAAAAATTTGTTCTAAAGAATATTTTCTTTTAACTCTATCAACTATATTTTTATAGGTGTCTATGTTGATATTTAAAAGATTTGAATACATACCAACTATATACTCATTCATCTTATCATAGTCAACATTATTTATCTTCAGTTTTTCTTTTACAAGTGAGGGTTCTAATTTCTTATACCAACTATAGTATATGAAACAATATTCATCTTCCGATAATAACGATTTTAGATATAGAAGAATTACTTTTTTAGGGAAGTTTATGGGATTAAGATCTATTTTTGATAACTCTAGTGGTGTTATCGTTGGCTCACTATCAAGTATATGTTTATTTTTAATCTTCTTTAATACTTTAGCTAAATCTTTTTTTATACTTTTTTTCTCCATGTTTAGTAATAATGATAAATCTGTATTTCCCTTATATAAAATTTCATTAAATACTAAATAGTATTCATAATCATCTAATGAGTTCTTTAATTGATATAATAATAATTTTTCATCTGAATTATTTTGGTAGAATGAAATACTATTATTAACTGATGGTACCATATCACCTATTGAAGTTTTGTCATCATCTTCTTGTAAAGGTGTATCAAGTGAGGTAATACTATTAAAGTATTGCTCAATAGAAAGTACCGTTTTTAAAGTGCTTTTAGGAATGGATAAATATTTCATTATTTCTTCTTCAGAAGGAAGTTTGTGGTGAGTGTTGATATAATTTTCTTTATATGATTTATATTTATAGTAGTATAATTTATTATTACTAGTGATTTTAACCATATCTGATTTATCACTTATTTCTCTTTTTAGGCCATATTTTATGCATTTGTAAATGTATGTTGAAAGTTTAACATCTTGGCTTGGATTGTAATTATCTAAATACTTGATAAATAAAACATTAGCTTCTTGAATTCTATCAAAAAAATCATATGAACTAGATTTTTTTATACTTAATGCTATTTTTAAGACTAATCTTTGATTATGCATTATGATTTTATTTCTTATATTAACATCTTGTGTTGCTTGGTATTTTTTAACTAGATTCATAATTTCATCTTCATCTAATACTTGATATTTTTTTACTGTATTAAAATACTGTTTAACCGCAGATAATTGTTTTATATTATCTTTGTATTCATCTAGTAATTCTTCTTCAATATGATCTTCTCCCATAATAACTCCTTATGTAGTAAATATGATAACATTTAGTTTGTTTTTTTTCAATTTTTTTATCCATTATTAAAAAGAGGCCTTTTTCGGTCCTCTTATTCTATCCTAAATGTAGCGGATAATCCGTCTATTTGTGTAACATTCTTGTAATAAAGATATCCGAGTTACTTCATAGTGTTTAGCTTTTTTATTTTATTGGTTGATTTAATATGATTTCCAATTATGTCAGATACATCTAGTATGGTTACAAACGCACTTTCATCCATCTCTTCTACTAAATGTTTCAATTCGTATATTTCCATTCTTGTTAAGACACAATATAATACTTCTTTTTCTCCTGTTATAAGCCCTTTGCCTCTTATTGTTGTGGTTGTTCTTCCTAATTTTTTATATATTTCTTCTGATAAGTCGGTGCCTTTAGATGTTATTATAAGTGCAGCTTTTGCTTGTTCTAGTCCTTCTGAAACAAAGTCAATTACTTTGAATGTTATTATGTATGTTAGTAGTGAATACATTGCTCTATCAAAACCGAATATAAATCCTGCTACTGCAAATATTATCAAATTAAACATTAATACTATTTGTCCAACACTAAAACTTGTTTTTTTGCTGATGACAATTGCAACACTTTCTGTTCCATCAACGCATCCACCAAAATGGATGACAATTCCTACTCCTAGGCCATATAACGCACCACCAAAGACCGTTGCCAGTAATATTTCTTCAGTAAATGGTTTAACTAGTTCAAAAAATGATAAGAAGAACGCAAATGATATCATTGAAATCAGTGTTCTTATTAAAAAATTCTTACCTAAATTTTTATATCCAATAAAAATAAATGGAATATTAATTACAATTACAAGTAACCATAATGGAACTTGAAATAGTTTATATATAATAATTGATATACCTGTTATTCCTCCATCTAATATTGTATTTGGAATCAAAAAACATTCTAGTGCTGCTGCAGCTATGATAGTACCAATTATTAACATTATAAACGTTAGTATATTTCTTGCTGTTTTATTTTTTATTTTGCTCATGTAATCCACCTTATCTTTATTTATATTATACAAAAAACTATTTTATTCATCAAGAAAAAGATTTACTTATTGTTTAGCAAATCTTTTATAAAATCTTTCTGTTTGCGATGGCCTTCTTCTTTCATAATTATCGTCTATGTTTATGTAATTTAAATCTACATACGGTAATCTTTCACAATTTGGTGCTGGATACATTGTTATTATATTATTTGTATCGTGTGAACAGACTACTTTAAAATAATTTTCTTTAGTATTATCATAGACTCCGCAACAATCATATTTGAATATATATGTGTCTGAAAAAAAGCCAAGATATAGGCAGTTGTCTCTATCTATGTTTTTCTTTACTTCTTCAATCACTCTATCAAGGGGAAAGTGTTCACAGAAAAATGTGTTGCTTTTCTCTTCAATTGGTTTATCGTGATTCTCTTCGTATGTATGTTTTTTGATATATTCTTTGAATCTATCTTCACTGTATTCATATCCTTGTTTTTTCTTGTATGACTTTAAATTTTCCAGATCTTCTTCTGAAATCATGCCTAGTTTTACCTTAGATAAAAATGCTATGTATGAAAATTGTTCATCACGTAGAAGATTATTTTTTTGAAGTATGTCATATATTTTGTCAAACTGTTCAGTATATCCATAAAGTCTTATTTCCGTAATTATACTACTTCTATCTAAATACTTCTTCATATCACTATCTGCTTTGATTTTTCTATTATTATTATATTGATATTTAGTTTCTTTTATAACTTCATATGCTTGTGATATCTGACCAACTGTAATTAAGGTAGATGCATATAATAGTTTTGCTTCATAGTCCAAGTAATACTTACTTATATACTCTTCATAACATGATAGAGCTTTTTGTGGTTCAATTTTTCTTAGTCTATCAATTTTTCTTCTTTTTGTTAAATCCCAATATGGTTTTTCCATAATCTCACTTCCTGTTCATGTACTGTGTATTATATCATACAGTATAGAAAAAAAGAAAACTTTATTTTTTAGTTTTCTTTATACTTGTTATAATGAACGATACGCCTTTTTTTTCATTTTTAATAGTAATATCATAATCCATTAAATTAAGTGTTTTTTTAACAATTGATAATCCTAAACCAAATTCGCCTTTGATTCCTTTTCTAAATGGTGTAAAAATAACTTCAAGAAAATCGTTATCTATTGATGATCCATCGTTATATAAAATTATTCTATTTTGTTTGGCTGTAATTCTTATCTCGCTTTTAGCATATCTCATAAAATTGCTTAAAAGATTGTCTAAAATCGTTTCCCAATTTTCAACGGAACCATAATATTTGGACTTCTCATCTACATATGTGTTGAATTTAATTTCTTTTCTTAGAAATTTAAACTTATCAACTTCCTCTTTTATAATTTTTTCCATATCTATAAGTTCCTTTGTTACATTCTTTGAATTTTTGAGATAATCTAGCTTATTTAAGTAAAGAAGTGAGTGTACTTTTTGTTCAAGTTTATTCGTTTGAATTTTTATAGTGGAAAGAGCATTAGATTCTGTTTCGACCCCATCTTCCACCGCTTCAATATAAGATTTTATTACTGTTAGAGGAGTTTTAAAATCGTGTGATATGTTTTGATACATTTGATTGCGATATTCTTCTTGATTAATCAAAGAAAGTCGCATATCTTCTATTGCTAAAGCAAGAGATCTAATTTCATCATCAATCTGAAAGTCTATTTTATGATTAAAGTCTGGATTATCAATATTATCAATTTTATTCTTTAACTTTTCTATTTTTCTTACAATGATTGATGACCAAAAAACGATCATTAATCCTACTAGTAAGAGTGTTCCTAATAATAATGGAAATATTGCGGTTAAAATAGATGTCTTTGTTTTATTAATATAGTAGTCATTTGTAAGTGCTATTTTTCGTATATTATTTTCTTTTAAAGTGTAGTAGTAGTATGTCTTATGATTTATCATAAATTTTCCATAAGATTTATTCATTTTAGGTATTATATTTTCGATTTTATCGTATTTAATAACATCTTTTATATTAAGACTTGTTGCTATATTATTTTCAGATATATATATGTATGCTATTTCAGTATCGTCTAGTTCTGCTTTTGTTTGATTATCATATATTTTTAGTGGTTCACTTAGGTAGTTATAGATATTAGCTTCTGCAACAGGAATCAGTAATCTAGGTAGGATTGCTCCTAAAGAAATAAATAGTAAAAGAAAGGCTATTCCAACAACAAATAATAGTTGTTTACTTAAATTATTTTTGCCAAGTTTCATGATAGTCTATACCCATATCCATATACGGCTTCAATTTTTATATTAGACATTTTCTTTCTAACTCTTCTTACTAAATCATCAACTACTCTATCAGTTCCAAAATAATCATCTCCCCAAACTCCTGATAGAATTTCTTCTCTAGAAAAACATTTTCCCTTATTTTGAACAAATAATACTAATAAGTCAAATTCTAATGTAGTTAGTTTTACTTCTTTTTTATTTAGTTCAACTAATCTTTTATCTAGATTAATTATGTAATCATCATATCTTATTGTATTACTGTCCGAATCTTTATAAACTCTTTTAATTATTTTATTTACTCTTAATACTAATTCTTTACTCGAATATGGTTTAGTCAAGTAATCATCGCTTCCAAGCTCAAGACCAAATATTTTGTCTAGCTCTTGGTCTCTTGCAGATGTAAATATTACTGGAACATTATCATCTTTTTCCCTTATTGCTTTGATTACATCATAACCACTTACATCATCTCCTAACATAATATCTAATATCCATAAATGTACTTCTTTTCCTATATAGTCTATTGCTTCACTTCCTTTTGTAAAACATATGACATTATATCCAGCCCTTTCCAAGTATGTCTTAACAATACTTGCAAGTGCTGTCTCATCTTCAACTAAACATATTGTATACATTTTTATCACCCATTATTATTATAACATGTTTTCTTTTTTTCTTAATTATTACCTCCTTTATATATAAATATATTTTTCATATATTACGTCTTATTTATGAATCACTTTCCTTATTAGCATCCCTCCTTTTATATTTCTATCATAATTCACAATTGTGTTAAAATTATCTAAAAATTATGTGAAATTATGTGATTCAGTTTTTTAGTCTTTTTGTTATTTTATTTGTCCTCCTTTCTGATTTAATTCTATAATTTAAATATGGAATAATTATAATAATTTTATGGGAAATTGTGGGAGAACAAAAGAATAATTTTCAAATAAATTATTCGCTTTGGTCGTCACCGCCCAAAATTCCTACTTCATTGAGAAAGTTCTCTTTCTTCTCCATAGGCTT
>CACWWC010000037.1 GCA_902764545.1 uncultured Erysipelotrichaceae bacterium | reverse complement strand
TATCGGTATTGGTGTATACCTCACTCATTATTTCATATCTTCCTAAATGCGAGCACATGTTTTGTTTATCCGATTCGGAAAGCTGGAGCCAAACCGCCGTTAGTACTACCAGCAGAATAGCCGCCCACGTTACCAGCACCCACACCACGGAAACTGCTGCTACTACCAGAAGTGGCCGGACGCAACCACCAATATTCTGTTGATCCGTCACTTCCATTATATCCTTTATAAGTTCTTGAATAAGCTTGGGAACCCCATGGTGTTGTTGCATCTGCTTCCATTCCTTGATAAAATTCTAACTGATGTGTTGTTCCTGCTGCTGTATCATAATCATCTGATTCAAATACTTCAACACCTGATAATAAGTAATCCATGTCCTGATATTACTCTTGTTGGTTTGATTGCTGCTTGTAAATCACTTGGTAATTGTCCATATAATGTGTTTTTTAAGTAATCATACACAAGTGTAGCTGGATATCCTCCTACATTTGTAGTTGTATCTCTCATTTGCATTGTAGTTATTATGTCTGCAAATTCTACTACAAAACCACATGCTGTTTCTGAATAATTTGTATCATTACAATTCTGAGCAGTTGATTTGTTTGCTATTCTTACCGTATAATCTGTTCCATTTATTGTGACTTTTTTTGTATCTCCTACATTATAGGCACTTGTATTATTATTTTGTACTGCTTTTTGTATTGTTGCCCATGAGTCTGTTGTGAATGAATCAGGATCTCCTGCGACTTTTGATGCTGGACTTCCTCCTGTTGCCTCTGCATCTTCAAGTGGTGATGCTGTTAGTGTTGCTGTTATTGTTGTTGAAACTGAATCTG
Organism: uncultured Erysipelotrichaceae bacterium; assembly: GCA_902764545.1. Classification (GTDB taxonomy): domain Bacteria; phylum Bacillota_I; class Bacilli_A; order RF39; family UBA660; genus UBA3789. The sequence goes on along the minus strand of CACWWC010000037.1, from coordinate 10,170 downwards.
TTATTGGTGTTTTTATCATCTCTACCTTTACCTTTGCTGTTGTTTCTTCTCCAGCCTGTAACTTATTATCTAATATTGTTTCTGTTACTTTGAAATATTCAGAGTTTGAGTTCGATACTGATAACGAAATCTCTGCTCCTACTCCATTAGAATCATTTCTTACTGTGTATACTGCTTCGGCATAATCTCCAACTTTTGTTAATCCTGTTACATCAAATGTTGCTTTGGTATCATCTTGCGAATCAATTGTTGATGTTCCACTTGCTCCAGTGGAACCACTTATTGCTTGTGCCTGTGTGAAGTGTACCTTGAAGTTTTCTTGATTTACTGATGCAGTCGCATCTCCATTAATTACTAAATTAATCGCAGTAAATTTACTGATGCAGTCGCATCTCCATTAATTACTAAATTAATCGCAGTAATTCCTGCATAGCCGATACCTAATGTTACTATCGCAATCAAAGTAAATATAAGAATCTTTAAATGTTTTTTATTATTAATATTAATCATAAATTACACTCCTTTTATCTTATATTTTATTATAAATTATTTCTTCATCACAAGTCAATCATTTTAATCAACATATGTAAATGTTTATAAGCATTGCGTAATAATCGTACATACACAAATCAAAAAAAATTTTTTTATAATTAAACTGAATTAAAAAACTCCATTTTTTTAGTAGAATATTAAAAGTTTTCTATTGTTAATAATCTATAATTATAAATCCATATCAGAAAAGTCATGTTTTTTAAATGTTTTCACAAAACCTTTTTCATCTGATTTAGCATTACTATCTTTTCGCATATATATTGGTACTAATAAGATATTAAATCCAGGATTAACACTTGAATACATTGCATAAGCATTCTCTTCGCTTACTAAAAATATATATTTAGCATGACTATTATTCCACATCGAATCACGATAAATTGAATAAAACATTTGAGAGAAACCTTGTCTACCATCCTTAAAAACATGGCCTAAGAAATTATAATTTTTAAATTGTTCAAATAAAAAACTAGTATTAATAAATATAGTAGGCCTTTCATTTTTCAAAAATTCATCCCAAATTTTTTTATCAAGTAAATTAATACTTGAACAATCACAGACATCATATTCAAAATCTAAATCAGGAATATATGCCTCTTCATATCCATAACTAATAATTGAAATACACAGTCTGAAAGTTTTACCATAGTTTTTAATTTAGCCATACAATATTTTTCTGAATCAAACCTAATATCATAATAATCAAAATCTTTAGAACCATTCATAAATAATGATAATTATGATGATATTTTATTATCAACCCTAATTTTGTTATTTAGATATTTTGCATCAAATATATCTACTATTATTTCTAATAATTTAATCTAAACTCATATTTACAATATACTTATTTAAAAAAAACGATACTATCTTGTATTTTGATAGAATCACTTTTTTGTAAATCAACTAAATTATTAAATTTAATTCTTAGGTTTAAAGATAAGACTAAATACAAATGCAAAAATAATAGATGCAGTAATACCTGTTGCGGTCATATCAAACATTCCCATAAGTAAGCCAATAATTCCATTGGCGTGAGATCTTATTATTGCCCCATGTACTAAAGAATGACCAAAACTGATTATTGGAAGTAACGCACCTCCACCAACTATTCTTACTATATAATCATATATATTAAATGTATCTAAAAATGCACCTATACACACAAATATACTTGTAATATGACCTGTACTTAATTTACTATTATCAAGAATAATTTGAGCTATCATACATACAAATCCACAATACAAGAAAGAATTAAATAATAACATCTAAGCCACCTCCAAACTAACCGCATGACAAATAGAATTAATATTTTCTTTTTGATATAAAAGAGTTGGCGAAAATAAAGCCCCTGTTGCCATAAATAAAACTCTTTTAATTTTTTTACTTTTTAATAAATCATAAATATATGAGTATACTACCAAAGCGCTACATACAGGTCCACTGCCACCAGCTTTTACTTCTTTCTGAGTATCTAAGTCATAAAGCATAACTCCACAATCATTGTAATTATCAAGATCAATACTATAATTTTCCTTCATATAATCTTTAACTATATCTAAACCATATCTTCCTAAATCACCAGTTAATATCATATCGTAATAATGAATATCTCTTCCCGTATCTTCTAAATGTCTACTTAATGTATCAATAACACTAGGAGCCATAACTCTACCCATATCATTTGGATCATTTTGTTCATAATCAACAATTCTACCTAACGTAGCACACTCTATTCGAATTTTACTTTTTTCATTACTTAATAAACTACATGCAGCTCCTGTTGATGTAAAAGTTGCACTATTAGGACGAGGTGCCCCATATTCCGTAGGATACCTAAACTGTTTCTCAGAACTCATATTATGAGATGATACCATACAAATTGCATTATCTATAAATCCTCCTTGTATCATTGATGAGGCAATTATTAAACCTAAAACACTACTACTACAAGCTCCATAAACTCCTATAAAACTTGAGCCAACTTCACTACAACCATAACATGAAGCAGTAATTTGATTTAATAAATCCCCTCCAATTACAAGATCTATATCTTCTTTAACATAACCACTTTTTTTTAGAATCATAGTTAGAGCGTCTTTAACTAATTTAATTTCAGCTTTTTCCCATGACTCCTCTCCAAAATATAAATCATCATATGTTTTATCAAAATATTTTTTTAAAGGGCCTTTCTTCTCATAAGGACCACATACAGTTGCAGATTCCTCAACATAAACCTTATCAAAGTATAGTGTCATGCTCCACCTCCTATTAAGTATCTAAGAAGTCCAAAAAACCAAGATGAAACTATTCCATACACAATAACAGTACCAGCTAACTTAAACATATTAGAACCAATTCCATAAACAAGTCCTTCTTTCCTATAATCCATTGCACTACTTGTCATAGAGTGAGCAAATCCTGTTATTGGAATAATTAAACCACACTTAAACTTAGTAACTAACTTATCAAAAAAACCTAAACCAGTACCTAAGCTAGCTAAAAAAATAAAAATCAATATCATTAGCATCCCAGCATCACTTCTCGATAACTGAATCCATTTACAAAAAACTTCAATCAACAATTCTCCAAGGAATCCCACAACACCACCAGATATAAAGGCAACAAAGGCATTATAAATTCGATTTTCAAAAGGCTTATGTCTATCTGCTACCTTATTGTACTTTGTACTTTTCATATTTATCACCATTAGTAGTTTGACCCAAATAAAAAAAAACATACAAAAAAATCAAATGAAATTATCATTTGATTATTAATTAATAATTTTTAGAAGAAGAGTTAAATTTTTCATAAGCATCATCAATCAATTTACTAGAAAGTGGTGACTTTCTTTTTTCTTCATCAATATCACCATTAATATAAAAACTACTACGTCTATCTTCATACTCTTCCATGCTCATCATATTCAAAGTACCTACACCATTTCTAAGGATATTATCTGAACCATGTTCCCCACCAAAAGCAAAATCATATCCGCTTTTTGAAGACTTTCCAGATTCTTTTTCAATAACATGTAACTTTTCTATGTCTGACTCATCTCTATAATAAGTATATACATGAGAAATAAATGGCGAATCAGACAATGGTGGAATATCCCTCTGCATGTGAGCCGAAATTTTTTCAACTCCATGTAATCCATAAACTCTTAAATATCTATCTTGCGCAATTAATTGACTCTCACCTAAAGAAAATGAATTATTTAAATTGTTATTAATTCCAACTCCTGTTAGTCCCATTTGAACACCATCAGCATTGAATTCTCTAAATTCATAAAAACCATTACCAGCATAACCACCTTCTCGAGCATCTCTTTTTACTGAATAAGAACCATTCAATGTTCTAACAACCTTTGTTCCATCAGAATACTTTCCGATAGCAGTTTCATAATGTTCAACAGTATTTTTGTTATCCAATGAATCTGAATGATAAAAATCAATAAATAATTCACCATCTTTAACTGATAAAGTAATATTCCCATTATAACTTTCACCAGCATAATATTCCGTAACACATCCAGTACCTCTAATCGTTATTGTACCATCATTATCAATCTGTACAAAAGGATGGGACTGTGCTAACGCATAAATCATTTTTTCAACCTTATATGGAATAAGACTATTATTTGGATTCATCAAAAAATCATTACTTACGCCTAATACACCAAACAATTCATCAATTATTTTTTTATTATTACCTTGAGCCAATTCTCCAAGCAATTCTCTTATTTCACTTTCTTTACTTTCCCTATTCACAAACATCTACCTCATAAATAAAATATCATATTATTACAAAAAAAACAATAGCATAATAGTTTTAGAGTCTATCTCTTAATTTTTGCAATATCTTAGCTTCATTCCTAGAAACCTGCACTTGACTTATCCCAAGTAAATTTGATGTTTCACTTTGAGTTAACTCATTATAATATCTAGCGTAAATGATGTTTTTTTCATTATCAGATAATTTATTTATCTCACTTTTTAAATCTAAGACTTCTGGACTAGTATCATCGAAACTTTTTACACAATTATAAACATCATCAATACACTCTACTTCATCAGTAGCAAGTAAAGCATTATTGATTACTTCTTCATCTTCATCTAGATATAATGATATCTCTAAAATAGTTGGATTACGTCCAAGCTTTTGAGTCATATAATCACGACACTCTATAATATTCTTTTTTAACTCTATCAATCCTTTTCCTACTTTTAAACTACTACTTTCTCTAATATATTTGTTGACCTCACCAATTATATAATAATAAGCAAATGTTGAAAATTTTGCACCATACTCGGCATTATAGTGTTTATATGCATCAATTAATCCCAACATACCAACTTGATACAAATCATCACGATCATATCTTTTTGGATATTTGCCTATAATCTTATATATTAACCCTTCATAGTTTAAAACCTCTTCCATTTTCCTCCTTTCACCATCAATATAAAACAAAAAACAAAAAGATTCTATCAATACGACATAAGTAGATAAAAAAAGAGCAATCCAGTAGATTACTTCTTCTTTTTATCAGTAGATCCAAATCCTCCAGTTCTTTTACCAGTTGCAATATCACCATCACAAACTAAGTATTTCATAAATACAACTTGTCCTATAACATCACCCTTTTTTACTTCTATATCATGATTACCACAATTAAAATAAGCAAAATAGAAATGACCATCATTATCTGGATTTTCATAATAATCACTATCAATTAACCCAACACTATTTGCTAGTAAAAAACCTTTTTTAGGACCACTACTTCTATTTAATAATAAATAACATTCATCCTCTTCACAATAAGCCTTTAATCCAGTTGGAATTAAAGTAGGTTTAATCCCAGGAGTAAACTTAGGAATAATTATATCTTCTGCAGCTTCTACATCATATCCCGCAGAATGTGCAGTCTTTCTAATCGGAATATGTATATCTTTATCTTCCCAACCCTTTGCAACTTCAAATCCTCTTGTTTTTTTCATAAAAACCTCCTAAAATAATTTCTTAATTTCACCTTTACTAAAATATAATAATGGTTTATTTAAAAGTTTGGCATAGTTGATTTGGTCTTTAGTGGACTTTCCAACATAACCATCAACATCAATAACTAATACAATATCACTTTGTCTTATCTTTTCTTTTTGAACATAATCTAAAATAATTTTAACATCTGCTCCACATTTAGGATTATCACCAGATTGAGTATATACAAGTGGCGATAAAACAATATAACCTTTTACCGATAAATCAACCTCTAATCTCCTAAATTCATCCTCAAATCTTGAACTACCTATTAAACATATATTAGTATGCATAAAACACCTCACTAGTTACAAAATAATACAACCTCACCCTTTTTCAAGCTCTTTTTTACATCAATAACTCTTTGATTACTTGAACCTCTCCACTTAAGTCTAGGATCACGTAATTCATCAATAAATTGTCCATCTACTAAAACATCTAAATAATTAAATATCTCTTTATCACAAATATCATCAAACAAAAACCCAGTCCATGACCACAAAGTCTTATCAGGATATTTATCCTTAAATGCTTTGGCTAGTTTAATAGTACCTTTAATATTATTAGGATGCATTGGCTCTCCACCAAGTATTGACAAACCAGCTATATGACTTTTTCCACATAAATCAAGTATTTCATTAATTGTTTCATCAGTAAATTCCAATCCACCTTTAAAATCCCAAGTATCAGGATTAAAACAGTTCTTACAATGAAATGTACACCCTTGCAAGAAAACAGAGACCCTGACTCCAGGGCCATCTGCTATATCCATCTTTCTAATCTTGTTATACCTCATAATTAAGCATCCTTATTATCAATATGTACGACACGCTCTTTAATTTCTTGAGTTCTTCCCTTATTCCAGAAATTAGTACCAATATATCCACATGTTCTTCTAGCAACATTCAAAGTATCATGATTTTTGTTACCACAATTTGGACAATACCACTCTAAATCATCATCAAGCAAAATTTCACCATCAAACCCACACGCCTGACAATAATCACTTTTAGTATTAAGTTCAGCATACATAATATTATTATAAATAAAATTAATTACTTCCAATACAGCAGGTATATTATTTGTAAGATTTGCAGTTTCAATATATGAAATTGCTCCACCTGGAGATAATTTTTGGAATTCACTTTCAAGTGATAATTTTTCAAATGCATCAATCTCTTCAAATACAGGCACATGATAACTATTAGTTATATAATCTCTATCAGTAACACCTTTAATAACTCCAAATCTTTCCTTCAAGCATTTAGCAAACTTATAAGTTGTTGCCTCAATTGGTGTACCATATACTGAATAGTCAATATCTTCATCATCCTTCCACTTTTTACAAGCATCATTCAAATGTTGCATAACTTTAATTCCAAAGTCATGACCTTTACCTCCATCAGTGTGAGAATGTCCAGTCATATATTTAACACATTCATAAAGACCAGCATATCCTAATGATAAAGTTGAATATCCATGATGTAATAATTCATGAATTGATTCTCCCTTCTCAAGTCTTGCAAGTGCACCATGTTGCCATAAAATAGGAGCAACATCACTAGTAACCTTTGAAAGTCTTTTATGACGAATCTTAAGTGCTCTATGACATAATTCAAGTCTTTCGTCAAAGATTTTCCAGAAATCTTCTTCATTTTTATCACTAGTCAAAGCAATATCAACTAAGTTAATAGTAACAACACCTTGATTAAATCTACCATAATATTTGCCTTTACCTTCAACATAATTCTTAGCTTTAGCAATATTACCTAAGCTAATTGATCTATCAGGTGTTAAGAAAGAACGACATCCCATACAAGGATAACATTCACCCTCACCGTTTTCATTAATCTTTAATTCCTTCATTACTTTTTCAGAAATATAATCAGGAACCATTCTCTTAGCAGTACACTTGGCAGCTAACTCAGTAAGATAGTAATATTTACTCTTAGGATTTATATTATCTTCTTCAAGAACATATAGAAGTTTTGGGAATGCAGGAGTAATATATACACCCTTTTCATTTTTCATTCCTTCAGTTCTTTGCTTAAGAACCTCTTCGATAATCATAGCAAGTTCTTCCTTATATTCATCTGTTTCACCTAAATATAAGCAAACACTTAAGAAAGGAGCTTGTCCATTAGTAGTAGTCATTGAATTAATCTGATATTGGAAAGTTTGAACACCATCAGTAATTTCTTTTCTTAAATCCTCTTCAACAAATTTTTTAATTTGTGCAGCTGTTAATTTACGTCTCTTATATTTTTTCTCATAAAACTCACGAGAACTTCTAACAAATGGAGCTAAATGTGTAAGAGTAATAGTACATCCACCATACTGTGATGAATTTACTGCAGTAATAAGTTGAGTTGCAATTGTCATAGCAGTTAAGAACCTATGAGGTTTCTCAATCATTACTCCATTTATATTAGTTCCATTTTGCAACATATCATCTAAATTAATCAAATCACAATTATGTAACGCATTTTGTGCAAAATAATCAGCATCATGAAAGTGAATTATACCATCATCATGAGCTTGAACTATATCTTCTGGAAGTAAGAAACGTCTTGTAATATCTGTTGATGTAATACCAGCAAGATAGTCTCTTTGTGTAGTAACAACTTTAGCATTTTTATTAGAGTTTTCAGTATTCCAATACTCACTCTCACCATCAATTAATTCTTTAATTGATTGATCAGTTGTATTACTACGTCTAACCAATTCTCTTGTATAACGATATGTTATATAATGCTTAGCTAAATTATATTTACCAATACTCATTAACTTCATTTCAATTATATCTTGAATATCCTCAACAAGAATTCTTTTTTTCCCTAAACGTTCAATATATTTTATAATATTCTTGATTTGAACAGGTGATGCTTTTTCCTCTTCCTCAACTTCAGCATTTGCCTTTTCAATTGCATCTTCAATCTTTGATGGCATATATTCGACCATATGTCCATCTCTTTTGATAACTTTCATACCTTTGACCTCACTTCTATCTTTTTTTTAATTTTTTCAAATCATGAAATAACTATAACATTTATTTTTATAAATGAATGTTGCATTTGCAACATTTTACGTTTTTTGTTAAAATATTTTTTAGGAGTGATAAAATGGCAAATCTTTTTGAAAATATTTCTGAAAAAAATATATTGAAATTAAAGAGAATTTTAAGTGCAAATACAGCCAAATATAAAAAGAATGTAAACATCTTGTCAAATGTAAATCCAGACAATTTTATTGCCTTAGTTGACAGTGGAAGTGTACAATTTATATTTAATGACTATGATGGAAATAAAACAATCATTGAAGAATTAAATGCAGGTGAAATGTTTGGAAATCTCATTTCAAATATTACATCAGAAGAAATAACCTGTGTTACTAAAGAGGATACTCAAATTACTTATATTGAATTTGATGAAATAACAAATGATGAAATTATAAAGAATGATTTTTATATTATATTTATAAAAAATTTAATAAAATTATTAACTGATCAATTAACAACAAGAAATAATAGAATAGAACTTTTAACAAAAAGATCGACGCGAGATAAAATACTTGCATATTTCAAAAACGAATCTCAAAAAAGAGGAACCAAAAAATTTAATATGCCTATGACATTTACAGAATTAGCAAACTACTTATCAGTAGATAGAAGCGCAATGTCTAGAGAAATAAAATACCTAAAAGAAGATGGTTTCCTTGAAGTTAATGGAAAGAAAATAACAATTGACTATTAATCAATTGTTATTTTTTTAATAATTGTATTTTCATCTACACTCTTAAGCATAAATTCTCCATTTTCATAAAATATATATGATTTAACACTACCTCCTCTAGGTCTAGTAATAGAACCAGGATTTAAATATAATTTATCTCCATACTCCATTAAAGGAATATGAGTATGTCCTTGAATATATACATCATATGGAAGATTAGGAATATTATATCTATTGTAAACATGACCATGTGTAATAAAAACAAGTTTTCCATCTATAGGAACAGTAACATATAATTTATCATCAAAAAAATCAAGAGAAGATGTATCAACAAAAGAGTCACAATTTCCACAAACAGATATTATCTTACTTGTATATTTATTAAGTAAAGAAGATAACTCATCTGAATTATTACCTCCATATAAAATATCCCCAAGTATTAGAAGTAAATCAAACTTTGGATTATCATCTAATACTTTTTTTATATTAGAATAACCACCATGAATATCTGAAACAATTAATACTTTCATAATTACCTTTCAAGTAAACTCAAACTTACTTTATTTTTTTCTAAAGAAATATCATCTACCCAACAATCAACTATATCTCCAACACTATATAAATCACTAGGATGTTTTACATAATTATTAGATAACTTAGATATATGTGCAAGACCATCTTCATGTAATCCAATATCAATAAATAAACCAAAATCAACTACATTACGAACAGTACCTTGTAATTTATCTCCTACATGTAAATCCTTAATATCTAGAATATTACTTTTTAAAATAGGTTGTGGATATTCATCTCTAGGATCAAGATTAGGCTTTTTTAGTGA
>CACWWC010000036.1 GCA_902764545.1 uncultured Erysipelotrichaceae bacterium | reverse complement strand
AGGAGATTGTTTTATGAAGAAGATGTGGAATATTTTATTTTTTTGTCTACTATTAATTTCTATTTTTATATTTATGTTTATACTCAATTATAACACTGCATTGGTTACGGATGACTTTGTATATCAATTTGTATTCGAAAACAGATTGCCAACTGTGAATACAAGATATTTATCAAATATCATAGATATTTTTATATCTATGATAAATCATTGGAACCTTTGGGGTGGAAGGATTGTAGTACATTTTTTATTACAACTATCCTTTCTATTTGGTATTCAGTGTTTTAATGTTGTTAATTCTATTATGTTTATTCTTTTAGGTATTTTAATTTATAAACATATTGATAATTTTAAAAAAATTAATTTCCCACTTTTAATACTTATATACTCGGTACTATTTCTATTTATTCCACAACCTGGCGCAACAATTTTTTGGAAAAGTGGAAGTGCGAACTATCTTTGGTCATCTGTTATTATGTTATGTATGACATTAATGTTAAAAAATTATTCATATGATAGTAATTATTTTAAAGATAAAAAGATTAATATTGTACTTATGTTTTTTATGGGAGTTGTAGTTGGTAATTTAAATGAAAATTCTGGTTGTGCATTAATAGTATGTTCATTCTTGTATATGATTTTCTATAAAATAAAGAATGGTGAAATACCAAAATGGATAATCTCTGGAATCTTGGGTTTATTAATCGGATATATCGTTTTGTTGATATCTCCTGGTAATTATATCAGAGCTGATGAAATGTATCCCGGTGTTGAATATGGAATTGTAGATCTTATAGAGTACGCTTTAAAAATTACTCGTCTATCTTATGATTATCTAAGTGTTATAATCATATCTGCAATAGTAACTTCAGTAATGGTTTTCGAAAAAAAGAATAACTTAAAGCAATATATTATTTGTTATGGAAATCAATTTATTTTTTGGATTTTTGTATTAGCTAGTATCTATTCTTTAATTTTTTCACCAGCTTATCCAGAAAGATGTTGGACTTTTCCTTTTATATATTTAGTTATTATAATTGGAATTAATATTAAACAGTTACAAGAAAAAAGAAGATTTGCACAATTAATAAAAAAAATTATTGTAATTTTAATGTTGTCGCTTTCTATCAAAGCAATTTCAGAATATAATGAGGCTTTTTATGATATTATTGACACAAAAATTTGTATTGATGATCATGTAAAACAGATTAATAATGAAAAAAATAATGGTAATTTTGATGTTGTTCTTCACACATTTCCTGAGGCATACGGAAAGTACAATGCATTTACTTATAATGGATATCTTACTTTTAATTCTGAATCTTGGACAAATAGGTGGATAGCTGAATACTATGGATTAAAGTCTATTGTTGGCGAAGATTAATTTAATAAAAAAGTACTTCAAAATGAAGCACTTTTTCTTTTTATATTTCCTGACACCAAATAGTTCTTCTTGTTCTAGTGATTAATATTATCCTTTCCATTAAAAAATAATAAGGATTAGTAATTATAATACTCTTTATAGATTTACATTTTATCTAATTTATCTATTATTTTATTTATGTTATCTGTTATTGATATACACTTACTTTTTATATCATCTGGAACATTTGCATATTTATTGTTAAATCTTATTAATTTAAAATTATCATATATAAATGTCATTTGTTCAAATGGAAATCTTATAATTCCTGGAGTGTTATATCCGACACCAAACTCTAATAAGACAACATTCTTTGTTAAATTTTCTTTAATGAAACTGTCATATTTAACGTTCATATTTTTCCAGTTATCATCTTCAACGAAAGTATCATCGCATCTTAAATTGACAGTCATATTTTCACCTATATATTCTTTATCCATTCATTTTTCAATAGTCCTGTTATGCATTCATCTTCAATGTTTCCTGTTGATTTAGATACAAATCTTTGTCTTCTAACGCCTTCATCTTTATATCCAAATTTTAATTGCATTTTGTGTGAGCTTTCATTTCCTTTAAAGTATCCATTTTCAAGTCTTCTAAGGCCTAATACTTCAAAGGCATATTTTATTCTGGCACCAAAAGCCTCTGTTCCATAACCTTTTCCCCAATATTTCTCATTTATCCATATTCCGCCACCTGCTGTACCATTTATTGTATTGATATTCGTTAATTGTGTTCCTCCAATTACCTTATTTTCTGATTTTAGTACAACTGCAAAGTTATATAGTTTGTCATTTATTGACCTATTAATAAAAACCTCTGCATCTTCCTGTGTATAAGGATATGGAGCTCCTGCCAACCATCTAGTTACATTTAAGTTGTTCAATCCTTCAACAATATCGTCAACATCATTTAAATTATATTGTCTTAATATCAATCTATCAGTTTCAATAATATCATTGCTATTCATACTTTACTCCTGTTATATACCTAATATTTATATTTTTTTAAATTCTTACATTAATTATAGCATATTAATTATTTAGATATTTTCATTATGAAAATAGTGTTTCTTCCTTTTGGTACTGTTTAGAAATATACATTAAGATAATTATTGTATAAATAATCGTTGTTACTATGATTGTCAACAGTGTTTTACCATTTATTGTGTTAGCTACAATGTCATTTAATGCTCCTCCACAATTTGCTATAGGTATTAAGTTGAATATATAATTATCTATTTCCATAAATCTTAGGAAATAAGGTATCATGGGTAAAATAGTTATAAATTGAAGTGAGGATTGAGCTTCTTTATAAGTTTTGGCCTTACCAGCTAGTGCCATACATACTCCTGATGATAGAAGTGAAGTTAGTAATATAACGAATATAACTAATAGTACGGTGTTGATATTTGTATTAAAAGTAATATCTTTGTAGGATGTAAAAAATTCTTTTCCAATAAAAAATGTTGGTATTGATGATAGATAAGCTATTAAGCCTATTATAAAGCTTAAAATAGATGTAGCTAAATATTTTCCTAATACTAGCTCTGATGTTCTTATTGGGAACGTTAGGATGGTTTCTAAGGTACCTCTTTCCTTTTCGCCTGATGTTGCATCTGTCACCACTACTACGCATACCATAATAACAATCATTATTAAATAAGTCATAATCATGCTAAAAACTATATTTGTCATTACATTAGATTCATCTTTGGTAAGAGTATGTTCTTGGATTATAATACTATTAAATACTTTATTTGGATCTATATTATTTTTAATTAAGTAAGTCTTTCCTAATATTTGATTATATGAATCTAAGTAGACATTAGTCATTGATATTACTATTTCACCACTATTTTGTGAAGTATCAGCATATATTTTATAGGTATTATCATCTTTAATAATATATCCTGAAATTTTACCCTGATTGTATGCTTTTTCTAGTGATCTTTTATTATTATATTGTTTCATAGATATATTATCTAATTTTTTAATTATTTCTTGTTCTTCAGTAGTCAGTGCATAATTAATACCAACTTTATATGTGGATTCATTTACTGAATCAAATAGTAGGCCAAATAATAATATTACTAACGGAATCATTAATGGATACAATATCAACTTTTGAAGAGACTTTCTATCTCTTATTATTCCTCTTAACTCTTTAAATATGGTAATTTTGATGTTATTGAATTTCATTTTTATTCCCTCCAATAAGTGTGAAAAATGCATCTCTTATGTTTGTAGTTTTTGTATCTTGTTCTATTTCTTTTGGCGTCCCTATCGCAACAATTTTTCCTTTATTAATTAATACAACTCTGTCACATATATTCTCGGCTTCTTCCATATAATGAGTTGAATAAATAATACATTTGCCTTTAGTGCGTTCTTCTTTTATAAAATCTAATATTACTTGACTTGATATTATATCTAGTCCCGATGTAGCTTCATCTAAAATATAATTATGTGGGTCATGCATAATACATCTAGCTACACCTACTCTTTGCGTCTGCCCAGTTGATAGATTACCTATTCTTTGATTTTTAAATGAAGACATATCAAATCTTTTAACCACTGTATTTATTCTTTTTTCTATATCTTTTTTATTCATTCCATAGTATGAGGCACACATTTTTAGTAGCTCAATGCATGATATATCTTTATATAGCTTTGTATTTCCGGATAAAAAAGAAATATTTTTCTTTACTTCTATATCATTTTTTTCATAACTTTTATTATCAATTAATACTTCTCCGTTAGTTGGTTTCATAATTCCGGCTATTATTCTAAGGAGTGTGGTTTTCCCAGCTCCATTTGGTCCAAGCAAGCCTACTATTTCTCCATCTTTTACTTCAAATGAGATATCTTCATCGGCATAAAATCTTTGTTTTTTTCCTTTTCCTATTTCTTTTTGAAATTCTTTGGAAATATTATTTACTTCTATCATATGTCCTCCATTATTTAGATTCATTGTAACTCGTTTTTTATTAATTATTATAGAAAAACAAAAGTTTTTGAACTAATTGATTATTCTTGGTTATTATATATAATCTATTATTGTATAACTAGATTTTTAATTAAAAAAACTCGCTTAATCTAGCTTTTTTGACACACTTCTTTTCTTATATCAAATTCTACAAATCAATATTTGATCATTATTTATCGAAAGTTTTCTGCTACAGCATTTTGTGAATATTTTTTATTCTTATATTTTTTTGGTAGTTCTTTTACTTGATAAACATCACATTCTATCATTTTTTTATTTGGTTTGCTTTTTAACCTAGGTGTCATAAACCTTTTTGTATTGTTACCAAATTGATCTTGATATTCTATTTCCATATATCGTTCTGCACCTGTATCTTCATCATAAAAACATATAATTCTAGTTACTTTTCCTGTAGTACATTTTCCCATTTTTTTTATATATGAATTCATTTTATTATATCCAGTTATCTTTTTTATAGTTAGTATGCTTAATATAATATATAAATATCCTGGAAATGGCATCATTAAAAAAAAGATTATTTTTGTTGTTAAACCATTATCTCCAAAATTCAGATTTTTACATCCATAGATACATATCGATATCCAAATAACTGAAATTATAATTACCCAAAAGATAATATTTTGTTGATATTTATATATTTTTTTTGAATTAAAAACATTAGTTTTTCCGTTATCTTGAATATTCTCTTCATGTATATATTTAGATATATCATTAGGATCTATTATTATATTATCATATTCTTTTATCTCTTCTTTGCATTCATTACAATAAACCTTGATTATTTTACATTCTGTAACAGCTCTTTCTATTCTTTGAACTATTATTGTTCTTTTTCCACAATTTGGACAATACCCTTCAAAAGAATTATTTTGATATGTTATTCCAAACATAAAGATCCTCCTTTTTGCTCTATGTGTCATTTTAATTATCATTATCAAATTTTCTATATTAAAAAATTTCTTATATTTGTGTTTATTTTACTATTTGATATTTCTTACTCAATTATTTTAATAGTTTTTGAAATGCATTTGCATTTAATATGGTATTAGATACAAACTTTCCTTTATAAAAAGCCGCCCAGTTATTAAATATACATGGCATATTTTTTGCTTTTTTAAGCGAATCAATTTTTATAATATTTAACTTAATTCCTTTTTCTTTAGCATAATGAGATAATTCTTTGACTTCATATTCTACATATGGGCACTCATTAGAATAATAGATAGTAAAATCTTGGTTTTCAATTTCCATTTTTCTAGCACTATCACTAAATTTGGGTACATTTTTATCATCAAAAGAAAGTGCCATTAGTTCATAATCATTAATTGTATCTACTACTTTAAAGCCATAATGTTCAAAGAACTTCTTATCTCCAATAAATGGTTTTTTCTTCTGTGATACTATTGTACAGACACCACTCATTTTTTTAGTTTTTGCATCTTCTATTGCATATTCTAATAATTCTTTGCCGATACCTTTACCTTTAAAGCTGCCTGCTACCCATAAACAATATATATGCATGTAATTTTTACCAACAATAGGGACCCAAGCGGTTTCAATTGGCTCATATTCAATAAATGTTTTCCCTCTGGCATTTAATTTTCTGAATATATGTCCATCTTTTAGTTTACTTTTTATCCATTCTTTCTTTTTATCTACACCTTCTTGATGTTTAGGATCACCTATTGCACAACAAATGTGTTCTTCTTCAATATTCATTTCATCTAAATTAATATATTCATTCATAATTCATCCTCCATATCTATTTATTACTTTAAATTATCGATTATCAAAATAATCTGAGCTCTTTTACAAAATAAATAATTTTATCATTGTTAGATAAAAAATAATCTATATCGCTTCTTACTGTGTCACTATCTATATGGATTATGCTCTTAAAGTTTACTCCTATTTTCTCAAAGCACCTAATTATATTAGGCATATAGTTATCTTCTCCACCAAATCCGGGGCATCGATAAAAATCATACTATAATTACTATCAATGGTTTGTATTAGATAATTTGACATATATTTATTAATATCTAACATTTCTATTATCTTGTGTCACATCTCCAATTATATTAGAAAAAAATTATGTCTTTTTATTCATAATTGAGCACTTCCTATATTTAATTATACTATGTTTTTTTTAATTTAAAAGACTTGTATTTATTTATCTTACAAGTCTACAAGTGTGTTAAATTACTTAAAATTTTTTGTCCGCCTTTTTTGGGATGAATTACCTATAAATTGTAATGATCAAAAAAAGCAGTGTCTTTATTTATACTAGTATCTCTGTTTCTTTATTCTTTTTTTCTTTAATTATTAATTATTGATAAATCATAGAAACTTCCATCTTTTGTTGCTCCTATTGCAGTCATTGCTCCAGATCCTGTTGATGTTCTATTAACATTGTAGATTTTAATTACTTTTTTTACATCTTTAACTGTCCCATCAACATGAAATCTATAATTGTCTTCTCCTTGCTGATAAGTATTTAATGTATAGTATTGATTACCTGAAGAATCTATTTCTTTTTTAAATATTTTGGTATATTCTACTGTTCCGTCTTCCATCACATAAAATAATGTTGTTCCTTTTGGATCTTGTCCTAATTCTCCAACATACGCATTTGCAACATTCTTATCAAAACCATCAACATACATTTTATATTCTCCCGAATAATATGCAGAAAGAGTAGATACCGGACCAAACTTGCTTCCATCCGTATTAATTGTGACACTTCTTTTTCCTGCATCTACCGAAGGAGTCAACCCAATATTTGTTGTAGCTTCTACTGGATTGCTATAATTCATATTAGTTTGGTTAAGACATTTATTTAAGTCTAAATCTGCTACTGTTGAATTTTCTTCCTGTTTATTCTGATTTTTATTACGATTATTTGTGGTTGTTTTATTATTAGAAGTTTTACCGTCTTCGGTTTCCTTATTTAAAAACTTGTCATACCCAATATAGCTCCCCATTCCTATACATGCTAATAACAAAATAACTACAAGTATCACTAACCCCTTGTTTCCTTTTTTCTTTTCTTCCATAACATTTAATCCTTTCTATTATGACCGAATTATATCATATATGTATCTTATTTATCAATAATGCTTAATATTATCTTTTTTATTATCCTGAATATTATAAATGTTAGTTATGCTATAATTAATATTATTTATATAATTATTATATTCTAAATCACTTTTGTCAGACTCCTGTCTAACTTTTTGTCTTGTCATCTGTGTTAATAATTCTATTATATCTTTATAACTGTCAACATGATATTTCATTTTAAATTCTCTAATGATTCTTTCAAGTTCTGCATCAAAACCATCATCATTTTTACTAGTTTGAGTGTTATTATTTGGATTTTGTGGTTCATTGTCACTTAAATTACTTTGGGCAATTTTAGAATCATATTCTTTACGAAGAGCATCACTCTTTAGGCAATCATATGCCTCAATTATAAGTTGTGTTTTTTCTGTGGCATATTTATCATTTGAATTTATATTTGGATGATATTTAGCAATCAGTTTTCTGAAACTTAATTTTATTTCATCATAATTAGAATTTCTATTAATAGATAACCTTTGATAATAGTCCTGTGATTTTAATAATTCTAACTCTTCGTCAGTATCTTTATCTAGAGAACTAAATTTTTTTATTATTTCTTTATAATACGTGATTTCATGATTAAATCCTGTTAATTCAATGCTTTCTTTTAAAATATTATGATTGTCTAACTCAATTAATTTAAAGCCTACATTTGCTATATTATATTTTTCTAATGGCATATATGCATCATTAAAAGGATCATATACTATTACATTATTGTCTTCTACACAAAATAGAATAAAATTATTTTCACCAGAACTGTGTTCGATGCTATTCCAAATATATATTTTTCTTTTATCTTTTTTTACGATAGATAATCCGGTTATAAAAAGACAAAAATCATAACATACTCCTTTTGGTCTAGCAAGATCATTTCTTGTAAATTCATAAATAACTCTAAATATTTCATCTAAAAATGTTTCATCTTGATTATGACGAAATTGTGGGTGATGACCATCTTTTTTATCTTGATCCACAACAACTTTTTTTAAAATTGTTCCTTGAGAAAATTGTTGCAATGAAATTTGATTATTAAGATATCTTTCTATCATTGTAAAAGTTTCAGAGTTTTTCTCATTTAAATAATTTGATTCTAAATATTTAATAAATGCAAGAATTATATCTGATACATTCAAATTTCCATTAGCTATGTTTAATCTTATCTCATTAGTAGTTTCATTTATTGAGTTTTCCTCTCTTAAATTATTAATTATTGTTTCAAATAAAGCTTCCATTATTAATCACATCCTATTATCATTATAATATGCTTTTAAATCTTTTTTGTTTAGAATATTATTATTTAAAATTGGGCTTTCTTACTTATAAGTTTTAATAGCTTACCAATAAATGTAAAAATATGAATTTTAACCTTATCTAATTACTTATCTAAAACAATATATTTATGCATTATTTATAGTACTATTGTTATTATGGTTGTTTATATCCTGCAGAAATATTACATAAATTCTGATTCATCTATTAGTGGAATTATGTCTATTGCCGGCTCTTCATATGGATGTACTTTTCTCAATTCAGTTATTACATTTTTTACTTTATTAACATCACATACAAATTCTAGTTTTTCTTCTTCAACAAATTCCAACTTATTTTTCTCTCCAATGTATGGATTAGCCTTATCATTAGGTTTAAATGTACCAATTGATTTAGTAGATGAAGTACAACATTCATATTCTCCAATTATTCCTGCTCCAGCATTACAAACAGCATTTCTAACAGTTTCAACATTTTGAACTGGTATAGTTACAAATATTTTAACTTTATTTATATTAAAATTCATATTGTCCTCCTTACATATTTGCAAACACTGCCGCAGCGATTTTTGTTTTTGAGTTTTTGGTTGCACTTTCGCGCTTTTGGGAGCCTCTCGCAGACTTTTTTCCTTTTTAACTTCCAAGAATACTCGGGAAATCTGGCAGAAGGTATCTAAAAAGGCATTTAAAATTCAAGAATTAGTCCCTTTCAAATAATTTTTGTGTTAATTTTTTATCTTTTTTTGTTGTATTTGTCGCTTTTATTTCTCCAGATGTTGCTAACCATATTCTGCCATTGTTCTCTGTATAAAATTCTAAATTTCCATTTGTAGATTTAATAATACTAACATCAGTAAGTCCATCTTCTCTCAAATAATCTTGAAGTAAGTAGTAATTTCCATATTCATTAGCAACTTTAATTAAATCATCTCTTTGATAAGTTTCATCCCCTACTACCAAAGTATCCGGATAATCTTCTTGACTAGTATTATTATGCGGATAAATTGAAATATCATCTAAATTTAAACCGTCTTCAATATGAAACTCCGGATATTCTTCACTGCAAGGTGTAATAATAATATGTTTAGACATAAGCATTGCTCCTGCACTGAATCCCAACATTATACCATCATATTTTTTTAGTTCTTCTAATAAACCTAATTGGCTACACATTTCTTTTTGTTTAAATGGATCTCCACCCATTAACATAACAAAACTTGCTTCTCTAACGGCTTTTTGAGCATCCTCGCTATTTATTTCATGATTAATAATGGTGCTTTTTGAAAATTGAATCCCGACTTTTTTAAAATGTTCAGTAAATAATGGAACGTACTTTTCTTTAACTTTTTGCATTTTATCTGCTCCACCTGGAATATATACAATGCTTTTAGTATCTTTTAATTCACTTAAAAACATATCACCTAGGCCATGTCCAAAAGCATTGTTAATATCAAATCCACTACAATAATATCTTGTCATAATATTTATCTCCTCTATTAATTATCAAACAACGACAAACCAAATAATCTTATTTTATCAAGTTGTTCAACAGTAAGAGTTCCTTCTTTATATAATTTTAGATACTCTTCATTAATATCACTACCAAAAAATAGCAAATCATCTGTAGCAATTGTTACTTTTAAACCATATTCTACCATTTTTTTAATTGGATGTTCCTTAATATTCTTTGCATATCCTAAAACTATATTACTTGTTGGGCAAACATTAAATACTATTCCTCTATCTTTAGCAAGTTGCATAACCTTTTCATCTTCAATAATATGTATTCCATGTTGAATTTGTTTTGGATTAAAGTCCATTATGCAATCATATATATAATCGGCCCCTAATTGCTCTCCGGTATGAACTTTAGTCACCATATTCAACGAATTTGCTAAATCATAAAAGTCTTTAAATTTTAAATTTGGTATTATGTTTTCTGTTGATACTAAATCTATGCCATAAAAAAATTTAGTTTTTAATAACTTAATAATTATTTTCTTATATTCTTCAAGATAACTATCTCTGCTTATAGATAAATCCCAAAAAATTTCAAGATTCTTATATTTAAATGATTTTAAGAACTCAATAAATCTATCTACATCATAATTAAAAGTTCTAATACACACTTTATAATCTATTGAAGTCCCAACAATTTTAACTCCTGTCTCTATGCAATTTTCAAAATTACCTTCTAATAGTAGCCTTAATCCTTTTTCTTCAAGTTGCAGTGATTTTAAATTGCTTCTGCTAAAATTAATCAGTGATTGTATATCATCAATTTTATCGTTGGATAGTTGAATTCCATGATTTATTAAATACTCTTTAGTACATGATGTAATCGCATGATTATGTATATCTACTTTATAGATACTTTTCAAATCACTTATATTATTATCAATAATAGCTTTTTTAAAATGATCCATGGAATCAACTCCTATATTAATTATACCATACTTTTAAACTCATTTTCCTATATCATTTTGGCAATGGATACGATTTCATCTTATTTTCTTGAATAAATTTTTACAAACTCAATAAATAAAAGAAATATTGTGATTTTATCGATGCGAAATTTTGCATTTTAATACAATTTTTGGGTATCTAGACTCCTTTTAGATACTCTACGGAAGGTATCCAAAAAGGTATCTAATGTGCATATTCCGAAGTATTCGGAACATGAAAAAAGCCCGTAATTACTGGGCTTTTACTACTTTCCATGACATTGTTTGTACTTTTCCCCACTGCCACATGGATGCGATGTTTCGTAATTCTGAGAATTTAAATACTATTCAAAATCCTTTAAAACACGTTATTTTACGCTAATTCGTATTAAATCATATTTGGCAAAACTCTACTAAAACGTAGATAAAAGTGTAGATAAATTTTTATTTTAATCTTCCATAATACATATCACTAAAGATTCCATCTTTTTCAATTAATTCATCAAATTTACCACTTTCTTCAATCTTACCTTTATCCAATACTATTATTTTGTCGCAATTTTTTAAAGTAGTTAATCTATGAGCAATTGCTATTATAGTAGTATTGTTTTCTTTTTGTAACTTTTCTATTTCACTTTGGATATGTTTTTCTGATGTATTGTCAAGAGCACTTGTTGCTTCATCTAATATTAATATTTTAGGTTTCCTTAAGAATATTCTTGCTATTGCTATTCTTTGTCTTTGACCACCAGATAAATTATTACCACTTTCAGATATTACTGTATCAAATTTTTCTGGAAGTTCTTCTATAAAATCAAGTATATAAGCTTTTCTTGCTGCTTCTTCTACTTCTTCAATTGTTACATCTCGATTAATTCCATAAGTAATATTTTCATAAATCGTTCCAGCTATTAAAAATGGGCTTTGAGGAACTAAGGCAATTATATTAGAAATATCTTTTCTATTTAAATTGTTTATATTCGTATCATCCAAGATTATAGTACCATCTGCTTTTTCTAATTTACAAATTGATTTTATTAATGATGATTTACCACATCCTGAAGGACCTGCTATTCCTAAATACATGCCTTTTTCAATATCAATATTAAAATCTTTTAGAATCAATTTATCTTTATCTTCAGAATAATAGAAATTTAAATTCCTAATGTTTATAATTTCATCTGTTACTTCATTATTTAATTCTCTTTTTGTTTCTAAATAAGAGAAATCATTTGGTATTTCAACCATTTCAAAGAAATCACCTGCTAATATTGTACATTCTGATACTTCGTCAAATATTCTATGTAATTCTTCTAAAGGTTTTGTTAATTGGTTAAAACATAGATATGCAGTTAAAACTGCACCTACTGATATTATGCCTTTAGTTGCTAAATAAGTAGATAAACCAATTATTAATACAGTGAATAATGCTTGATTTATAAATTTTAAGCAGTCATACCAAGCCATTGCTTTATGATGTTTCATTTCTTTATTTCGTAAAAATTCGGATTTAGTATCAAATCTATTTGTTTCAAAATTAACACTATCACAAATTCTAATAACTTCTATTCCATTAATAAGCTCAACTATTGTTCCATCCATACTTGACTTACTTTCTAAAAGTTCTACTCTTATTCCTCTTTGACTATTTATTTGCGCTAAAACAATGATAACACCTATAGGAATGACCATTAACATTGGTAAAGCTAAGGTTATAGGTAAAGTTAAAAAAATTGTTATAATGGCAGCAACACTATTAAATATAGCTGGTGCAAAATCCATAAACAATAGTTTTTCTAATTTTATAGTTCCATCTAAACATCTATTCATTCTTCCATGAATATTACCAGTCATATTTTTTCTAAAATAAGATAATGGTGCCATTAATAATGACTTTATAACCATTGCACGTGCTTTCTTTTCTGTCCTTGTTGCTACATCTTCTACCATTACTCTTCTTATAATCTTAATTATTTCGTTAGCAACATTAACTACCAAAATTAAGATAAGAAAAGGAATAACTTTTTCAAATGTCACACCATTTACATTTAAAACATCATCTGTTAACCATCCAATTGCCTTTGGTGTCATTTGTGTTAATACAGCTGATGCAATCATTATTAGTATAATAACTAAAAACTTAAATTTTTGTTTAAAATCTAATAATCTATATATTTTTGCTAATACTTTTCTTAAACTTTTCTTCTTCATACTATCAACCTCTATATAATTATATCATGTTTTTTTACCAATACCACTTTCGAAGTGAACAAATACTATTTAACCTTATGTTATAAGACTTTCAGTAGATTTTTCCAAATTCTGTTAAGTGTAGATAATGTGTAGATAGTGCTGTAATTTTTACAAATTGCTTATATTTTTTACCACTGCCACATGCTCCCTTTTTGAGCATATTATCACTATATTTGGTACATATAGTATTATGGCTTTTAGCCTTATTTTATGAGCATTTAGTACATATTATTATCAGTATTATTTGTATTATGAATATTACTAATAATTTGTTCAATGTGGACAAAATGTGGACAAAGTCATCATCCAATTTATCCTTTGTTTACAAGGATATTATACTACATATTGATTAAATAGACAATGTCCACATCGTATTTTCTCTCAACTCAAAGTGTTGTGATATTTTTATAAAACATAAAAAGAAGTATTGCTACTTCTCTTTTCTGCAAATAGGACATTTTCCATATCCTTTTCGTTGATTATATATTTCTCTAAGGTAAGAATG
>CACWWC010000035.1 GCA_902764545.1 uncultured Erysipelotrichaceae bacterium | reverse complement strand
AATATCAATTGTTGCTTCGTCGGTTATTCCTTCTGTTACTATTTTTGTTGCTACATCATAACCTACTTTATATTTATCCATTGTAACTGCAATTTCTTTTGAGCAATGATGTTCATTCATTATTTCTGCTGTATTTTGATTTACTTCATATTTAAACATGTTGTATGCAACATCATAATTTTCAATGTTATTATCCGCCATTATTGTCGCTACTTCAGGATCCATATTGTTATTATATTTTAACATTATATCAGCAGCCACTGCAGTAACACCATATTCATTCATTTGTTTGGCTATCTCTACACTTACATTGCTTTTCTTCATTATTGTAGCAACTTCTTCAGATACATTATTCTGATACATTAACATTGCTGTTTGAATATCAACATTTGACTGGTTTTGAATACGAATTGCTTCGGCATAATTTAATATACCCTCTCCATACTTCAGTTTTATTTCATCATCTGATAAATCTGTTAAGATGCCGTGTGTATCTGTTTCTCTCATTGCTTGAATTGCTGCTTGTTGTTCTTTTACCGATACATTATTGTCTTTCATTAATTTCTTAAATAGACATGCACCATATCTGGATGTGGCTAAGGCAGGTGCCTGCATTATTCCCGCAGTAACTGCTCCGTAAAATCCTTGTTTTAATAAATCTTCGAATACAGCTGGATCATCAGGCAAATCCTTTCCTAATAGTGCGGATTGATACACTATATCCATAACTCCCTGAAACATTTCCTGGGTTCCTTCTTTTGCCATAGCTTGCAAGTATGTTGCCCATGATGTAACCTTTGCATCACTTAAGAATGGTAAACCACCGAGAATTCTTTCGCTGATTGATTCACTCGCGCCAGTAGCTATACCATACATTATAGCGCCGAATACACTGCTACCATCAACCATTGCACTATGATATGCATTGCCACCAGCAGATATTCCCATCAACGTACTACTGGCAATTGAGCCTATTGTTGCAGCTCCTGCTACTGGACAAACGTATGTTATAGCGGCACTTACGGCCATACTTGGTAACATGTTACCTATCCCCTGGGTAACTTGATATGTTCCAGATAGTAGTCCTCCACCACTATACTCTTTTGTATAATCGATTATGGAATTTTCATTTGCATTTGTAACATTACCATTTTCATCTTTTGTAAGAACACCTAGTCCTATTTTTTCTTCTTCTGATAGCAATGCATATAAAATATACATTCTTTTGTATTCTTCCGCAGACATTGCCCTATTTTCTTTACAAATTCCGAGTGCTGTTCCCAATGCTTCTACAGAATAATATAGTCCCTCTCCAAAGCTTATGAGCCCATCTTTTAATCCTTCTGTAGTTATCCCTAATTCATTTGCAGCTGCTTCTAATATATCATTGTCTCCATCTGCTACTCCCAGATGGCTTAGAAAATCATTTGCGCGTAATTGTCCTTCCAAATTATTAATTTCATATCTCATGTCATCAAACATTGATTCGAATTTATCTTTATCGTTACTATATAGATATGCATATGTCTTGTATAAATCTGGTGCTGTATTCTTTGCTTTGATGATAGTCTCTAAATCTCCAAAATTATCAATACCTCTTATATTTGAAGGATTAAAATTACTGACGTGCGTGGTAAGATATTCATAGTATTCTAATGGAGAAACATTTGGGTGATTTTTGTGATATTCTTCAAAATCATAAAAACCAAATTGGTCAACCATATTTATAATATCATTCCCATCTTGGACTGATACACCTATCCCAAAGTCTTGATATGCCTTTAAGTATTTTAAATTATCATAATAGGCACTATCTTTCATATTTTTCGTTGTTTTAATTGCTTCTTCAATATTATCTTTTAACAAATATAATTTATCTTTATATGCTGCATATTCATCTATGTTATTAATTCCCAAATAGCCAAATACTTCTTTTACATATTTATTGTCTTCTTCTTTATGTGACATAACTTCATCATAAATATCTTTACATTCACTATAATGGTCAATTAGATATTTATATATTTCTTCATTTGATTCAGTTTTATCAATAAAATCTATTGCCTCTTCTGATAACTCATCCTCATGATGCGTTAGCCACAGTTCAATCTGTTGATTTAGACTTGTTATAGCATTACCACGTACATATATATCTTCCCATCTAACAATATCACTATCTGTCAGATTAAGTTCTTTTAGAAGCTTTTCAATCTCATCTAGTTGTCCTTCGTATTGTTCTATTGTTGTATCATAATTATCTTTAAGTTCTGATATATACTGATTGTATTCATCTTGTGTCATGTTACCAATTAAGTCAACCATTTCGTCTCCGGAGCTAGTTTCCTCTTTTGGACCATAATACATGCTATTATTGTATACACTGTTACTAGATAAATGAATCTCAGTACTGATATTTTCAAAGTCAACCTCCTCAATATCATCTGGATTATATTTATTTGCTTCACTTGCATCAGCACTACTAGAATTGTATACACTATTACTTATTATATTATTTAATTCTTGATAATCATATTCTTTATTAGAATAACCTTCTGCCATAACCACACCTACTTTACTTATCTTATATATACATAATACCAAAAAAAAACAATACTTGTAAATTATTTATTACAAATATTGTTTTCCAACTATTCCTTACTATTTACTTGTCATCTATACTATTAGACTAAAAATTTAATTTTCTTCGCAAAGGTAATTTTCTATTGTACTGATGTTAACACCTAAATCGCTTGAGACAGTTACTGAGGATTTTGTTAATGTTTTAGTTGTAACAGATGGATTAACAACATTTCTCTTTAATGCCTCTTCTGACGTTAGTGATTTTATTCCATGTTTACCATCTGTTAATGCTATTTTATATGTTGCAGACGATGATGCAGTCCCGCTTCCTGCAACTGTAACAGCAATAATTCCAGTTACGTCAGCATTTCCCCATGATGACTTTCCACCAGATTGAAGCAACATAGGTACTGAATATCGTTTGTTTCCAGTTGAACCTCCTGTTGCACCTTCACTTTGGCCTGCGAAACTGCTATCTATCATTATGTAATAAGTCCCATTACCTAAAGATGATGGTATAGTATTTGGAGCAGTTTGGTAATTGCCTGTTCTGCATTGAAATGAATCCGATAACCACATATTTCGTGCAGCATTAATATATGTTCCTGCTGTGCTAGCGAATGTATCCTTTCTTGAATTTTCTATAGTTCTTGAGATAGCCGGTATTGCTACTAACATTAATATACCCATAATTGTTATAACTGCTAGTAACTCAATTAATGTAAATCCTTTTTTATTTAATTTTTTCATTTTTCCACTTTCCTTCCTTATCTTTATAAATAAATGTTATCATATTAAATTTCTTTTTGCAATATTTTTTTATTAACTTTACAATTTATTATTCAATACTTGAACATTGACAATCTGAATTATTTGGTGTTGTTGTGATGTTATTTAAAATATTTGTATCTTTTTTGGATATTTTATCGATTGTTGCTAAATCGATTCCATATTTTTCACCATCTTTTTCTTCAACTATTCGTACACAATATTTATATTTTATTACACCGGCATCAGTCACTCTTTTTATTAACACATATGAATCTTCTTTATTATATGTTCCTCCATTTGGGCCACTCTTAAAATCTTGATTTAAATCAAGTGATTCCATTGTTATTTTTTTACATACTGAATCAGATGTCGGCTTGATTTTAGTAACTGCA
Organism: uncultured Erysipelotrichaceae bacterium; assembly: GCA_902764545.1. GTDB lineage: Bacteria > Bacillota_I > Bacilli_A > RF39 > UBA660 > UBA3789. The sequence goes on along the minus strand of CACWWC010000035.1, from coordinate 8,125 downwards.
TCTTTTGCAAGAACTAATTCATATAATCTATAAGCATCATCAAACATCGCATCTTCTCTATTGTTTTGTAATATACCTACAACATTAGGAATAGTTATTGCGGTTAATATTCCTAATACTACCAACATTACAAGTAATTCTACTAGTGTAAATCCTCTTTTCTTCATAATCACCTTACCTTCTATTTAATTATAACAAACTTTTTTAAATAATATATTATTTTAATATCCGCTTTACACTTTTTAACTCAGAATAACTTGTATTTGTAAAGTTTGATTCATCAAAAATATTATCATATCTATATAAAGAAAATCCTTTATAATGAGTTATGTTTCTTGAATAAATAATTTCTTTCATAATAATATTATTATTATTTATCCATTCATCTTTTCCATCTTTTGCATAAGTATCTATTGTACCTACTTTATAAAAAGCAAGAGCTATATATAGATCAATATCTTTATTTTTTATTAATTCGTTCCATTCGTTTATCGTTTTTATAAACGGTTTTGTTGTATTATTAAATCCATAATATAACTGTGGCATTATAAAGTCTACATATTCACTACTTGATAACCATTGTTTTACATCTGCATAATTTTTATTATAGTTATTTTCTATATTCCCATCTGGAGATATTCCAAAAGGAATATTTTTCTTTTTGCACTCAGTATGTACTCTCTTTATAAGATCATTAACATTTTCTAGATGAAACTCTTCTATTGTTTTCTTTTCTTTTACTTTTTCATACTCAAGTATATCTATATCATTACTTGGATAAAAGTAATCATCAAAAAGTATTTTATCTACTTTATAATTTAATACTTCTTTTACTCCATCGATAATTAATTGTTTTACTTCTTCTTTTGCTGGATTAAAGAATATTCCATTACCTATATATACAACATCTGAATCAATATATTTAAATGCTGGGCTATTTTCTTTTATTTCATTAATATTTGAAGTTGTGCTTATTCTATATGGATTTATCCAGGCTATTACTTTTAAATTTTGTTCATGGGATTTTTCTATAAAATATTTTAAAACATCAAATGGGTAACTTTCTTTACTTGATAAATATTTACTTACTGGAAATATTTTAGAATTGTAAATAGAATCTGTTGATGGTCTTACTTGGAGAATTATAGTATTACAATTAATTATCTTTATGTTATCTATCATTTTATCTATTTCTTTTTTACTTGATATTTCATCTTTATCGTTTAAGTACTTACTTATTTCTATATAACTTATATATATACCTCTAAGTTCACTTATATTATTTTCTTTTATTTCTTTTTTATTTACTAATAGAATCAAGACAATTATTAAAAATAATAATAGTAGTATCCTTTTCAATTAAATCACCTACTATTATTTTATATTTATAGGTTTAAATATATTGTCAATTTATCTTGTCTTTTTCTATTATATATAGGCTATTATCCTGGTAGAAACAATAAAAAATATTGTTTAATATAACATTTTGTTTATCTAATTGCTTTCTAATCCAGTTCTTTGATTTTTTAATTTGTACTAATGTCTCTTCATCTATTATTCCATTAATTATCACAGGTATAGGATATTTATTATCACTTTCGCTTTTTTTAAATATTGATAGTTTACCATTTGTTTCTAATATAGCGTAGTCTACTTCTTCTATTGATTTTACTGATTGATTTCTTAATTGACTTAATAAGTCATCTATATTATATCTTTGTTTTAGCATCTCTTTAAAGTTAATTTTACCTCTATTAATAATAACAGATGGTTTTCCGTCTAATACATCTCTTACTTTTTTACTTTTTAGTGATATTTTGGATGATAATATCTGTAATGATACTAAAATGACTATTGGGACAAATGATATTAAAAATGACTCTTTATAATTTTCTATGGATATTGCGACTAATTCTGCGATGAAAAGAGAAACTATTAAATCTACAATTGATAATTCTCCTACTTCTCTTTTGCCCATAATTTTATATACAAAAACAATTAATATATAAAAGAAAACACTTCTAAATATAATAGTTAAATATTTCATTTAATCACCTATAATTATTTTTAACATGAATTATTTATTTATTCATTACATATTAATTAATAGAGGTGAATCATGAAATTATTTAAATCTATATTAACAAATATTGTGGTTTTAGTGATATTAATATCTTTATTGTCTATACTTCATTATTATAATATTTTAGATGGAAATGTTTTTAATGTTTTAAAAATATGTTCAATTATAATTATTTTTATAATTAATGGTTATAGGATAGAGAAATTTTCTAGTTCCAAGTTTATTTATAATTTTATTATCTCTTTTATTTTTACTCTAGTATTAATTATTATAAATTTAATATTTTATAAAGTTGGGTATAAGTTACTAATATATTTATTAATAATTATGTGTTCTAATATATCTGGTGGATTATTATATTTAAAAAGAAAAAAAACCTAATTTGGTTTTTTATGTAAGTTTGTTTTTTCTTTGCCTTCTATATATAACAAGCGCTAATATGAATATGAATATTGTGCCTGATATTATAAAGATTAATGTATTATCACTTTCTTCTACTTCTATTACTTTGTCTTCTGTGCTTATTAATAGTAATGATTTCATATCATAGTCACAGTTGTCATCTTCAGGGCAATTTATCTGTCCTACAAAATATAGAATGTTATTATTAAATAAAAAGTTTTTTATATCATAATATTCATTGTTAATCTTTTTAAGTTTATTTTGTATTAATCCATTATTATCAATTCTAGTTATTTCAATACTTGAATCTATATCGCTAGTAGTCATAATAATGTATTCTTCTTGTTTTTCTTCATTTAGAATTTTTTGCATTTGGATTTTTTCTTTTTTGTTGATTGGATTATTACCTATTGTATCCCATTCTTCTTCATTATTTATATTGTACTTTATCATATAATAGCTTGTTGATTTATTATTTTTTAATTTAACTTCATTTGTATAGCCATATACAATATATGAATTATCTAATTCTAATAATTTTGGTGTATCTTCTTCTTCAAAATCTTCTTTTATAGTTTCCTGCTCGTTTCCATCTACATCAAATTTTATTAATTTGTTTTTTATTTCATTCTCATTTGTATAATTTAGTATAGCAGCATAAAACTTTGTTGTATTATCTTTTACTAAAATAATATCTTTAACACTTATTGATTGGTAATTATCATCATTTATATCTTTTTCCCATACTTGATCTAAGTCTAGATTATATTTAGAGATAAAACCTATTTTTTTATTATCTGTGTTTTTCTCACCTATTATTATATATCCATCTACAGCATTTTCTTCATTATATGATGTTATTACTTTGTTTACATTTGCATTGCTTGGTAGATTTAGACTTTTTGTTGTTTCTTCTTTTCCATAAAGGCCAACTTTTATGAATGTTGGAGCTAATTCTTTATTTTCTTCTATATTAGATGTTTCATTGGCTACTAATAAATATCCATCTACTTTATTATCTTTGTATGTATATGTTATATAGAATAGTTTATCTTCTATTGTTTTCCCATAATCATAAGTCCAAACTTTTTTTCCTTCTTTATTATATTTAACAAGTATAATTTGAGTATCATTATACTCACTATTATTGTTTTCATTTTTATCTTTCAAATATGTTCCAGCACATATCATTCCATCATTTTTTTCATTTTCATTATAACTTTTAATAATATATTCTAAAGATTCTTCTTTATATTTATTTATTGATTTGAAGGCATCTTTAGCAGAAACATTTAGATTATAAGCTAGCGTTAATACAATAGTTATAATCATTACTACTACTTTTTTCATTTCTACACCTCAGTAATATATCTAACTATAATTATAAAACAAAAAAAGACTAATTACTAGTCTTCTATTTCATTTTTAATCATTTTGATTTCTCTTTTAAGAATATATTTTTTTAACCTATAACTATTTGGTAACATTGTTTCTAATAATTCACGCATTTTTAGTTCTCTTTCATAGTATTCTCTAAATAATGGACCTTTTTTGACTAAAAATACTGGGCCAAAGAAATATTCTTTTTTAGAATATGCTTGTTTTCCTCTTTTAAATATGATAATTTGATAGATAAAATTCTTGTCTTTTACAAATTCTTCATTTTCTATATAGAAACCATTTTTGCATAAATATCTTTTAACATCTTCTTGATAATTATTTGGGCTTATTATTATAGTACTTACTTTTTTTAATACTTTTAAATCATTTTTACATATACCGATTATATTTCTTCCACCCATTCCTGAAATAATTATTGTATTAATTTCACTTGTATATGTAGATAATCCTGGTCCTAATCGTGTTTCTATTCTATTTTCTAAACGTTCTCTTTTAATATTTTTTTTAGCTTGTTCTAAAGGGCCTTCTTTTATGTCTGATGCGACTGCTTTTATATTTTTATTTTTATGTATTAAATAAATATCTAGTAGAGCATGATCACATCCAACATCTAAACAAAAGGAGTTAGCCTCAACTAAATCTCCTATTTTTTTAAGTCTTGCATTAATTTTCATTAATCTGTTAGGAAATCCTTTAATTTACGAGAACGTGATGGATGTCTTAATTTTCTTAATGCTTTTGCTTCTATTTGTCTTATTCTTTCTCTTGTAACACCAAATATCTGTCCAACTTCTTCTAGTGTTCTACATTGTCCGTCATCTAGACCAAAGCGTAGTCTTAATACTTTTTCTTCTCTTTCTGTTAATGTTGCGAGTACTCCTCGTAGTTCTTCCTTTAACATTTCTACAGTTGCATATTCTTCTGGTCCCATCGTTCTTTCATCTTTAATAAAATCTCCTAAATGAGAGTCATCTTCTTCTCCTATTGGAGTTTCAAGAGATACCGGATCTTGTGATATTTTATATACTTCACGGACTTTTTCTACTGTTATTCCTAACTTTTTGGCAATCTCCTCATCAGTTGGTTCGCGATTCAATTCTTGAGTTAATTGTCTCTGAACTCTTGCTAGCTTATTGATTGTTTCTACCATATGTACTGGTACACGGATTGTTCTTGCCTGATCAGCTATTGCACGGGTGATTGCCTGTCTTATCCACCATGTTGCATATGTTGAGAATTTATAACCTTTTGTTGGATCAAATTTATCAACTGCTTTCATTAAACCTATGTTTCCTTCTTGAATAAGATCTAGAAATAACATTCCACGTCCAACATACCTTTTAGCAATACTAACTACTAAACGTAGGTTTGATTCTGCAAGTAGTCTTTTTGCTTCTTCATCGCCTTCTTCTGCTCTTTTGGCATATTCAAATTCTTCATCTGATGTAAGCAAATTAATACGTCCAATTTCTTTTAAATACATTCTAACTGGATCATTTATTTTTACATCTTTTGATAGTGTTAGATTTTCAACTGACATATCATGTGTAATTTCTTCTCCTGAGGCATCATCACTACCATCTTCTGATACGATTTCGATATTTTCTGCAACTAGTGAATTGTATAATTCATCTAAAGTGTCACTGTCAACATCCAATCCCTTTAATTGTTCTGCTAATTGTTCATATGTTATAAATCCTTGTTTCTTACCTAATGCAATTAGTTTTTCTTTTCTCTCATCAATAGTTTTTATTACTTCGACCATTATTCACTATCTCCTAACCTTAACTTTCTAATCTTCTCTACTATTTTGGCTTGTTCTATCGGATCTACTTCTTTTTTCATCTTATTTGTGAGTCTCTTTATTTCTTGCTTTTCGCAATATTCTCTTACGACTTTGAAATATAAGAACAACTCATCTTTCGTAGTTTTTTCCGAGTAGGATTCTCCTAAAATATTATTTAATAGTATTAGAATGTTCTCTTTATCCTGAATATAAGTATAAAAGTCTGCAACATTTATATTACCATGCAATTTATAATAATAGGATATTTCACTACATATAGCTCTCATTTCTTCCGTTGGGAATATCAATCTTTCTTTTTCTACTTGAGTAATTACCCAATCATTATTAAGCATAAAATATATTATCTGTTCATAAGCTTTGGTATACTTATTTTTTTTTGTTGAAATTTTCTTCGGGATTACAATAGCTTCTTTTTTAGGTTTGTCTTTAATAAAGCTATTTATACGCATTTCCAGTGTATTATAACCTATATCGAATTCTTTTGCAAGTCTTTTTAGTACTACTTCTCTTCTAATTTCATCATCTAATTTTGATGTTTCTTTTAATACTTCATTGATATAATTTGCTTTTTCTTCATCACTTCTAAAATCAACATTTTCTTTTAATCTTTCTATTTTATAGTCCGAGAAATTGATTGCAGATGATATTAATCCTTCAAATCTTTCTTTACCGTTATTTAAGATATATGTATCTGGATCATCTGGGTTAGGTAATTTTATTACTTTAACTTCAATTCCTTGTTCATGTAATGTATTTCCTATACTTAGCGTTGCATGTTGTCCTGGATCATCTCCATCAAGACATAATATTATGTTATTAGATAGTCGTTTAATTAAAATTATTTGTTCTTTTGTAAGCGCTGTTCCCATTAAGGCAACCGTGTTTTTTATCCCTATTGATGATGCTCTTATAACATCCATAAAGCCTTCCATTACAATTACGGAGTTTTTCTTTCTACATTCTTCTTTTGCAATATGATAATGATATAAGCATTGACCTTTTTTAAATATATCTGTTTCTTTTGTATTTAGATATTTATTTTGATTATTGTCTTTATATATTCTTCCACTAAAGCCTACAGTCCTTCCATTTATATCATATAATGGAAACATAATTCTATCATTATATATATCATGGTCATCACTTGATAATCCTATTCTATTTAATGTTACCAAATCGTATTGTTTACTTTGTAGTAATTTTGTAAGATCATCTCTTTTATCCTGTGATAAGCCTATTTCAAATTCTTTTATTAATGTATCATCTATCTTTCTTTTGAATAGATATTCTTTTGCTTTATGTCCTATACTACTTTGTAAATTATTTTGAAAATATTTTACTGAAAAGTTATATGCTTCATATAATTTATCATTTTTATTTGTTTTTTTTGTAACTTTAATATTTCCGGTATCTATTCCTACTCTATTTCCTAAATATTTTAATACTTCTTTAAAATCCATGTGTTCATAATTCATTAAAAATGTAAAAACATTACCTGTTGCATGACATGAAAAACATGTATATATTTGTTTTTCTCTTGAAACTGACATTGATGGATTTGTGTCATCATGAAATGGACATACACAAAAAAAGTTCTTTCCTTTTGTAACAAGTGGGATTCTTTCACCAATAATATCAACAATATCTACTTTACTTCTAATTTGATTTGCTAACTCATTGTTCAAAATATCACCACCCTATAAACAAAAAATATTCTATCATAGATAGATATTTTTTTCTAGTTATTTGTAATAGATTTTGCCTTCTCTTTATTATCTTCATATTTTTTTATATATTCATATGCAAACTCATAAAATTTAGCTGTGTTATCTTCATATCTAGAGTTACACATATATAATCCTTTTAAAGCCATTTCTAGCCTATCTCTTTTAAAATCAAAGTAGTCTATTGCATCTCCATAATATATAGTTGAAAACTCTACAAGTTTAAAGAGATCCATATAGTTATCTTCTGTTACTGTTTCTTGAATCTTTTTAAATAAATTTCTATGTTCTGTTGATAATTTTATTAATTCTAATAATATTTCATTGTCTTCATCATAAAAGTCAACTTCTTCTTCTTGAAAGATGAAGAAGAAAAAATTTCTTATTTTAGCTCTTAATTGCCAATTATTATTTTCTTTTATTTCTGTTTTGTAATCTTCTTCTGTTGCATCTAAATCATCTATACCAATCATTAAATACACATTAAATCCTTCTAGGTTATCAACTAGTTTTTCATTATTTGGTTTATAAATTTCAAACTCTTTTTTTATTTCATCTACTGTTTTCATCCGAAGACCTCCTGGTTATTGCTTATTATATCAGACATTCAGAACAAAAGAATAATTTTCAAATAAATTATTCGCTTTGGTCGTCACCGCCCAAAATTCCTACTTCATTGAGAAAGTTCTCTTTCTTCTCCATAGGCTT
>CACWWC010000034.1 GCA_902764545.1 uncultured Erysipelotrichaceae bacterium | reverse complement strand
ACCTTGTTTTAAAATTGAAAAACCTATATTGAGGCTTGGTGTACCACCTTTTGTTGAAACTGGTGATTTATATATAGATGAAGAGTCTTTTTGCAAATATGATGATAGTTGTAATTTATCATTAAGGGCGTTACAAAAACAAAAGAAATAATTGTTAGGGGTGATATGATGAGTATTTTTAATAATATATGGGTAGTTAGAACAATATGGTCTATTGTTACTATAATTATTTGTATTATTGTTTATAATATTATTGTTGGAATGTTTGGTTCTAGGGTCAGTAGTGGAAAAATAAAATTTTTATCTAGTAAAAAAGGTAAAACATATTTTAGAATGCTAAGGAGTATAATTAGATATATTTTTATCATAATAACTTTCTTAATTATTCTTAGGATTTTTGGTATCAATATTACTTCTATGCTGGCTGGTGTTGGAATTATTGGAATTATTATAGGATTTGCGATTCAGGATGCTTTGAAAGATATTATTAAGGGATTTGATATTATTTCTGATAATTATTATCAAGTTGGTGATGTCATTAAATTTGGAGACATTACTGGTAAAGTTTTAACTATTGGTCTTAAAACGACAAGGGTTGAAGATGTTTATTCTTTTAATATTGTGTCAATTTCTAATAGAAATATTGAGCAAGTTGAGGTTGTATCTAATTTGATTAATATTGATATTCCTATGCCCTATGAGTTATGTGTTGAAGATAGTGAGAAAGCTATTTTAGAAATTGTTTCTTCTATAAAAGAATGTAAAGATGTTGATAACTGTGAATATAGGGGTATAAATGACTTGGCTGATTCATCTATTAAATATCAAATTAAGGTTTATTGTAATCCTCTTTTGAAAGTACAAATTAGAAGAGATGCTTTAAGGTGTATTGTAGTTGGACTTGAAAAGTGTGGTATTTCTATTCCATATAATCAAATTGATATTCATCAAAAATAGGAAAGTATGGGTGACATGATATGAAAATTTTATTATCTAGTAATAGAGAAGTACTAAAACAATATTTACCTATTAATTCCACTGTGGGTTTTATTGGTGTTGCTTATGAGTTAAAAGATAATCAAGATTATATAATTGGATTAAAAAAGTCCTTAATTGATATGGGGTATAATCTAATTGATATCAATATTTCTTCTGATAGTAGGGAAGATATTCTTAATAAGTTTAATATACTTGATGCAGTATTTGTTAGTGGGGGTAATTGCTTTTATTTACTACAGCAGTTAAAGATAAAAGATGTGTTTAATGAACTTATTGAGTTTGCATCTAAAAAGATATATATTGGAGAAAGTGCTGGTGCTTGTATTGCTTCTCCTTCAATTAAATATGTTGATGTGCTGGATGATATAAATGATGCACCTTTACTTAGTGATTATTCTGCAATGAATTTAATTGATGGTTATATTTTACCTCACTATAATAGTAGTGATAAGTATACTCTTTTAGAAGATAGTATTATGAAAAAAAATCTTGATGTTAAGTTTATAAAACTATCTGATAATCAAGCACTGATTGTAAATGATCGAGAAGATTATCATATTGTAAGTACAAAGTAGGGAGGATATGTACTATGAACTATAGTTATGTAATGGGTGTTAACCACATAGATAGATTAAAAAAATGTAATTTTGATATTAAGGTTTATGGTAGCAATTATGGAATTGTTTTTCCAAATAAGGATATTAGTATATTTGAAGACTATATTTGTGATTCATTAAAAAATGGTTTCTGGAATGAATATCTTGGAAAAGAAAAGGTATTTATATTTAAATTTGTGGATGGTTCAATTAAGAGATATGTGCTTTGTAATGATAATGAAGATGAAATATTAAAATTATGTTGCGAGTTTGCCAATACTAATTTTGAAAGTATTGATAAGATGTTGAGAAATAATGAGTTTTATGCATCTACATATTATAAGGAGGATTAGTGAAAAATAATTATATAATAATTGGTGATAGTATTGTTTATGGTATAGGAGACTGTGAAAGTAATGGGTGGACTTCCATGTTTAAAAACTATATTATGAGTTTGGATGAGGGGGAGTATAAGTTGTAGTAATTATGTGCATATAGTAGGTTTTCCAGATGCTGTTAGTAATGATATTTCATTAAGAATAAGAGGTATCTTGGAAACTTTTAGGTTTGATGGTGTTAATAATGAAGTGATTTTATCAATAGGTATTAATTCTTGTAGAAGTGTCAATAAGAATATAAAAGAAGATATTGATGTTTTTTCAAAAAACATTATAGATATTATTAGTCAAGTAAAAATATCTGGTTGTAATATTACAGTCTTAGGTATTATGGAAGTTAGTGATGATTGTCAGTGTAAGCCTGGAGTAGTATTTGATAATGATATTATTGATTTGTATGATGAGACATTATGTGATATTTGTTTAAATAATAGTGTAGGATATGTTAGGATGAGAGATTTATTGGAGTATGATGATTATATTGACGGATTACACCCTAATCATCAAGGTCATCTAAAGATATTCAAAAAAATAAAAAAAGAGATTTTAGCAAATGAGAGATAGAGGTTATTATGAAAGTACTTAGTTTAACGGAGCCCTACGCGTCATTAGTAAAAAATGGTGTTAAAAAAATTGAAACAAGAAGTTGGAAAACTAATTATAGGGGAAGATTATATATTCATGCGAGTTCAACGCCAATTCCAGTGAGATGCAGAAATAATTCTGAACTTATGAATCTTGTTGATTATAATAATCTGAATTTTGGTCATATTATATGTTCTTGCTATTTAGAAGATTGTGTTTTAATGACAGATTCTTTTATCGAAAAAATAAAAAATACTGATTATAATGAATATATTGCAGGAGAGTATGCACCTGGCAGATATGCATGGATTCTTAAGGACTTAGAAGTTTTAGATAATCCAATTAAAGTAGGGGGACATCTGGGAATTTGGAATTATATGGAGTAGTATGTTTATGAAAGAAAAGTTGGATTTTGTTAAAGTAATTGATAATTACGATTTGGTATGTAGTAGATCATATAACTATATAAAGACTAGATTCAGTGAAGAAATTAATGATTTTTATGTTGCTGAAATTGATTCTCATTATATGGATGGAATAAAGTTATTTGAACATTATGATATTAGTAATTATTTAGGAGTTAATTGTTTAATTTGTGAATGTAAGCGTGGGCAAAATATAAATTATGCGGCACTACTTGTTCCTACTGGATATAGGTATAATATGTCTTCTACTGTTAGAAAACATACTAATTCCAGAATGGTTTCTGTAGCTGATCTTGAGTTTGTACTATCTAGCACTAATATGGAATATGGTAGTATTAATCCTATAGGATTACCTAGTTGTTGGAAGATTTTTATTGATTCAAAAGTTTTGGATAGTGATATGATTATATGTGGTAGTGGACTTAAACATTCAAAATTACTATTACCTAGTAGATTTTTGTTAAAATTAGAAAATGTGGAGATACTTAGTGGTTTAGCGAAGGAGGATTAATATATGGCAGTTATAGTAGTTGGTGGAGTTATAAAAAAAGATGGTAAATATTTGTTGGTTCAAGAGGGAAAAGGTATGGTTCGAGGTAAGTGGAATATTCCTGCAGGAAGGCTTGATCCTTTAGAAAGTATTTTTGATGGTGCTAAAAGGGAAATTTTTGAAGAATGTGGATTACAAGTGGAATTAACAGGGATTTTGCAAATCTCTAATAAAACTGATGAGGAACATCCTTTTATTGGTATGGTATTTTCAACTAATATTATTGGTGGTGATGTTAATATTGATAACAGTGAGATAATCGATGCTAAATGGTTTACGCCTAATGAGATAATTGCAATGAAAGATCAACTAAGAAGTTATAATTGGATAGTTGATGCAGTAGATAGGAATGAGAAGAACAAAATAACTTCTTTAGATCTTATTAATAATATTTAGGAGTTTATATGGAAATTATTAAGTTTGATATAGATGAATTGAAAAGAAAAGAAGATGGTTTTTCTTTTTATATATTAGGTAGAAGTTATGATTTAGAAGAAAATGGTTGTCCTCAAGATTATAAAAAAGCTATTGAGTATTATTATAAGGGTATGAATATTAATGATCCATTATGTGAATATTCTATTGGTATTTCTTATATTTTGGGTTTAGGAGATGTTTTACAAGTTGACCTGAGAAAAGGGGATATGTTATTAAAAAGAGCTTATCCTAAAATACTGAAAATGCTTGACGATGATAATTTATCATTTGATGAAAAAGTTTATGCAAGATTTGTTATTGGCGCATATAATTATTTTGGTTTGGGGAGTGTATCAGAAGATAAAAAGAAGGCTTTCCAGATTATTTCTCAATGTGCGGAGGATGGGCATATTGCAGCTATATATGATTTAGGTGCAAACTTTTATTATAATGGAATTGGGTGTACAAAGGATATAAAAAAAGCTAAGAAGTACTTAGCTATTGCGATGGAAGCAGGGCTTGTTAGGGCGGAAAAAAAGTATCATGAATATCAGTTTGATAAGAATTTTAAAAATAAAAAATAAGAGGTACCAATTTGGTACCTTTTAAATTACTTTAGTGTTATTTTATTAATTAGATTTTTTCCAGAGCTATTTATGTGTCCATCAATATATTTATTAATTAATTCATCCAAAGTTATATTGTAGTTTATTTTCATATTTTCTTCTGATTGATACATAATTGGATTAATGTAGCCTTCTTCATCAGTTATTGGAAGATTGTTATCATTTAGAAAACATAATTTGCAGTATACTTCATAATATGATTTTCTTAGTAAATCATGATTTAAGATAATATTAATATTGTTGTTTTGACATAGTATGGTTATTAATGTAATGTTTTCTTTTTTGCTATTTGGATAAAAGCTAAGGACGTTTTCGATTGTTTGGTAATCTTCTAATTTTCTTTTTTCCATAGGAGTTAATGTCTGATTATTTTTTTGTTTTTCCTTAATTTGTCTTGCGCTTCTTCTAAGACATCTAAAGTATGTATCTTGATTAGTTCCATCTTCAAACATCATATTGGTTTTACATCCCTTATCTGAAATTCTTGGATCTCTTCTTGTTTTATTAATATGATTTATAAATTGAAGTTTTTTACTGTAAATCAATATTACATCAAATACTTCTTGACATTCTTTTAGTTTTTCATATTCTGCAAATGATAACGGGATATTATTTTTAATCTTTTCTTCAAGTTTATCTTTATCAATTAGTATTTGATGGTAATAATAAAATTGATCAAGTCCATCTGTAAATGTTCTTTCTGGTATTTTTGTTGTCAATGCATATGTTTTTGGTGGCCTTTTAAGCTCATGAAGTGTTTTAATAAATTGAGTCTTTTTGCTATACTGATCAATTGCTTCTTTTATTTTCTTATATTCATCTACAGTTTCTTCGTCATCTAATGATAAGTGTTCATTATTCTGCATTTTATAATATATATGGGTCATTTTTTTTCTCATGTAATAGTAATATACAGCTTGCTCTGTACCATCTTCAAATTTTCTTTCTATAATTCCACCATTAGCCTCTTTAATTTTAGGTACTCTCTGTAATTCATGAATGGTTTGTATTAAGGTTCTTGTTTTACTATATTTATACAATTTATTTCTTATTTTTTTGTATTGCGCTAGAAGATTAATTTCATCTTCACTTAGAACTTCTTTTCTTAATTCTTTTTCATGAATTAGTTTTGCTTCTTTTCTTATTGAATCATAATAGTATCTTTGATCCGTTTGATCAGTAAATTTTAATTCATTTCTTTTTGGTAGTCTATGTATTTTGTCTATGGTATTTAATAATTGAGCTGTGTTATTGTATTTATCAATAATTGCACATATTTCGATGTATGCTTGAATTGTTTCAATATCCTTTAGAGTTAAGGGTTTAGCTTCATTCATTTTTTCTTTAATATTCATCCAAGCATTGTATAGTGCTTTATAGTATATATAATCTGCTTCATTTTTTTTGCCATTTTTAATGGCTTTTATATATTCTGCTTTTTTACTATATTTATCTAGTTCATTACTGATTATTATGAATTCATCTAATAATTCTTTATCGTGAAAATTTGGTTCAATTCCATCTTGAATTTTTTCTAGAATTTTATTAATTTTTCTTCTAAAATTATCATAATATATTTTTTGACTTTTTCCGCTTTCAAATTTTTGATCATAGCTTGGAACTTTTTGTCCTTCATTAATTGTTTTAATTAATTGTGCATTTTTATTATAGCTTTTGATGACTTTATATACTTCGCTATAATTAAATAAAATTTCTATATCTTCAGCATCTAGTGTTTCTTTATTTTTAATCTTTTTTAATACGTTTTTATATTTTGTTCTTAATAAAGCATAATATGAAGCTTGTTCTGTTCCGTCTGTAAAATATTTTTCAACAATTCCATTATTATATGTTTTAAGTTTAGGAACTCTATGTAATTTATGAATTGTCATAATTAATTCTATTGTTTTATTTGTTAAAGTAGGATTAAATCCACGGTCTTTATAATTATTAATTATTTCATTTATTACGGTGTTCATATTTTCTCCTTCTCATATTACATTTTTTTGTATTCGAAACCTATATTTGTACTATTTACATGTCCATCAATATATCTATTTACAAGCTCATCTAATGTAGTATTATATACAGACTGCATATTTATTTCTGATTGATACATAATGGGATTAATAAATCCATCTTTATCAGTTATAGGAATATTGTTATCTTTTAAAAAGCATATTTTTACATATAGTTCGTAAAATGGTTTATTAATTAATTCTTTATTTATGGAAATATCAATATTATTATTTTTACAGAAATCAAGAATTAATTTTATATTTTCTTCCTGTGTATTAGTATAAAAACTAATAACATTTTCTATTTCTTGAAAATCTCTAAGCTTTATTCTTTCTGATGGTGTTAGAATAATGCCTTTGTTTTGTTTAAGCAATAGTTTTGATGTTGTTTTTTCTAAGTTTTTGTAGTACTTCATTTGTTCATGTTCATTTATATACATTGGTCTTTTTTTTATAGTATTTATGTAGTTTATAAATTTACTTTTTTTACTATATAAATTAACAACTTCTTCTACTTCTTTAATTTCTTCTAATCGTTCTTTATCAGCAAAACTTAGTGTTTCTCCTTGCTTAATCTTCTTTTCTATTCTAGCCATTTCACTTTTTAAGTAATGGTAATATTGTGTTTGATTTGAGCCATCTATAAAAGTTTCATTCTCACCTTTTTTTGTTTGCTTAGGTATTTTCTTATTTTTATGTAATGTTTCTATAAACTGAGTTTTTCTACTGTATAAATCTAGAGTTTCTTTTATTATTTGATAGTCTTCAAGAGTTTCTTCATCATCAAGGGATAACTCTTCTTGATTATCTATTTTTTTGGATATAGAAATCATTTTTCTTCTAAGATAAAAATAATAATTTGCCTGATCTGTTCCGTCTTCGAACACTCTTTCTGATTTATTATTGTTTTGTTCACTTAATTTTGGTGCTCTTTTTAGTTCATGAATAGTTTTAATTAACTGAGTTCTTTTGCTATATTTATGATAAGCTGCCATTATGCGTTTGTAATCTTCTAATTTGTTTCTTTTTAATTTTATTAATTTTTCTTCTCATTGCAATGTAGAATGAATGTTGGTCTGTTCCATCCTGAAATGTTGATTCATATTTTTTTAGAGGAAGGTTTCTTGTTTGATTAATGAAATTTATCAACTGTTCAATCTTATTACCATCATCAATAACTTTCCTTACTTCTATGTATTCTTGTACTTGCTCAATTTCGCTTAATTTTAAAAATTCATTATTATCTAATTTACCTTGTATTTTTTTCCAATCTAAAATTAGTTGTCTGTAATAATTATTTGGATCTTGTCCATTTGAAAATCTTACTGAACTATGATTTTTATATGTTTGAGTAGGTATTATAATTCCGTCTTTAAGCATTTGTATAAACTCTTTTTTCTTACTATAATTATCAAGTGTTTCACTGATTGCGAAATAGTCGTCTAAATATTCTTCTTCATATTCTAATAATTTTTCCTGATTATATATTTTTTGTAATATTTTATTGATTTTTGATCTAAGTCTAAAATAGTAATATCCTTGATCAGAACCATCATAAAAAGATTTTTCACTAAAATTATGTGTTATTGAATTTTTTGGAACTCTTCTTAACTCATTAATTGATTCAATTAGTTGTGTTCTTTTACTATATAATTCAAGAATTTTTTTTATTTCTAAGTAGTCTCTTAATAAACATCTTTCTCTTTCAGTTACAAATTCGCCCTTTTTAATTTTCACAACTATTTTTAGATATTCTTTTCTTAGTACATTATAATGAGAAGCTTGCTCAGTATTATCGAAACAATATTTTTCAATTATGCCGTTATTATTTTCTTTTTTCTTTGGTAGTCTTTTTAATTCGTGAATTGAGTTAATTAATTCATATGCTTTATAGTCTATAATTAAATTTTGATTATTACTAATTCTTTCTTTGTTTATTTCATTAATAATACTATCTATAGTTTGGTTGTTAAATAGTTTGATAGTAAATAATTTTTTAATAATTCTACGTACTTTTTCAGTGGAATAATTATATTTTTTTGCGATTAATATAGTTGGAATTCTTACGTTAGTATCTAAGCCTAAAGATAATAATATTATATCTTGTGTTTCTTTATCAAATGCTTTAATGGATTCTCTTAAATATAGCTCATTATTCATTTTATTTTCCCCTTTGTAACATCTCTTTTTTCGATGACATATTATAACATATTTTTTTTAAAATGTCTATTTTAACTTTTTTATTAGAATGATACTATTTTTTGTAATTGACTTAGGTAGTAGTGGATATGATTTCATTAAGGGAGTTTAATCTTGAAAAGTTTCTTCAAAAAAAGTTAAAATTTATGGATAATAAAAAACGTGCTATAATTTAATAAGGCGGTGGTACTTTGAATATAAATGTTGTATATATTATTTCACAAATTGTCACAGTAATATATTATGGCTTTTTATGTGCAAGTTTTCTGATAAAAGAAAGAGATAAAATCTTATTTACAAATTTTTTAGCTCATTTTGGGCAAGCCATTGCGATGGGGCTATTAGGTGGATATACTGGGGCGTGTATGTCTATTGTGATGATGCTTAGAGATTTGGTATTTTATATTACTGAGAAAATGAAAAAAAGTGGGAAGAATGTTGATCAAAGAATTGATTCTATTGTTTTTGTATTTAGTATTATAGTAATAATTGCATTTACTATATTTACATATAATGGTATTTTTAGTTTATTGTCTGTTGTAGCAACTTTAACTTCAACTATTGCTGTATGGCAGAAAAATACAAAGGTATATAGGTGGTTAGGTTTTATAGGTGGAATTTTATGGTTAATGTATGAAATATATATTTTTTCTATTATGGGAATAATATTAGAATTAACTTTAATTACAAGTACTGTTATTGGTAATATAAAAAATAAATAATTATTAATGTAAATTTATATAACTTATTTTTATTGAAGTATTAATTATTTTATATTATTATATTATGCAAAGTGTTGTGGAGGATTGTTATGGCTTTTTATAAATATAGCTGGGCAATGAAAAGTGATAAATATAAAAATTCTACTGAGAAGGGAATTATAAATACTGAGCCTGTGAAGTCTTTTATTGAAACTGATATAAAAGAAGAAGATAAGAAATATAAAAAAAATGAAGTTGATGAGGAAGTTTTATTATTAGCTGTTAAACATTTTATTGATACTTCTTTTAAAAAAGATAGTGATATAAATAAAATGGGCTTTGAAAGAGCAGGGGCAATTGGTGGAGATGAGGGATATAATTATCCAAGACTTATTACAAATATGGCTACTGACAATTATATGGATATTCCTAATCAAAGATTTATTGATGTTCCATCTTTAGGGGCTGAAAAAACAGTACCACTTAGTTTTTATTTTGATATGTCAGGTTCAATGTATGAATACACTGATCTTTTAGCAAAGATGTGCTTTTTATTATTAAAAAATAATATTTCAATTATTTATGGATATAATGAATTTATAAGTGGAGTTATTTATGCTGATGATGATATAAAGTCTTTTGAGGAATTAAAAGAAGCTTTAATTCATAATGATTATAATCATCATATAGGAGTTGGGGATTCACATAGAACTCTTAGTGAATTTTTACAAAGTAAAAAAGCCGAGAAGTGTGTTGTCTTTTCAGATTTTGATCCATATTTAGCTGTATGTAGTCTATCTAAGCATTGTAAGGTTTACTGGTTTTGTTTTGAAGATAGATACAATTATCCAAAATATGATTTTAGAGAGTTTAAAGGAAATGCTTATTATACACAAAATTTTGATGATATAAGAAATCATTTTATTCATATGGATAGTTATGACTATGTTGAGAATCAAAAAAGTTTAATATTATCTAAAACGGGGAGAGGTAGAAAGAATGGAAGAAATTAGTTATGAAAGAATAAAAGAATTATTTAAGAAACATGGTTATTTACCAAATGAAGATTTAATTTGGAGAACTTATATTGGGTTTATGCAAACATTAGGTGGTAGAGGTGTTGGACAGGATGTTTATGCATTTTGTTTAGATGGACCTGCTGGTACTGGTAAGAGCTCTTTTGCAATTGCATATTCTAAGGTATTAGAAGAGATAACTGGTGAGAAGATAGAATTAATTAAATATACATGTAATGATAAGACTGGTAAGGAAGAGACTTTTGAAGATGTAAATTTAGTTGCAGCCATTACTAAGGATGCTGATAAATTAATAATTCCGGGGTTTATTGCAAAAGCTATCAAAGCATGTAATGAGGGAAAAAGAGTTATCTTGAGACTTGATGAATATGATAAAGCCAAGCCTGTTGAAGATAGTTTCTTACTTGAATTTTTACAGGAGGCTACTATTTATACATCACAGTCTGGTGAGTTAAAGTTAAAGGATCCTAGTAAGCTTCAAGTAATATTATGTAAAAATGATAATAGATCGCAATTGTCATTTCCTTTAATTAGAAGGCTTAATTTTATTGAGCTTGAGGATACAACCCCGTCTGATTTAGCAGAGATTGTTGGAATGAAGTTAAAAAGTCAGGATCCAACATTGAAAATGCTTGTTGTCATGATGTATTCCAATTTGTATGCTCATAAGGATGATTATACAAGAATTCCTTCTGTATCTGAAGTTATGATTGCAATTGATGAGGCTGATATTCTTACAAAGGGTGGAGCTCCTAAGCAGTATGTGTATAAAAGCATCGTCAAGAATCTTTTGAAAACTAAATATGATATTCAAACCTTTTTATCAGGAAATCAGAAGAATAATAAGTTGGATGAAGATCTAGAACAATTAAAGTCGATTTTTGACAATGATCCTTCTTCTTCCTTTGATAAACAGTCATTATTATTGGATTTATATAATATGTATTTTAAACCGATAGCAGAAGAGTATAGGGATCAATTGAAAAACTCTTTAGATGATATTTGCGAGGAAACTAATGAGTTTACATCTAGTACAGATTATAAATTAATTCCAATTGAGGTTGGGAAGTCTCATTCAAGTAAGTTTGAGTTAAGTGATAACTGGTTTTTATTAGGTCAGGTTGATGCTACTGAAAGAGATGCTGATAACTTAGTTAGAATGTCTGATGATAAAAAATGGGATGGGCCTATCTTTATTGTTGATGATGATTACATAATTACCGTAGTTAAAGAGGATATTGGCTTAGGAAAAGTTTCTTTAAAGTTCTTATCAAATAAGGCTGCTATTCCAACTAGTGTTGTAATAAGATTAAAAGGGTTAATTCAAAATATGAATGCGGAGAAGTTTGAATTTGATTTTCCATTAGTTTCTCAATTTAAGGTTAATAATTTAAGCAAACAAAAAGGTTTTTATGAGTATTCAACGGACTACAGAAGTTGTCCAATTGAGGATGCGTTTGATGATATTATGGAAGTTAGATTAAATTTTGTTAAATTAGGAACTGGAAGGATTATTGAAGGAAAGGGAATACCTATACAGAATTTTGGTAAGGGAGAAAAGGCACTTATAAATTCAGGTGGTACTAAAATACAATATGATCTTATTAAAGGTAATAAAGTAATTGATCTTATAAATTCTTTTTTTACTATAAACTTAAAAAAACCAATTGTAGTTTCTCTTGGTAAAAGAGAGGTTGTTGATTTTGATCCTGAAACTTTTATTTCAAAAATAAGGGTTAAATCTAAGAAAAAAGGGAGTACTATTATTAATTCTTTTGAACCAGATATTATTGTTACATATTTAAACAGTGAGAATAGTAAGGAAGCTGAGAATTTAAATGAAATATTATTAAAAGGCCATGAAAACAGGAAAAAGGGAAATATATATAAGGCATTAGATGAATCACAGAAAGAATTCTTAAGTAATTTTGTGGATTCTGAGGTTAATCCTTTAAATATTAATGAAGCTATAAGTAATTGTGTTGACTATGCACTAGAAAATGATATATTAAATCCTAACACTTTATTTACAAGACCAAGAAATATATATGATTGTTTGAGTCCTGATCCAAAGATTTATTCTATGAGATTAAAACAATTAGAAAAATATAATAATAATAATAAGTAGATAATGTATTGAAAAAATTGTAAATTTGTGCTATTATTTTATTAACTTTAAAGGAAATAGTACACTCAAATTGAGTGGAATAATTCAACAAAACGATTTAATAAAAAAATCTGGATTATTATGAATACAAAACTTTTATGGGATTTCCGTAAAAGTTTTTTTCTTTCAAGAATAGTAATTATAAAGGATGGATATTATAGAATTATGAAATTAAATGTAAGAGTTAAAGCATTAGCAGGAGCGTATCAATTACAGCTTGGATGTGTTGTTCTTCCAAAAGCAAGTAGCATTGAGCATTTAAAAAGCAATTTAGATTTAGACTTTACGATTTCTGATGATGATATGGCTATTCTTAACAATGTAAAACCTCTAGATGATTATGGTGCTCATGACTTTTTTCCTGTATTTAAGCATAGCGGAGAGTAATATTTGTAAAAAGAAGTTTATTTTATGCTTTAGTTAGGTTATTATTATGAATCAAAATCTCAATTATTTATAAACTATATTGGAAGGTGGTTTATGAATAATATAGTTATTAAATTTAAAGGCCTTGGATATGGCGATATTTTTCAAGCTACTGTGGTAATATATGATTCAAATAATTGCATAATATATCGTGGTTGTACTCATAATGCACAAATAAGTTTGAAATTGGGTTTTGATTGTGTATATAAAATATATGCCATATCTGGGTTTGAAGTTATAAAAGAAACTTTTTATGTAGATAAGTTTCATTCAAAATATATATTTTCTTTTCCTAGAGTTACAATCCAGGATGTTCTTATCACCTTTCTATTAACGGATGCTCATTATGATGGGTTGCCTATTGAGAGGGGAGATATTATTTATGGCAAAGACAGTTAATATTTTAAATGGTACGGGAGCAGAAAGATTAATCAATGGAGTTTACACGGTTACTGCTGATGTTACAGGGTATGATAATTCTACTATTAATCCAAGTAGTATTACCGTTGATCAAACGACAAATACTTATGCATTTAGTATTTCGGCAACTGGAACATTAACGCTCCATGTTACTGAGGATGGTACAAGTAGTGGAACTGCGGTTGTAGGAGCAACTTTTGTAAGATGTGATAGTACTGGTACGGAATATGGTACTCCAGTTGTAAGTGATAGTAATGGTGACTGTGTATTTAATAATGTACCTTATGCGGCTTCTAATGCACCTGTAATTTACTATAAGCAAACTGCATCTGATGGAGAACATGAATTTGATAATACATTAAAAAATATAACTATGACAACAAGTGAAGAAACCGTGGAAATTGAAAATAGTTTAGGTGCCGAGAGAACAATAAATTTATTTGATGCTAATTATCAGAATTTACCCATAGAAAGTGGTTCTTTAACATTTACAAATTAGTCTATAAAAACTTCTATTTAATTAATAGAGGTTTTTATTAGACTTTAATTCATTCTTGTTGTAAAATTATAATGTATAGGAGGTTATTATGAGAAAAAATATTAAGACTACAGAAGCGATTTTTCCAATGCCAGTTTTGATGGTTGCGACATATAATGAGGATGATAGTGTTGATGTTATGAACGCTGCTTGGGGTATGATGCTTGATAGAAGAGAGATTGTTTTAAATTTGACTGAAACACATAAAACAGTAAAAAATATTCTTAAAAGAAAAGCATTTACTGTAAGTATTGCGGATAGTAAAAATGTTGTTGCTGCAGATTATCTTGGAGTAGTGTCTGGAAATGATGTTAAAGATAAATTTGAAAAAAGTGGATTAAGCGCCTTGAAATCAGAAAATGTTGATGCGCCAATTATTTCTGAATTTCCAATATGTATGGAGTGTGAGTTTGAAAGACTTGATTCTGAGTTTGGAGTTGTCGGAAAAATCATTAATGTAACTGCAGATGAGAGGGTAATGAATGGTGATGTAGTTGACGTTTCATTAATAGATGCCATTTGTTTTGATCCTTATACTCATGGTTACTATAGGGTTTCAGATAGAGTTGGAGATGCATTTAAGGATGGTTTATCTCTTAAATAAATAGAAAAATTGGAAATATGAAAATATTTCCTTTTTATAATGAAAGGATTAGAAGTATGAAAATCTTAAAAAATAATTTAGAAAATAAGTTAAATCTTAGGACTGAGGAAAATTATCCTGTGGAGGGAGTAGAGTTTATTGATGTTACTCCACTAATTATGAGTAAAGAAATATTATGTGAAATAGTTAATAAATTTGTTGAAAATATTAAGAAACTAAATGTTGATTATATTGTTGCTCCTGAGGCAAGAGGGTTTTTATTGGGCTCTGCAATAGCTGTAAAGTTAGGAATAGGAGTTATTCCTGTTAGAAAAAAGGGAAAACTTCCTCCTACGTGTGTTGAATGTCAGTTTGAATATGAAAAGGAATATGGGGTTGATATTTTAGAATTACCTAAGTTATATGAAGATGAGTACAATAATAAGCGCTTTTATATTGTTGATGATATATATGCAACTGGTAATACAATGGCAGCTATTGGTAAGTCTATAGAAAAACTTGGTGGTATTGTTGCTGGAGATGGAGTAATTATTAATATTATAGAACTTAATGATAATAAAGATGTTTTTTCATTAATTGATGTTAATGAAAAGTAATTAATGATTTGAAAGGAAATAGTTCCATAGCATTAGTTCTATCAGGTAATGACACATGGTGTGCTCCTGTTATATGTTTAGCCGGAAGTTATATTGTTGCTTATAATGCATCAGAAAATGATTATAATACCATTGAACAAGGTGCTTTTGACTCAACTTATACAAAAGAAGATTCAAAAAAATATAAAAAATAAAACTTACTAAAATAAATTAAAAGTGTTATAATTGAATAGCAACGAGTGGCGAATATATCGTGGTAAATCCAGTTGATATATTCGCTATTTTTTTGTTGTAGAAAGGATGTTTTATGAAAAAAATGAATTAGAAGAAGAAAAAATAACAAAATTGATAAGAAAGTTTGCTGTACCATGTGTTATTAGTATGTTAGTTGCGGCATTGTACAATATTGTTGATCAAATATTTATTGGATGGAGTAGTGCTGGTGCATATGGTAATGCCGCTACAAATATTGTATATCCTTTTACTGTTATTTCCCTTGCTTTCGCATTATTAATTGGTGATGGCTCGGCGGCATTATTTAGTTTATCACAAGGTGCTAAAGATAAAGAAAAAACTAATAAATCAATTGGAAATGGATTAGTATTATTAATTGTTACTTCAATTATATTAACAATTGTAGGCCTACTTTTTAATAAGCAAATATTAGGTTTATTTGGAGGGAATCCTAACGAGTTAGAATGTTACAATTATGCAAAAGATTATTTAAGAATAATATGTTATGGTTTACCATTTTATATTATTGGCCAAGGATTAAATGCATCAATTAGAAATGATGGTAGCCCTAAATATGCAATGTTTGCAACCAGTGTTGGAGCAATATCAAATATAATTCTTGATCCAATATTTATATTTGTATTTAAAATGGATGTAAAGGGAGCCGCGATTGCTACTATAATAGGTCAAATATTAACATTTATTATAAGCATTTTATATTTAAATAAACCAAAACATTTTAAAGTAGATAAAGAATCAATAAAATTAAATAAAAGTATTTGTACTAAAGCGATATCTTTAGGATTTGCTTCATTAATTACGCAGCTTGCAATCGTAATAATTATTACAGTTGCGAATAATTTAGTTGGTAAATATGGATATATGACGATGGCTTCAACGTGAGGCAGCTATGGAGCAATTATTCCGCTTGCAGTAATTGGAATATGTATGAAGGTATTTGGAATAGTTGTATCTATAGTAATAGGAGTATCACTTGGTGGAATGCCTATACTAGGATATAACATGGGTGCTGGAAATAACGAAAGAGTTAAGGAAACAGTTAAATACATTTTAATAACTAATCTAATAATAGGTTTAGTTGCATTCATTATATTTGAATTATTCCCTGAAATTATTATTAATATTTTTGGTAGTGGTAATGGAGAAGATTACATGGAATTTGCCAATTATTGTTTAAGAATATTCTTGGGAGGTATTGTATTAACTTGTTTAATTAAATCAATGTCTATTATATTACAATCAATGGGTTCAAGTTTAAAATCAACAATACTGGCATTAGCTAGAGATGTAATTTTCTTTGTACCTGCAATTAGTTTAATTGCATATTATTCTCACAGTGTGGTTACTATGCTATGGAGTGCCATTATTGCAGATGTTCTGTCATTTATAGTAGGTATCTTATTACTAAAATCTGAGTTTAAATGTATGGAGTAGTTTATACTACTCTTTTGTGTTAGAATGTAATTAGGAGTATAGTTATATGAGAAAAGTTAAGTTAAAAAAATTACCTATTTTTATATTATTTATTTTGCTTCTTGTTATAGTTATTATAATTCATAATAATTATCCACGTAATACTAGAATTAAAGTGTCAGTAATTGATGATGTTTATAATAAAATAGATGATAAAAATATAAGTAAAGAGTTTATTGAGTGGGTTAATAAAAAATATAAAAACTCTATATCAGAAATGGATATTTTACTTAGTGGTAAAAAATATGATGTAAGTATGTGGCATGATGTAACTGGTTATTCTTATATTGTTTTAAATGATTTCTACAATAATAAATATGATGATATTGATAATGTTAAGGTGATTAAAAGTAAAAATGTTAGCACATTAAGTTTTGTTGGTGATGTTTCTCTTGCTGATAATTGGTTTATTGCACCTAAGTATGATGAGAGAGGTGGGATAGGTGGAGTCTTATCAGATGATGTTTTAAAGATAATGAGAGATAGTGATTTAATGGTTGCAAATTCTGAGTTTACTGTAAGTAGAAGAGGAGAAAGTCTTCCAAATAAACTATATACTTTTAGGGCGATGCCAGAGAGACTTTCTATCTATTCTGAGATGGGCGTTGATTTGGTAACTCTTGCGAATAATCATGTATATGATTATGGAAAGGACGCTTTTTTAGATATGTTAGATTCTTTTAATGAGTATAAAATTCCACATATTGGAGCTGGGCATGATATTGAAGAAGCAAAAATGCCTTATTATTTTATTATTGGTGGTTATAAGTTTGCATTTGTTAGTGCTACAAGAGCAGAGAAATATATTATGACACCAGGTGCTACAGATAATTCTGAAGGTGTTTTTAGATGTTACGATCCAACAGAAATGATTAATCTGATAAAGGAATTGAGAGATGAATGTGATATAGTGATTCCAATAATTCATTTTGGTAAGGAAGATTCCCATAAATTAGAAGAAGAACAGGTAAGTAGTGCTAGAAGTTATATTGATGCGGGAGCTGATTGCGTTGTTGGACATCATGCTCATACATTACAAGGTGTAGAATTATACAATAATAAACCAATTATATATAATCTTGGTAATTTTTTATTTAATGATTTAGAAGTGGATACTGCTATTTTTCAAATTGAATTAAAAAATGATGGTAGTATGAAGTTTTATATGATTCCTGCAATTCAAAAAGATTGCAAAACATCTTTACTAAATGGTTCTGAAAAACAAAGAGTTATTGATGATATTAATAGTTGGAGTATCAATGCCTTTATAAATAGTAATGGTGAGATATTGTCAAAGTAATATTTAAAATCAACTAATAGTATGTGTATTTTTTTGTTTTCTTGATATATTCTTATTACGAAAGGAGAAAGTTTATGGATTCATTAAAGATAGGAAAGTTTATTTCTAAATGCAGAAAGGATAAAAACTTAACTCAGGAGGTACTTGCAGAAAAATTGGGTATTACTGATAGGGCTGTTAGTAAATGGGAGAGGGGTCTTTCATTACCTGATGTTAGTACTATGATTCCTTTATGTGAAATTTTAGATATTAATGTAAATGAGCTTTTGAGTGGTGAGGTGTTGGATACGGATAATTATAAAAAATTAGCAGAAGAAAATCTTTTGGAGATGAAGAAAGAGGAAGAGACATCAAATAAAAAAATGATATTGTATGAATATGTGATTGGTTTTATGGCATCAATTAATTTTATAGTATTGATATTTGTTGCATCATATGTGGTTGATAATACAACAGTTAGTATATTATTATTTATACTAGCATTTATTTTATTAATAATAGGTATTTCTTTTGCATTGAAGATTGAAACTGAAACTGGTTATTATGAGTGTAGTAAGTGTGGTCATAAGTATGTTCCTAAATATAAAGATGTTTATTTTGCTATGCATATTGGAACTACTAGATATTTAAAATGTCCAAATTGTTCAAAGAAAAGTTGGCAGAAAAAAACTTTGACAAAGTAATTGTAAATAGATATGTAAAAATAGACGTAAAGTCTACTTTTTTTGTCAAAAAAAGCAAGTGAAATTTGACATCGGAGAGGGGGTAGTTTACAATGTATATATAATAGGAGAATAAAAAATATGAATACTAGAAACGTCAGACAATTAAAAGTATTAATATTTACTTTAATCGCAATAATAACACTGGGTATTGGATATGCAGGAATTACTGCGATTAATTTAGTAATTAATGGAGATGCGACTGCATCTGTTAATGATCAAAATTTCAAAGTAAAGTTTTTGAGTGAAGAAAATGTTACTCCAACAATAACAGGTGAAGGAAACACTGTATCTGTAAAAGATGATACAACAGCAGAGTTTAGTGTATCAACTTTAACTGGTTTAGGTGATAGTGAAGTGGCAACATTTAGAGTAAAAAATGAATCAAAGGGAATAGGTACGGATATATCTTTGAATGTTACTAGCTCTAATTCAGAGTATTTTAAAGTAACAGAATATGTTGCAGATACACAACTACAAG
>CACWWC010000033.1 GCA_902764545.1 uncultured Erysipelotrichaceae bacterium | reverse complement strand
GGTTTTGGAGACCATTATTATACCATTTAACTAATCCCCTATATGGCTTGTTCACTTAATTTGAACAAGTCGATTATACCATAAAGCCCTTCTAGTTTCAATACAAAATATTATTTTTCTTTGTCATAATAATCATTTACTAGGTTATCAAATAACGCTTCACAGCCTTCTTTGATTTGCTCATATACCTTTTCAAATCTCCCAGTATACCATGGATCTTCTATTTCTTCTTCTCTTTTTGTAAAAGTCATTAATAATTTAATTTTTTCTTCTGGATCTCCATTATATATTTTTATTAAATCGTAATAGTTTTTTTCTTCCATACAAATTATATAGTCATTTCTTTTATAATCTTCTTTCGTTGTTTTTGTGGCATAATGTTTTTCTATTGTTATATTGTGCTTTTTTAAAGTATTAACTGCTTCTGGATAGATTGGATTCCCTAATTCTTCTATGCTGGTTGCCTTTGACTCACAATTAAACATAAATTTTTTATTATTTTTATATACTAAATCTTTAAATATCATTTCAGCCATTGGGCTTCTGCAGATATTACCATAACAAATAAATAAAATATTATACATTTTTCCTCCTAAAAACTATATTCTTCATCATATAAATCCAGATTATAATAGAAACCATATTCTTTATATCTTTTATTTCCTATCTTTGCCATTTTTGATTCACAAATTACTCCACCCATTTTCTTATAAAAGTTTATAGCTCTTTTATTATCTGCAAGACACCATACTATCATGCTGTGTCTTCCTCTCGAAATAAGCTCTTTTATGGTTTCATTAAATAATGATCTGCCTATCCCCTTACTTTGCTCCTTGATATATAAGCTAACTAGTTCACAATCATATTTCTCTGCTTTATCATTTTCATCAAAGCAGGAGTATCCCAAAACTTCTTTTTTTCTTACCGCAACCAACACTTTATCTTTATATTCTTCAAAACTTCTATAATACTTTTGTGTCTGTGTGTGATGATTTAATTTATCTAGGTAATCTTTGTCAATTATTTTATCATAAGTTGTTCTCCATAATTCAACTTTAATTTTTGCCATTTGGGACTGATCTTCTATTTTATTGAACCTTATTATAAAGTCCTCCTTAGTTTCTAATGTTTCAAGTGCTCTTCCCATTTTGTAAATAGCATTAATAAGCTCCTTATTTGAAATTGCATAAGTTATTCTTCCTACTAATTCATCTTCATAAGGCCAGCTTATTGACTGTCCTACTAAAAATCTTACTCTGCAAGTCTTATAAAAGAATTTCAATAAATCTCGTTCTGTGCTTATTATTCTTCCTTTATATCTCATACCCTTTACTTTACTAAAATCTAAAATTGCAAAAAAACCTGCCTCTGGTTCTAGATTCTTTGGAAAAGTTACATTTGGTAATCCTTTAAGAGCCCTATCTGCTTTATTATTTAACTCATTTGTTATATCTATACGAATTTGCTCTCTTTCTTGTTTGTCATTTATTGAGTCTATTCCATTTACTAGAGCTTTTAATAAATTGAACTTGTATTTGTACATTTTTCTTAATGGTTCAAAATATTCGTTATAAATTTCTTTTCTTCTTTTGTTTACATTAAATGCTCCTGCTAGAGCATAACCCGTAATTTCTGGTGCCGAGTCCATTCCTTGAAAAATTCTATTGATTACTTCTCTTATAATAATTTCATCTGCTACTACAAATCCTGCTCTTAAAGAAGCCAGTCCATAACTTTTTGATAGTCCAAATAGTGAAATTGTATTTCTAAACATACCTTTTATAGATGCCATCGGCTTAGCAATGTTCTCTTTATCAAATGTAATATCTCTATATACTAAATCATCTATTACAAAAACCCCTCTTTCTTGGCATACCTCTCCTATTTTTCTAAGTAAATCTACATCTTTTTCTCCCATTACTTTTCCAGTAGGATTTGATGGATTCATATTTAAAAAAGCAATAACTCTTGGTACATAGCCTTTTCTTCTATTATAAACCTTCTGCAAGCTCTCATTTATGTCATCAATTTTTGATGCTAGTTTGTCTGGGTTAATATAAAAGTGATCTTCTTTCTCCAATGGGAGGATGTCAACTTCTGCACCTGCCCTCTCTGCTCGTATAGTAAATAAACCATAATTTGGTCCTGGAACTAATACTACATCTCCCGGTCTAGAGATAATGTTAATTATAATATTAAAAATAATTGAGGTTGAAGGCAAAAAAGTTAGATTATGTACTGATAGTCCCTTTTCATCAATATCATCATAATAGTATGGATTATCATTGTAAATTCCTTCTTGTTCAATATAATCCAATAAAATTTTTCTTATATTATCGTCACCTTCTGTATATGGATACTTATATAAATTGTTGCTTTTTAAGTATTCTTGCATTTTATCGATGCACATTGGAAATGGCTTATAGTTCATTGGATTGCCATTACCTAAATCAGTATCTTTTACAGTAGTAATTATTTCATCTCTAACTTTATAACCATAAAAATCAATAGCATCAGCTATATTTTGTACTGTTGGATTAAATCTTTCAAGATCCGGTCTTGAGCCTACAGAAGGGAGGCCAAATCTTCTTTCGCTAAGCTCTGGATTTTCTCTTAATAGTCTTTCAATCGCATTAGATTTGATTAACATATTTTCACCTTTTTCTTTCCACCTTTTTGAAGTTCAATCACTTTCTCATGTTATTAAAGTCACTTTTAATCGTAGTATTATTATATCATGAATATTATTATATTATATATAATTTAAATACCTTTAGAAATATTATTATTAAAAATATAATAAATGGCTTATTAATTCTCTTAATGTGTGATATTCTATTTATAATAGGTGATATGTATGAATGATTTTAAAAAAAAGATGGGTAAAAAAATTGAACAGTTTTCAAGTGAAGATTATTTGGATAGTTATATAAGAAATGAATTTTTAACTGATGATGGTGATGCTGATATATATTTAAAAATATCTTCAAAGGATGATTTGATTGATAACAGAACTGTTAATAATCAAATAGACTTGCGAAGTGAAATATTTGAATTTGTTGAAAATAAAACTGCACTGCTTGATAATGATATTAAAATTAATTTGCATATAATTGGAGTTAAACTTTCAGAAAATGAACAAATTATGATTAAAAATATATTTAGAGAGCATTATGCGATTGAGTTATTTAAAATACAAAAGGATTATAAAAATCAAAAAGAAAAAGTTTTAAGCTTATTTTTAATTGGCTGCATTTCTCTATTAAGTTATTTATTGTTATATTTATTTACCGATTTTGATTTTTTCCTTGAGGTATTTGGTTTCATTTTTTCATTTGCATTATGGGAAGCATTTGATCAATTAATATATGAAATTTCAGATACTAAGTTTGAAAGAGAAGCTATTTCGCAAAATTTATTAATAGAAATCATTTTTGACTAAAGGTGCAATTTTTCACCTCTTTTAAAATTTAGTTAATATCATTCTATTATTTTTACTATCCTTGACTTTGTATTTATCGATTGAATCTAGTTCATATTTTATTTTAGTTAAATTTTTTCTAATAATTACAATATCACTATACTTTACATCTATGTTACTTTTAGAAAACTTTCTATATACTAGTGGGCTTACTCCAATGTATTTAGAGAATATTTCTGAATAATACTCCTGTGATGAGTATCCATGTATTAATGATATTTTTAAAATACTATCATTTGTAGTACGTAAATAATGTAGTGAATTAAACACTTTTCTTTTATTTATATATTCAACAATTGTCATTTTTATCTCTTTCTTAAAGATTCTCATTATATAATCCTTGTTAAAATAGACTAATTGCGATAATTCTTCTATTGTAATTTTTTTATACAAGTTTCTATCAATATAATTTAGTATTGTTATTATAATATTTTTCATAATTCACCATATTTAATATTATATCACATTAAGTCGTTTTTGTTTAAAAAAGTTGATGAAAAGTATGCTTTAATGATATTTGTGAGGAGGGATAATGTGAGTTATGCAAGATGGGCTACCAAAAAAGAGGTAGTTAAAAAATTAGATTCAATTGGTTTAGATTTTAATGTGAAAAAGTCAGGTATTCCAATTGCTTATGATGATGGCCATATTTATATTGACTCTCATGAATCACATAATATGATCATCGGTAGTACAGGAAGTGGTAAAACACAGGCAATAATATTACCAATGTTAAGGTTATCTATGTTAGCAAAAGAGTCAGTTGTTGTGAATGATGTTAAAGGTGAACTATATAAAAAATGCGCAAGTTCTTTTAAAGAGAATGGATATGATATAATTGCAATTAATTTTGATAACCCAAGATATGGAAATGCATGGAATCCATTAAAAGTTCCATATGAACTTTATAAGGAGGGATTTAAGGATAAAGCAATTAAGGCGCTTGAAGATATTGGATATTATTTATTCTTTGATAGTAAGGAAAAAGAATCTGATCCTTTTTGGATTAATTCTACAATTAACTATTTTGTAGGACTATCGCTTTATTTATTTGATAATGCAAAAGAAGATGAAATTAACATTAGAAGTATTTATAGTTTAAGTAGTTCTATTAATGAGGGGCAAGGGGTGCAAAACTTTTTAAAGAAGTTAGATAATAATGGCTTGATTTATATTAATGTTGCCGGGACATTAAAAGCTCCGCCTGAAACTAGAGGTAGTATTTTAGCGGTCTTTATTCAAAAGATAAAAAGATATATTTCTAGAGAAGAGTTAACAAATATGCTTTGTACATCTGATTTTGATCTTAAATGTATTAGTAATAAACCAACCGCTATTTTTATCATAAGTGGCATATCAAACCATTGTCACAATCTTATTCCATTATTAATTAATCAGATTGTTGACTACGTAGACTATTATGGCAATAAAGAAAAACGCCTAAATATATTATTTGATGAGTTTGATAGTATGGTTCCAATTAAGGACTTTGCCAAAATAATTGAGTATTGTCGTTCAATTAAAATATGTTTCACTATAACAATAAGAAGTTATATTCATTTATTCAATATGTATTCTAATAATGAAGCCATTATCTTAAAATTGTGCTTTGGGAATTTAATCTATTTACTTAGTGATGATATTTATACTCTTGAGGAAGTATCCAAGAGTTGTGGTAATAAGGAAAATGGAGAGCCGTTAATACCAATTGAAGAATTAAAGATTTTAGAAACATTTGAAGGTGTCATATTAATGCCAAGAACATTGCCTTTTAAGACTAATTTTTTACCTGACTATAAAATCAATTATGGATTAAAAGAACGAGAAATGGAGCCACCTTTAAGAAAAGAGAATGACATACAAGTTTACAATGAGAAATTTTAGAATAATTTCTCTTTTTTTATTATAGTTGTGCTATAATAAATAATAGGATGTGGATATATGATTGATGAAGAAAGAAAAAATGAAATAACTAATTTGGTAAAAACATACTATTTTCTATATAATTCTTTACAAAAGCGTGATGTTGAAGACCTTATAAAAGAGTATTTAGATAAATATTTAGATAGTAATAAATCAATTCAAAGTATCAAAGAAGAAATTGAGGAAAATATTGATAGTTTAAATAATGTTGATAATTCTGCAAATCAAAACATATTTATACAGAATGAAGATGAGTTGCTAGATATCTTACAGGAATTTTCATATTTATTTAAAAAAAATCCTATAGATTACTACATTGCTGGAGATGTATGTTTTAAATTAAAATATGGAACTCCGCATGCACATAAATTAGTATTTCTTATAAATGAGGATGATTTGACTACTTTTAATAAAATGTGCACCGCTCTTGGTTTAGAATATATAGATAATAGAGATAAGTATCCTAGGATAATATTTGAAGATACTGTTGTTGGAGAATGTGAGATTAGTGCAAATAGTAATAATATAAGAATAGATATTCAAGCTTATCATAGATTAGATGATAATTCTATTGTTTTTATCAATTACTGTCACGATGATACTAATAACATGCATTATAAACGTTTTTTTAGTCCGGAGTTTGTGAATAAGTATTTTGATAATGAAGAGGTCAGCTTTAGAGATGATTATGTTAAAATCGTTTCACCAGAATTTGCTTTTGCCATTCAACATGAAGGTTCACAACATTTAGACAAATATTTGGACGTTAATTCAGTCAAACTTATTTCTAATCTTATTAAAGAAGAGAAAACTGAAACTGAAGTTGTGACAGTTGATGATAATACTCCTGAAAATTCTACCAAAAATCATCAAATTATTTCTAATGAAAATGGGTTTGTTGATAATATGGTGATTACAAATATATCATTAATTACCTTTGTTATTATTTTAATTGGTATAGTTTTGATATGTATATCTTTAGTTTGATAATGACTCTTAGGAGTCTTTTTTGTTATAATAAAGATATTTATGGGAGGTAATATATGAATTTGCTTAAGGAATGTATAGTTTGCCCTAGGAAGTGTGGAATCAATAGATATAAAAAGAAAGGGATTTGCGGGGCAACAAACAGAATAAAGTTAGCATATTATAGTCTGCATATGTGGGAAGAGCCTGTTCTTTCTGGAACAAAAGGGAGTGGAACAATATTTTTTTCTAATTGTAACTTGAAATGCATATACTGCCAGAACAAAAAAATAAGCATTGAGGGTTATGGAAAATATATTTCTCAAAAAAAATTAGTTGATATTATGCTTGAATTACAGAGTAAGGGCGCACATAATATAAATTTAGTTACACCGACTCACTATATTCCTCAAATTGCATCTGTTTTGCAAAAAATAAAACATAAAGAACTAAAGATTCCTGTTGTATATAATACTAGTAGTTATGAAAATGTTGGTTCTCTTATGTTAATGAATAATCTTGTTGATATTTATTTGGCTGATTTAAAATACTTTGATGAAAGCTTGGCCATGAACTATTCTAAGTGTAGTGATTATTTTGAAATAGCTACTATGGCAATAGATGAAATGTTTAGACAAGTCGGAAGATTTATCATCAATGATGAAGGATTATTAGTTAAGGGACTTATTGTTAGGGTACTAATACTTCCAGGACATGTAGATGACGCTAAAAAGGTTATTAAATATTTATATAAAACTTTTGGGGATGATATTATAATTAGTATAATGAGCCAGTACACTCCGGTAAATGTGTGTATATATTCAAATCTTAACAGAAAAATAAATAGCCAAGAATATAGCGAAGTTATAGATTATGCTGTTTCTCTTGGTATAAAAAATGCATTTATTCAAGATGGTGATTCTGCTCAGGAAAGTTTTATTCCTGATTTTGATTCAAAAATAATTGTGTAGATTTTGTGAAAATTGGGGTTTTTATTTTAATTTTTTTTTATTTATGTTATTATGTTTTTAGGAGGTTATTATATGAAAAATGTAAAATATTTATTTTTATTTATGGCAATTCTATTTTTACCCTTTGTTGTTTTTGCTGATGAAGAAGCTAGTAGTGATGAAAGTAAGGAAGCAATTATCTATTTCTTCAGAGGAGAGGGATGTAGTCATTGTGCCGAAGCTGAAGAGTGGTTTAAGTCAATTGAAGATGAGTATGGAGAGCGTTTTACTATTAAAGATTATGAGACATGGTATGATGAAGATAATGCTGAATTAATGAAGAAAGTGGCTAAGGCTCGAGGTGAAGAAGATCAAGCAACTGGAGTTCCTTACATTATTATTGGAGATAAATCATGGATAGGATTTGCTGATGAATATAAAGATGAAATAAAAGAACAGATTGATAAAGTATATGGTCAAGATGTATCAGAAAGATATGATATTTTAAAATATGTAAAGTCTGGTAAGTCAGCAAAAAAAGAAGAAAAGTCAAATTCTAGTGACGTTGTTGCATTATTATGTGTGATAGTTGTTTGTGGTTTAATAATTTTCGGTATATATAAAGCTAGAAAAAATACAAATTAAAAGTAGATATTACAATAATCTACTTTTTTATTGGTTAATTATAAGTTCTTGTCCTAATGATAATAAATTTGATGAAAGATTGTTATCTTCTTTTATTTTAGAAACAGTTGTTTGGAATTTATTTGCAATTGACCATAATGTATCTCCTTTTTGAACAATATAGGCGTTATCCTTATAGTCTGACTGTTTTGGGATAAGTAGTTTCTGTCCAATTTGAAGTATATTATTATTTAAGTTATTTATTTCAAGTAGTTCTGGGACAGTTATGTTATTTCTTTGTGAGATAAGCCATAGGCTATCTCCCTTTTTTACTGTATATATTGAATATTGATCGTTGCTGTTTTCTATGGGCTTTTGATTTTCAATAACTTCATTTTCTGATGGAATATATAATTCTTGTCCAATTGACAAAACATTACTAGTAAGATTATTAGCTTCTATAATATCTTCTATTGATACATTATTGTTTTTGGATATAGAATATAATGTGTCTCCTCTTTGTACAATATATATTGGATCGTTTTGATTTTGTTTATTATTAAGTTTTAACTTTTGTCCAATTGATAAGTTATTAGAAACTAAATTATTTATTTTTTTTAATTCATCTACCGAGATATTAAATTTTCTTCCTATAGAATATAGGGTATCTCCATTTTTCACGATATATTCTTCTTGAAAGTCTTCAATTTTATATGGATAACCAAGGTATTCTGCTATTGTCTCTACTACTCCCTCGGCATATTTCTCAATGTTACTATTAAGTTTTCTTGCATCATTTGTGTTATCAATAAATCCATATTCAATAAGAACTGGTTCATTGGAATTTGTTTCTCTTAATATATAGTAATAGTCCTTATTAGGATTTTCTGGTAGTCTCCTTTGATATGTTTTTCTTTTTATTTGTCCTTGCTTTCCAATATTATCTAGTATTAGATCTGCAAATGTGGAATTATTCTTAAGCGAATAAACTACTTCTGCGCCTTCGGCACCTGGTGTTAGATGTTATTATAAATATTTTTTGATACATATAAAAAATAAGCTCTCGCTTATTCTTTTTTTGTATTTATTTTTAATTCCATGTAATATGCACCTGTTAAATCCACTCCTACCACTTGATTGGCCATATCTACTGATTCCTTTGGTGCTAGAGTTTGCGTTACATGAGCTGATATTCTTGTTAGTTTTACATTGTTTTTATCTTTTACAATGATATCATAATTGTTCAAATAAATATTTTTTTTTGCTTTATTAATCATCGTATAACTAATCAATGAATTTTTACCATCATAAGTACATTTAATATTTTTAAAGATTATTCCTTCTACTTTTTGTGTTTTGATAAAACTTTTGTTTTTATTGTATTTTAATCCATCATTAGTGGTGTTGCTTTTTACAATGAAAAAGACTATTATTATTGCGACTATTGCCACTAAAATTAATAGATATTTTTTGTTAAATCTACTCTTATCTTTCTTTTTCTTCATGTTAACCACCTAGTAGAATGATATCATATTTTAGTGTATTTATCAATGTAATGTTTTATAAACAAAAGAAGTACTATGTTAGTACTTCTTTAATTATAATCAATCATTTTAGCTCTAAATTGATTTATTAGGCCTAAAATATCTGTACAATCATCTGTAGAGTTACCTTCTAATAAGAACCAATTTATTACATTTTCTTCTCCAGTATTCTCATCATTTCCAGGTGTTGCATGACGAATTGCTTTCTTAAGATATATATATTTATATGCATCATTAGTTGTTTCTTTCATATAATAATATCTTGTTCTTTCCCTTAAACCATAGAATGTTGTTAATTCGTAATCTTGATTTCTATATTCTGTTGGTACACCTAATGCACCCTCTAGTAAATATGCTAGTGTACCTGTTCTATCTGCTCCTATTCGACAATGGATATATATTGATGCATCATCGTTTCCAGCTACTATTCTTTGCATTACATCAATTGCTGCATCTCTGGATAATTGATAGTAACTCTTTCCAGCAAAACGCTCTTCTGTTGCTGGAGAACCAAATTCATCATGATCGATTTTGTAATGTACTATTTCTCTTGTTGTTAAGTTTGATAATCTATCTTCTTCCGAAGAAACAAATTCTGATGATGCTCTTAGGTCATATTCATTATAAATACCTAGTTTCTCAAATTGTGCTGCAGTTCTACCATCACGGTTTTGTCCCCAAATCTTTTCACCACGATATAATTTTTGGTATTTAATCTTTCCATCAATTGTTCCATCACCATCAGTATCAACTGGTAATCCACCAAAATCTCTTATGTTACGTGTTTGTCTATTTACTCCCAGAATTGTAATAAGTCGTCTTTCTCCAATTGGTCTCACATATCCATGTTTTGTGCTATCGTTAGCTGATTCCCAATAATAAGTTTTTCCTGGAATAAAGTTATATAATTTACCATTGTCATTAAATACATAATTTGCTGTGGTATTTGATCTTACTCCTGTTGTCTCATCATATTCATATACATTTATGTTGCCAACAATACCTGTATCATATTTATTTGGTTGATCACAGAAGACATTACCATATTGTTTTGAAGTATTATCATTATCATAATAAGCACAGTCGTAATTATTTAGATTTGCCACCATAGATGCATTAAAGCTACTATAGTTTGTATCATCTTGTCCATCATTCCATGAACTAACATTATTAAAGTATGTTCTCATTGCTCCTGGAATTGTATCAAATTCAATTATATTTACTGCTCCTTCAATTGATTCAAATGGAATTTCTATTACTGGTCTTACTCCAGAATCTCCGGTTGCATGTCCTAAACTTTTTGCATCCATTGCTCCATTAATTATTTCAGCGCCACTATTTGAGTTAGTAGTTTCTAACCAATAATTTGAGCTACATCCATCTCCATATGAAGCAGTATTTTCAAGTAAGAATGTAAAGTTTTCTAATTCATTTTGTGTTTCATTTAAATTTACGCGTGTTGCTGCTTTTATTTCATCAAGTGTAGCAAATCTAGCTGCTTTTTCTTTGTACAAGTAATTACTATATACAGTATTACCTGTATCATCTGTAATTGTTCTTGGTTCTGAATATAAACTTACATTAGGCCATTGTGTTGTATTAGGAAGTTCTCCTATAGCTGTTTTTGGTCCTTCTGTAAATGTCGGTGCATAGCTTACTGCTGTTGCACTACAAATTGGTGATACATTATTGTTTACTTGTGATGTATTATTATAGTATATCAATATTGCTTTATTATCACTTGAGTTTGTTAAATAATAAAATCTTTCATTTGTTGCATCATAAGTTCCGTCTCCATTTACATCACAATCAAAGGCATCTCCTGCACTCAATGATGAACTTGTTGGAATTTGTCCAAATTCTATTCCTCCATATGAATGAAGAGTTTTTGCTGGTTTGCATACTGTTGCTGTATGAGTATAGTGAGCATAATATGTTTTATCTGCATCAATTTCTGTTGTTGTTAATAGTTTTTCACCACCTGTTGCAGTTGTATACCAACCTAGAAATTCTGAATTTGCCTTAGTTGCAATTGGCAATGTCCCAATTGGTCCAATTTCGTTTATAGTTTTTGAATTATATTCAACTGTATCTCCACCATTTTTATTAAAATTAACTGTAATATTTACTGATGTATCTTCTAAATAAGCAACATCATATTCCACATTATCAATGGTTTCGTTTGAATGAATAACTGTAGAATTTACTAAATTCAATCGCGATTCTTCATTTATTGCCTTATTATTGACATTCTTATTTCCTTTAAATATCCCATCGTATACAGTTACAGTTTTTCCACTATCTATTTCTAAACCGTAATTATAACCTTGCATGACTGGATTAGTATTATCAATTGTACCATCATCTGAACCAATTATCATTGTACCACTATTTTTTACTGCAGAATTTTGCTTACTTATAATTGTTCCTCCAAGTATAGTCATTGTTCCTGCAGCGTTATGAAGAGTAGCTCTACCATCCTTACTAGCAGTTTGAGATACACTTTCTAGATAAGCTGTACCGTTAATTGTTACTGTTCCACCATTGTTATATACTGCTTGGCCTTTAAAGGTATTGCTTCCCTTAATTGTTCCTCCATAAATATTTAAACTACTACTATTACCTACATTAATTACAGCAGCTTTTGAATTACATGATAAATTTCCTCCATATATGTTTACAGTTCCACTTTTTAGTTCAATTACTTTATATTCACCGGCGTCTGATTTATTATAAGTCAAATTTCCATTATAAATATTTATAATTCCAGAACTTTTATTCTCAATAATATATCCTCCTGAACTATACAAATTACCACTTATTATTTCTAACACTCCTTGATTAGTTAATAAAGAGAATGTTCCGCTATTTGTACTAACAGTATTATTACCTATATCTAGTTCAATACTTTTTGAACTAGCTATTGTTGTTGTTTCTGTAGTCGTAATATCTTTTATTACTTTAACCCTAGTTTTTACTCTATTTGTTGGTGCTGCATTAAATGCAGCAGCTAGTGATTGATAGCATGTTGTGCCAATACAAGCTACATAACTTTCATCTACCCATTTAGCAATTATTGTTGTAGTCTCAGTAAATCTTGTTGATGAGGTTACTTCAGTTGTGTATGTATTATCTGTATACCATCCAACAAAATTATTTCCTTCTTTTTCTGGAATAGGTAGTTGATCTATTGATAATCCCATTGGTATAGTAATACTATTTGGATTAACCTCTCCTCCATCAGCATCAAAATTAATTGTGATATCTTCTAGTTCTTCCCATTTAGCAATGAT
>CACWWC010000032.1 GCA_902764545.1 uncultured Erysipelotrichaceae bacterium | reverse complement strand
TCTTTACAAATACTTAAAAAATAATTATAAATAAACCTATAGCAGCCAAATGTTTTATTAATCAAAACAATTTGATTATCATTAGGATAGATACGAAATTTAAATGTTTTATACATATAACGAACCTCCCAAATCCAATATATAATACATTTGTTCGTTTGTCAAACACTTATTTTCAACGCACTTTCCTTATAAATAAAAAAAGTACATTAAATGTACTTTTTATAATCCCTTTTGTTTTGTTTCATTTTTTATCATATTAATAAATTCATCTTGGGATACTGTTATTGTCTCTTTTGTACCAAATAATCGATAGCTGATTTTATTTTCTTCTTTTTCGTTATCACCTAATATAATTGTATATGGTATTTTACTTGTTTGTGCTTCTCTTAGGCGATATCCAAGTTTCTCATTTCTATCATCTAACTCAACTCTAATATTATTATCAATCAAATTATGATAAATTTCATTTGCATATTCTCCTTGGAATTCTGAATTTACAGGAATTATAATTGCTTGCACTGGAGCTAGCCATGAAGGTAGAACTCCTTTTGTTTCTTCTAGATAGTATGCAATAAATCTATCGAGAGATCCAAATACTGCTCTATGTAGGACAACTGGAGTTTTCTTTTCACCTGATGCATCTACGTAAGTTAATTCAAACTTTTTTGGTAGGCAGAAATCTAATTGACAAGTAGATAGTGTTATTTCATTCCCAACAGCAGGGCGCACTTGAACATCTAATTTTGGTCCATAGAAAGCTGCTTCTCCTATTTTTTCTACATAATCAATTTTTAAATCATTAAGAACTTGTCTTAACATATTTTCTGCTTTGTTCCACATTTCATCATCTGGATGATATTTTACTTTATCTTCTGGATCCCTTAATGATAATTCAAATCTGTAATTTTTAATATTTAATTCTCTATAGCACTCTAAGATTAAATCAACAACACCTTTAAATTCAGATTCGACTTGTTCTAAAGTACAGAAGATGTGGGAATCATTTTGACAAAACGTTCTTACTCTTTCTATTCCTTTTAAAGCACCGCTTGCTTCATAACGACAATCTCTGGCTATTTCTGCTATTCTTAATGGAAGTTCTCTGTATGAATGAATATTATTTCCATAGATAACCATGTGGTGTGGACAGTTCATTGGTCTTAGAACAAACTCCTCTCCTTCTACTTCCATCTTAGGGAACATTGATTCTTGGTAATGATCCCAGTGCCCACTTGTTTTATATAATTCAACATTTCCAAGTGGTGGAGTTTGTACGTGTTGATATCCTCTTTTTAACTCTTTATTTCTAATATATGTTTCTAAATTATTCCAAAGTGTGAATCCTTTAGGCAAATACATTGGAAGTCCTCTTCCTACTAGATCACTCATCATATAGATACCCAATTCTTTCCCAATTTTTCTATGATCTCTTAATTTTGCCTCTTCCAATTGTTTTAAATGTTCTTCCAAATCTTCTGGATTATCAAAGCAAATTCCATAAATCCTTTGTAGCATTTTATTTTTTGAATCACCTTTCCAATATGCCCCTGATACTTTTAACAATTTAAAATATTTTATTTCTTTAGTATTATCTACGTGAGGTCCTCTGCATAAATCTGTAAAATCACCTTGTGTATAACATGAAATTACTGTATCATTTTCATCCATTCTAGATATTAAGTCTATTTTATATGGGTCATCTTTAAACATATCTAAAGCTTCTTCTTTTGATAATTCATTTCTTACTATATATTTTGCAGATTTAGAACATTTTTTCATTTCTTTTTCTATTTTAGGTAGATCTTCTTCTTTTATAACGTCATCGCCTAAGTCAATATCGTAGTAAAATCCTTCTTCGATTGCTGGACCTACCCAAAATTTTGCATGTGGGTATAAATGTTGTATTGCTTGTGCAAGTAAGTGTGCACAAGAATGATTTAATTTATTTAATCTTTCATCTTCTTTTATATTAATCATGGTTACTTTCCTCCTCTTCTTTTTCTATCATCGTCTTCTGGTACAATTTTATTTAGTTCTTCTTCTATTTTAATTTTGGTAAGTGCTTTTTTGACTTTGCCTATTTCTTTTGTATATCTTTTAACATCTCCTTTTTTTGGTGATGTTGCTATTTCATAATATAACTTGTATAATTCCTGTTTCAATTCGCCTTTTGTCATTGACTCATATCTATTTGTGCTTTCTTTTAACATATTTATTCTCTCCTATATCATAATTTCTACTTCTATTTCTTTGTCTACTCTATTTTTAAATTCGTCTGCTAGTTCTTTTCTTCCTATTATTGAACCATAGTGAATTGGAATAGCTTTTTTTGGTTTAAGCTCATTTATATAATCTATTGCCTCGGCAACGTTCATGGTGTAGGTGCCTCCAATTGGTACGAAGCATACATCTGTTTTTACCATATCAGTTTCGATGGTTCTATCGGTATCTCCCATTATGTAATAATACACTCCATTTATATAGATATTATATCCTACATATTTTTTTTCTTTTGGATGAAATGTCTTATCAATATTGTATGCTCTTATGGTTTCAAATTTAAAGTTATCTAGTTGATATTCTCTATTTGGTTCAACAACCATATAATTATCATAATCTTTTAGACAAACTGGTAAGATAATTTTAGTATCATCTTTCTTAATGTTATTAATTGATTCTATATCATAATGGTCATAATGTTCATGGGTTATAAATATATAATCCGCATCATGAGGTTTCTCTTTAATATTGTATGGATCAAAATAAAAAATCTTATCATCTATTAATTTTATAGATGCATGATGGATTACTTCTATTTTCATTTTATCATCTCCTACATAAAAAAAGGATTGTACAGGAGTGCATTATACACGGTACCATCCTTTTTTATCTCTCATTTTTAACGACAAATTGCCGGAATTATTTTTGTAATTCTACTCTAAAGGTAGTAATAAATTAAATACTTATTCATTTTCACCAACCATGAACTCTCTATAAAGTTTAGATAATCTATCATGTCCTTTGTCAATGTATTTAATAATTTATAATTAATATAGCACTAATTCATTTTTTTGTAAAATATTTATTTATAAATTGTTTTGCTTTTATGAATCTATTCCTTATTTTATTTCCTGTTATTGGCACAATGTAATATGTAATTATAAATATAAGCCATATTACACCAAATATATCACCAATTAATAATTGCCTAATTCCAAATGCTACTAAGACAAGTGATACAGCAACAATTAATAATACCATTAAAAGATTTGAAATATCATTCATCTTTTTCTTTGTATCAAAGTCTGTTGCATTTTTGTTTAGTAGTTGTTCTACGTCCTCTTTAAACAAGGCATATCTTTCATATAACTCATTTATATCTTTAATGCTCTTATTAGTTTTGTATTCGTCATCTCTCATGATAATATTTCCATTGTCTAATATTGTTATGTCTATATTTAAAAAATTATCATTTGGAAGATCTACATAAAAGTGCTTTTGGACTAATGATATTAATTTCATTTTGCATTTATTCGATATTCCTGTTGCTTCGTTTATATAAGATTTTAATTCATTATTAATACTGTTTATTTTATTTTTTGGCATATCTATTCTCCTATATGCACTATTATATCATTGTTTTATTTTTT
Source organism: uncultured Erysipelotrichaceae bacterium (assembly GCA_902764545.1). Taxonomy (GTDB): domain Bacteria; phylum Bacillota_I; class Bacilli_A; order RF39; family UBA660; genus UBA3789. The sequence continues at coordinate 17,767 of CACWWC010000032.1, read as the reverse complement.
TATCTACCTTCCCAGGAGTTTGGTACATATAATAATACACCTAGGCCATAAAAATTTTGTGAATATCTATAACTTGCATAGTTATACCATCTTCCTAAATCACTACAGTTATTATCTCGAGGATCGAACAGAGCGCAATCTAAAACTGCAAGATGGAGATGTACTCCTGTTGAATGTCCTGTTGTTCCCATTTGACCTAAGGCATCATTTATTGTAACAGGCATTCCTACATATATTCCTGGTGCATAACTTGATAAATGTACATATTGTGATGTGTATTTTTCTCCGTTTATATCGTGTAAAACTGTGACAATTAGTGCACCTGCTGAGTCTGTATATATGCCGGAGATTACTCCATTAGCAACGGGATGGATAGTTTCTTGTGTTCCTCTCGGGCTAGTAATATCATATGCATTATGATAGTAATTTGGATATTGGCTAATTCTTCCTATATCTACTGGCAAATACCATATTCTCTTCTCAGGAATAGTTGCTACCGAATTATTGTTAACAGGTAATTCTACGGCTTCAACAGTTTGATTTGAAAGCAGTGCTGTCTCTTCCACTGTTCCTAAATTATTATCTTTTGATAATAAACTTTGAATTACACTTTTATCATTATTCTTACTCTGAACATTAGCCATTGCCATATCTTTTATGTTTACGTATTCATAACTTATTGTATAGTTATCATTTTTAAGGAAAAGTTCCTTACACTGTAGTGCAGTAGATATTGCTAACAGTGTGATAGATAAATATACATAAAATTTATTTTTTTTTGATAAGCTTTCTGTCTGCACTAAAACCACCCCTAAAACAGGGGATATTATACTACACAATATTTTTTTTGTCAATTTTTGATATAAACAGCATTTATAAAAACAAAAAAAATATAGATTATTTCTATATTTTAAATTTATTATTTATAACGATGTTTTTTTTGATATTCTTTTATAAAATAGTCTATTGGTGATGTTCTTTCATTTATTATAATTACTTTTTCAGCAATTTCTGCTTGTAATTTTTTCAAATCATCTTCTGTTGGATTTTGATCATGGCATACTTCTAGGGCATGTTCTACTATTATGTCCGATGCTCTTCTTAACGCTGATGTACAATGACAGTAGTGATCTAATTCCAATCCTGAATGGCATCCCTCTTCGGCATACCATCCTTTTGGATAAATACCATAGATTAGTTGATACAGATTTTTAAACTGATTTCCTTTATAGGTCTCATTTAAATTATTAATCATTGATTCTAATTTTTGAAGATCTTGTTCATTAACATAATGGACTCTATATAGGAGTGGATAGCCGTGTTCAGCAAAATAATCTGCTACTTTATTTCCCGTTAGAAGCATGGATTGATACACTATATTTTCTGCACCAACTTTTTTTACCCTCAATTCTGAATAGTCGCTAACACTTTCCTTAATTTTTTCATATAAATCACTAGTTGCATATCTTATATCAAGTATTTTTGTTACCTCCGACAAATTATCAATTGTTTCTTGTAGTTTCTCGTTGTCTGTTCCATGTTTTAAAATATCGTTTGCGTTATCATATGTTAGCTGTTTATTATTGGTAATAATTGTTTTTAAAAACTTTTGATTTACTACGTCTCCATTTTTATCTATTTCAAAATAATAACTTCGAGCTAGTCTTTTTTCACCCTCTTTTAGTGATGCTTTGTCCGCACAGAAGGCATAGGGAAACATTGGAATAGTTCTATTAAAATCATGTTCTTTAGATTGATATTTATGTGGAAGATAAATTGATTGGTTTCTTTTTATTGCTTCTTGTATCATGTCTGACTCATAAGGAAAATATCCCAATACTGATGCTATATGTACTCCTAACAAATAATTACCATTTGAAAGTTTTCTGCAAGATAAGGCATCATCTATTTCTACAGCAGATATACCATCAATTGAAATAATATAATCTTTAATCTCTTCTCTTCCTGTCATTTCTCCTGTTGACGGAACTTTTGCAAGCTTTGCTTTTTCGATTAATTCTTCATTAAAGTTAATAGAGATATTATATTTTGATGCTATTTCATCAATTGGCAATTTATTTTGATCCATACTTTTTATGGTATTTACAAGCTGTGATAGTAATTGTAACTTCTTACTATTTTTCTTTTGACTCTTTTTATTAATGCTTAATTTGTTAACGCACTTATATACTTCTTCTAAACATTTTCTTTTTTCTATTTCGGTAATTTTAAAATTATCTTGTGACATAATAACAGATATCAAATGATTGTAATAAAGCAAATCACTTTCATTATCTTCTTTGATGCATTTTAAATAATTTATTATTAAATTTCTGAAAAGTGGCACTTCATTTTTATCTTTAACATTTACTAGAGCTGGAGAATTCTTAATTGCGTATTCCAAATACTCAATATTCTTTGCTTCTTCAACTAAATACTCTATAAAACTATATTGTTTTGTGTTTCTTTCTTTATTCATCTTTGCTAGCATATCTAATTCTCTTCTTACTTTATTAAATTCATTAGTAACCTTTTTTTTCTTTTTAAAATTGGCCTTTTTTTCTATAAATATTCGTGATATTTTTTCTTGCAATTTAATAATCTTTCTTTTTACTATTTGCCTATTAACATCATCACAATACCCTATTATCACTTCAATATATTTTAAGACTTCTACTGTTCTGTCAAGATTTTTAGAATCACTCATAGAATCTATTTCATTGTTTACAAGCTTAAAAATAATTTCTATAGTTTTTTTAGTTGAATCTTTTGCGTATTGAAAAAAGGTATTATACTTAATTTTATTTCCTTTGTTATCTAAATATTTTTTTAATACCTTTTCAATATTCACACTAGTTCCTCCTATTTTTGCTTATTAATTCTTCCTGAACAGTTAATTGTTTAATTCTTTCTATTATTCTTCTTGCTTTTAACTTATCAACACCAGATGAAGTTGTGGATAGTGACTTTTCTAATTCATCTATCGTTAAATTAGATGTAAAAAAAGTGGGAATGTTATTTTCCATCCTATACTGGAGAATAGGCCCCAGCACTTCATCTCTTGACCAGTTACTACAATTTTCTGCTCCGATATCGTCAAATAGGAGTAATGGTATTTTTTTTATATAATTAAATTTTTCATCATAATCTGATTGAAATGATGCTTTTAAAGTTCTTAAAAACTCTGGATAGTATACTAATGCACTTCTTATGCCTTTTTTTGCAAGTTCATTAAAAAGTGAGGCGATTAAATAGGTTTTTCCAGACCCAAAAGAACCATGTAGATAAATGCCCTTAGGTTTTACGTCATTATTATAATTATCTATAAAATCTTTAAATTGTTTAATTATTGGTAGACGAAGTTTATCATCTTTATAAACATTTTTAAATGATGCGTTTTTTATCTCTTCATTCATTTCAAATAAGTCTAAATTTTCTTTGTACTTATTATCACTTATTTCTTTTTGATATTTGGAACACGCATCATACGAAAAATTTATGATGTTTCCACCATCTACTGGATTAAGTCTATATCCTTTTTCACTATTTTTACAAGTGGATAACCCTTTACAATTAGCACAATTCTTATATTCTTCATATGCTTCTTCTAAGATCGATGTGTACTTCATTAAAATTTCTTCTTTTATATTAAGATCATATACAAATTTTTTAAAATCTTTATCTGCACAAGCATCTTGAAAAGAATGAGTTAGTTCTGTTAAATCTACATTATAAATATCATTTATTTTTTTCAATTTAACCACCACCTCTATATAAATTGATTGTACTCCATAAAGAATACAAATGTCTAGTTAATTTATATTTTTTTACAAAAAATTAAAATAAAAAAGATTGCATTTTTTGCAATCTATTTAGGTTACTATTTTAAAATATCATTTAATAAATTATACTCTTCAGTATGAGGAATAGTTTTCTTTTCTTGTATTAGTTTATTAATCTCTTCTTTTGTGAGCCATTTTATATTCTTAACTTCTTCTTTTTGTAATTTGATATTATTTATATCAATATCTTTATAAAGGATAAACATGCTAACTATTTCTTTACTATTAATAGTCTTATTACTTAACTCTTCTTTATATTTTTTTATAAACAATATCTCTTTATCATCATATTTCAATCCCAATTCTTCTTCGAGTTCTCTTCTGCAAGCATATGCTTCAGTTTCTTTCGCTGCAACATGTCCTCCTACAGCTATATCCCACATATTTGGATATAAATCTTTACTACTTGCTCTTTGTTGGAATAATGCTTTGGTTTTTTCTTTATTTACAATTATTAAGTGAATTGAGCCATGCCAAATTCCTAATTTGTGTGCGGAATTTTTAGAAATAACTTCTGATGTTTTTTCAAGTGTTTCTGGATTATAAATATCAATTATTTCTTCAAGTATTTTTTGATTTTCTTTTAGACTTGCTTCATTATATTTGTATAAATAGCTTGGCCTATGTCCACCTGTTTTTACTTTTTGATCAGTAATTTGAAGTTTGTCTGCAAACTTTCTTCTAAATGCTGAATTAATTATTTTCTCTTTTAAAATATTTTCATATACTTGTTCTAGTGCCCCGATAGTAAAATTATCTGGTAATAAATCAAAAACAATATCAGTATTTTGAACTTTGTCTCTTAAATCCATCAATCCTTTTGTAATAATAAGTTCATGATCAAAACCCAATTTTCTTTCATTTCTTAAATAATATTTTTCAAGTTTGGATTTTTTATCAATAGTTTTTCTTTCAAGAGAGAAAAAAATACTATTATTAATATTTGAAAGTTTGATATCTATATGAGTGTTGTTGGCAACATAATCAATATCGTACCAATCAGAATTATCAATTAATTTCTGATTTATTTTTTCTATGTCTACCAGTGCAATATAAGATATTGATACTGTTCTACCTCTTGGATCTCTTGTTACGCAATCATTAACTCCTGATAAATATAATTTAATATCTTTTAACCCAGTCTCTTTTTCTAATATTCTGTTTGCTGCTACTTCTGAAGTTTCGTTATCAGTAACATATCCTCCAGGTAAGACTAACATATTTTTGTAAGGATCTTTGTTTCTTTTTACTAGTATAATACTTAAATTTTTCTTTGATAGCTCTCTAATATTGCTATTTTTTTTATTTGAAATTCCAAATATTAATAAATCTACTGTATAATCAATCATTTTATCTAATCTTCCTTTTACAATCATTTCTATATTTTTTTAGTGCTGTTTGTCTAATGCTATATGGTATACCCATTGGTAAAGTTGTTGAATTAATATCTGTTTCTCTACCACAAACTGGACAACTAAAAGTATAATATATTTCTGTATCTCCTGTACAATCCGTGTGTGAAGTTACATAAATGTCATCTTCTTCAATTAGTAATAAAGATTGACATCCTCCCCAACCATTTCCCATTCCTGTGCACCTTTGTTTAACACTCCATCCTGGTCCTTTTTCTAATACTTTCATTTTTATCCTCCTCACATAATTACATTTTAATACAAAGTACAATTATAGTCAATAACTTTTTATCTTTTTGTAACAAAGTTATTTAAAATGTAAAAAAAAGATGCAATTTAATACAAAAATTACAATCTTTGCTTAATGTATCCTTCCTATATACATTTCTGTATGAAAGTCAAAATGAACCATATCCTGATTCTTATATTTATTAAAAATAATTACTATCCCATCTATAAACTCATCATAAAATTCACTACCTTGTTTTGGAGCATATGATAATGACTTAGATAATCCTATTAACATATCTAAACTATAGTCTTTTGAATGAATAAATGTGTATGTCTTATATTCACCATTGATGAAAAAGTTTTTACGATCATCAATGTTTTTATGTTGGTATTTTTTTCCGGTAAGTTTTGTATTCCATGTATTTATGTATTTGAAGTATTCTTTACTAAATTCGTTGTTATCATCCACCCAATCATTCCAAACTATTGCGAAAAAGCCATCTGGTTTTAATAATTTACTTACCTCTTTTTTTAGTTTTATTTTATCAAACCAATGAAAGCTTTGAACAGCAAATGCTATGTCAGTTGAATTTTCCGGTAATTCGGTTTTTTCTGCACTTTTATTGATATAAACAATGTTTTTGCATCCTTTACAATACTCTTTTCCTTTATTAATCATATCAACGTTCGGTTCGACGTAATATACTTGTTTACAGTATGAGCTTATTATTTTTGAGAACTTTCCAGTACCCGCTCCCAATTCAGTTATTGTTTTGTTTTTTAGGCTGTATTCTTTATATAAAAATTCAAATAGACTTGTAGGATACGTAGGTCTATATTTTGAATAATCCTCTTGTTTTCCATTATAAAATTTTTTGCTATCTTTAATAACTGTATATTTCATTTAATCACCCTCACAGTAAATTAATTATTATTGTATCAACAGATATATATTCATTTTTTATCGCGCAATTAAATAAATGATGTATCTTTCGTAAATATGAATATTTATCATTATTAGGCAATATGCTATTATTTAACTTTTGTATATAAATTTAATTAATGAAGTAATATTTAAATTGTTTTTGGCTATTCTTATTAAAATCAAAGTATTCTTCGTAATCATTACCAGCTATTCCATTTTTGTTGGTAATTGAATTATAAAAATTAACAGCTCTTTTATACTCTATTTCTGTAACAACATGTTCATGAACGTAAACATAATGATTATCTTCACCAAAAATGCTCTTTAAAGCAGATATAATAAATTCCTGATTTTCGTCTGATTGTTCAGTTAATATAAATATTATTCTGTCATGACTACGCTCTTTGAGTATAAAATCATCTCTAGGTTTATCATTTAGATTTGAATTATTAAGTGATTCAGATGAAGATTCAACGTAGATATAAAACTTCTTATTAAAATTAACTGTCTTTGCGTAATCATAAATTTGTTTTTCAATTTCATATTTACTTCTTTTTGATTCATAATAATCACTTTGATATTTTTTCTTATATTCTACAATAGCAGTGACGCCATCATCATCTTTAAATATATATTTAACAGAATAATCATTATTAATATCTTGTCCTAAAGTGTCACCTGAATACTTTCTTGCATCAATTCTACTTTGTGAAATATAGTTAAAATTCTTTCCATATTTCTCTTCTAACCTTTTTTCTACAACTTTTTCTTTATGGCATATTGAAAAACTTATTATTATTTTATAGAAATTAGGTCCCCAAATTCTAACAGTAAATACACTAACAATAATAAATACAATTAGGCATTTAATGATAATTGATATTTTTTTAATTTTTTTAAATTGATTTTTATCTAGCATTATCCTTTTTATAAATAAAAATATAATAAATAAGATGACAGGGACTATAATGATTCCTGCATATTGAAATAGCTTTATTATATTATCAATAAGTTCAATAATATACCACATATCTATCACACTCCTACTATATTATACCATAGCTTCTTTTTCTATGACGTATATGTTTATAATTTGATTTTATTACCTTGCATATCATTTATTGTTGTTTTATCACCAAATGAGATGATTTGGCTAGAAATCTCATATACATTCGTGTCGTTTTCATCTTTTACATAGAACTTTTTCTGAATAGAAAATAATTTTTCATTAACATATAATTTCACTTTATCACTTCCTATAATTATTCTATCACATTAATTCATACTTTTTATCAGCAATATTTACCACCATATTAACTAAGTTATAGCTTCTCCCATATGTTCATAGTCTCCATGTGGTGATTGTCAAAAAGTAAGTCGAATAAAAATGTTTTTTTACAAAGAAAAAGATGCTTATTTAAGCATCTAATTTTTATTAAATATTAATTTTATCTTGAGTTTTTATATAATTATAGAATTCGTCACAATTTATATGATATTTTGGCTTGTTATATTTATATATATAAGTGTCATATTTTAAACTTGAATCTATCTCATTTTTTCTACTCTCAATGAATTTAATCTTTACATCGTTTAAAAGTGTTTCTAAATTATTATATTCATGAATTCCTTTCATATCATACCAAGAATGTTCAAACCAATAATATTTATCATTCAATTGAAATGTAAGAAAAGTATGTGATGGTAAATTTTCATTATCATCAATATAAATAAAATATGTATCACAATCTATATTAGCATCATTAAATAGTTTTCTTTCAAGTTCAACCTGATCCCAGCATACTCCACATTTACTTGATAATAATTCTTCTGGACTTAATAAAAAATAAAACTTATAAAAATCTTTATCCCATCTTTCACTATTAATTAAGTTATTTCCGTTTTTATCTTTAAAACCATATTCTATACTCTTTAGTTTATCCATTATTTTTAAAATTTTATTCATACGACTCACAACCTAATAAACATTATATCATAGGTTTTACTTACTATTTCAATTTTTTATTTTCTTTTTCTAATTCTTTTAAACTTCTATCTGGTGTTGGTAAATCTTCTGGCATTGTACCACCTAATCTTTTGATGCTTTCTCTTACTTCCTTACCTACTTCATAATGAACAAAGTTTGCAGTATATTCATTATCAACATTATCTCTTTTTAATTTAGCGTCTGTTTGAGCAATTCTAAATATATTATCTGCAAGTTCTTCACTACCCATGTTATCTAATATATCTTCCCTATATCTTAATTTCTTTCTTTTAAAAATATCATCTGCTGTTTCACCATTATAAAGTCCTTTATATCCTGCATTATGAAATCTAGCTAAATCTTTTACTCCACTATTTATTTAAATTAAAATTGCCTTTTCTTGCTTGATTTCTTCTATATAATCTTTTCTCATCTTCAGTTAGATTATTATATTCTAATTCAGATAATTCTTGTTTCCTTGTTTGAATGGCAAAATAAGTTTGTCCAAGAGCCACCATTTTCTTTTTAGGATTTGCATTTTGAACAATTAAGTAACATACATATCTAGATAGTTTATAATCTATAATAAATTCTTGTTTACCTTTACCAGTTATTATTGGCTTCCTGACTTTGGGAAGCCAATATGAGTTTTATATCTTCAAATAGTTTTTCTGTATATTCTTTTATTTCATTCATTTTATCTTCTTCCTTTCTACGGACTACAAGTCTCAATTTTCAATTTGTTATTCTTAATCTTAAACATAATACTACCATCTATATCTGTTCTATATATTTTTGTATCTTTTAAATTACTTAATACTTCCTTATTTGGATGCCCATATCTATTGTTCTTTCCAACACTAATAACCCCATATTTAGGATTAATTTCATCAATAAATTCTTTACTACTACTTGTCTTACTTCCATGATGTCCTACTTTTAAAACATCAATATTTGATATATTATATTTATCTAAAATATCCTTTTCTTTCTCTATTCCAGCATCTCCCATAAACATAAATTTATAACCATCAATTTCAGTATAAATAACATTACTATTATCATTCTCATTGTCATATTCTCTTGTTTGCAAGAAATAAAGTTTATTATTATCTATATTCAATTCTTTGATACATGAATAATACTTTATTTTCTTTTTATCTAATACTTTGATTAATTCTTTTTCTAAATCATTAAACTCACCACAATTAAAGATTACTTTCTCAACTTTAAAATTATTAACTAAATTAATAGTTTCTCCCATATGATCGTAGTCTCCATGACTTAGAATGAAATAATCTATTTTAATTACACCAAGACTTTTTAATAATGGTTTGGTTGTATTATTATAAATACTTGATGGAAAGTTAGTATTTCCTCCCGTATCTAGTAATACATTTTTATTATTTTTGTGTATTAATATAGAATCTCCTTGACCAACATCTATAAATGTTATATATGTACCATAATTAATAACAGTTACAAATAAATGTATAAATAATAAAAGAAAATAACAATAAAATATCCACTTATTTCTATATAACAAATAGACTATAATTAGTAGCAAATATAATAGATATATAAATAGTGGTAATCTTTTAAAGATTATTTTTCCTATATTAATTTTTGAGAAAAAAATAGATGAAGTTTCTAATATTTTTACTAATAATTCATATAGTGGTAATAATGGCTTTATAATTATTACTATTAGGCTCAATGGAAAAAGTATTATGCTTACAAATGGAACATAAAAAAGATTTAAAAATATGCTCATAAAATTTATTTGATAGAAGTTATACAAACATATTGGTATAGATACTAAAAATGCTGCAACTGAAACTTTTAATAATGAATAAAAATAATTATTTGATGACAATTTATCAGAAAGTGAAATAAGTGAAAAACTGATTAGGTAGGAGAATTGAAATCCAATTTCAAAAATGTTATTTGGATTTATAAGTAATGATATAGATAATATTAAAAGAAAAAGATTTTTTGGTTTTATATAAAAGTAATATATTCTATTGATACTAAAAAGAATGTAAAAGAGTACACCTCTAAGAATTGATGGAGATATACCTACTATAAATAAATAAAATAATAGAAAAAGCGACGTTACTTTGAAAGTTGACTCCTCTGATAGTTTCTTCTTTACTATTTTTTCAATTGTTGTTGCGAGTAATGAAATGTGCATGCCACTTATCGCAAACAAATGACTAATTCCATTTTCTTGAAAACTATTTTGGATATCTGTTTTGATGAAGGACTTATCGCCAAGCAGAAATGTATTTAGATAGGCTTCATTGCCAAGGTGATTTATTATTATTTGTTTTATAGAATAATATATACTTTTGTTATCACTTAATTTAGTTATTTTTCTTGCTTTTACAATATAATTTATATTATTGTGTTTTAAGTATTTTCTATAATTAAATAAATATTCTGATGTATTATTTGGTGGTATTTGAAATTTTCCTTTTATGTATATTTTATCTCCTAAATTAATATTTAAATCTGTTTTAGAGTATTTGGATACTAATACTTTTTCTCTTTGTTTTACGATTAATGTAAGTTTTTCATCTTTATAAACTTTTTTTAATACTATTCCTGTTAAACTGTTAGTTGAACTTGTGTATTCTGACTTTACTGGTAGGGATAATCTTAAAATTAACAATATAATTACTATTATAAGTAATATAATGTAGAGATTATCAAGTAGTAATATTTTCCTTAATTGAAGCAAAAAGGTTTTCTCCTATTCCGTTTACTTTTTTTATATCTTCTATATTTTGATATCCTCCATTTTCATCTCTATACTTTATAATATCATTTGCTTTAGATTCACCTATTCCTTGTAATGTCATCAACTCTTCCTTAGTTGCAGTGTTTATATTAATTTTCCCAATAGATTTGTTTTCATTTACTTTAATACAGGCGTCATTAGTGATTGAATACTCTTCATTATCCATACATTTCTTTGCTACTTGTTTTTCTATTTCTTTTGTTTTAGAAAACTCTTCAACCTGCCTTTTACTATAAATTATAATTACCATCTCATCAGTTATTTTTTTACTGAGGTTTATTACGGATGTATCTGCATCTTCAGTTAGTCCTCCTGCACTTTCTATTACATCAATTACTCTAGAATTAAGTCTCATCTCATAAATCCCCGGACTAATAACTTGTCCCTTTATATCTACTTTTAATAATTCTTCTTTTTTGACTTCTTTTTTTTCTTGAAGTTTATCTTCTACTACTATGTCATCTTTCTTATTGTTATTTAATATTTTATATATAGTAAATGAAGTTATACCAATTAAAAGTACTACAACCATTATGATAATAATAATCTGTTTTCTATATCGATATGTAAATGTCATTAACTCACCTCCAATTTTATTATTCAAAAAAAAAGAAAAGTGATGTACTTTTCTTTAACTATTTTTTCTTTTTTCCAATCTGTTTTCTCATTATTACAGGAGGTTCTTCAATAACGTCTTCTTCATCAGATAAGCCTACATGAACGTTTTCCATAAGTTCATTTTCAAGAGAATATATATTATCTGTTTTTATTCTTGCACCTGCGCATTGTCTGTTTCCACCACCATGAACTCTTTCCATAATTTTACCAACATTTACTCTCTGAGTTCCTCTTCCTGAAATGTGAACTATATCTTCATCTGTATATGCTAGCACAAACGATGCATCAACTCCTCTAAATTTTAACATCCTGTCAGCAGCTTTTGCGCAATCTTCTTTGCTATAGTTATTTTTAGGATTATTTCTATCAATTGTAAATGAAACTTGAATAGGCGCAAGTAATGAATCAGAATATTTTCTAATTACTGTTCCATTAATGATTAAATTACTTATACGACAAAAACTTTCAAACTCCTCTAAAAATAGACTATTGACATAGTCAATATCTGCTCCTTGGTGGAGAAGCTTTTCTGCGGTATCATGAGTATCTTCAGTTACATTTTGTTTAAATCTTTTGGTATCAAGATTTATTCCAGCTAACAAATAATTTGCCACTGAACTATCATAAGGCACTTTGCTCATATTAAGTATGGAAGCTACTATTTCTGATGCACTTGATACATTTAGTGTAATATACTTATCTTGTGTTTTAACAGTATCATTATTTTCATTATGATGGTCAATAATAATTCTTTTTCTAAATTTATCAATAGAGTCTCCTATTGATATCATAGTGGTTTTATTTACATCAGTTAAAATCAATAAGCTTGACGAGTTTACTTTTTCTAAAGCAGTTTTTTTATCAATAAACCTGTATTTTCCGCAACAATCATCAATTACTCTTTTAACGCTTGAATCTAGTTTTGATTCTTCATCATCAATAATAATACTGGCCGGTTTCTTATAATAGTTAACAAGGGTATATAGCCCTATTGCTGATCCTATGGCGTCTAAGTCTGGCTCGTTGTGTCCTATAATATAGACATGAGATGATTTTTTTATCTCATTTTCTAATCTATTTCTAAGTTCTTTTAGCGTCATATTTATAACTCCTTTTTTAGAACTATTAAGGTATATTTTATAATGCGTTTTTAAAAATAACAAGACTTTTTCTTGATATTTATATGTTGAAATCTTTTTACCCCTTTTTCGCTCAATGTGGCAACATTATATCATAAAAGTCAAAAAAAAGCAACATTTGTCGCTTTTTGATGATTTTATACTGTCTTTTAACTTTTCTCATTGTATAGTTTTGTATCTACATTAACTCTTTGAACAATTGTTAGTGCTGCTATTAGGCAGATAGTATAACTTCCTCCATAACTCATAAATGGCAGTGGAACTCCTGTCATTGGTATTAGTCCCATAATACCCATTAAGTTTACTGATATATGAAGGAATATATATACTGCTATTCCATAACAAAGTATCGCTCCCCTATTTGTAGGAGATTGTCTACCTATTATTAAAACTCTAAACAATACAATTATATATAGTATAAGGATAACTACCCCTGTTACTACACCTAATTCTTCTACTATGATTGCAAATATAAAGTCTGTGTATGGTTCTGGTAAATAAAGATATTTTTGTGTTGAATTTCCTAATCCGACTCCAGTTAATCCTCCGTTGTTAATGGCTATATAGCAATTACATACTTGATTACCATTACTAAGTATTTTAGAACACGGATTAGATATATCAAACCTCTCTAGTTGCCTGTCTTCAAAGATTTTTTTTCCCATGCCCATTACCGCAAATCCTCCTAAGAGAAGGATTGCACTTCCTATAAATAATATTTTATATTTAATTTCTTTGGACATAGGAACCGAAAAGAAAATAGCTGCTACTGTGAGAGAATAAATTATTGTTGTTCCTAGGTCAGGTTGAATAAAAATAAGTCCTGCGACTACTATACACAATGCTAGTGGATATAAACTAGCAATCCACCCATTTAATCTTTTTTTATGTACTTCATAATATTCAGCTAAGAATACTATAGTTATTACTTTTACAAATTCGGAGGGTTGTATACTTATAAAACCTAAATCAAACCAGCTTATTGCTTGATTCTTTGTGCTTCCATATATAAGTAATACTACTAATGCGGCAATGTTTCCTAATAATAATGGTCTAGAAAGTTTTCCATAAACGTTAGTATTAAAGGCAATCATTATAAAAAACATAAAGAAGCCTGCTATTAAAAATGCTAATTGTCTTATAAAATAGTTATAGGGGCTGACTGCATGTGACATGTATGCTGTAACGTTTGATGCTGAAAAAACCATTACTAATCCAATTACAAATAATAAAATAGTAACTATCAATAAAGTTTTATCAATATATTTTAGTTTCTTTATCATAATGCATTCTCCCTTCTACTATAAATATATCACAAAAATATATATTATTAAATTTCTTGGGACAAATTTATTAACAAAAAATGTAAATTAACATAGCATATATTAGTAAAGGAGGATATTATGTATTATTATGGTAATGGAGGCACTTGTTGCCCTAATCAAACTACTTCTTATTACTATCCTGTAGGTAATTGCAATCGTAATAATTATGCTATTGTACTTGTATTATTTATTTTACTTGTTATAATTCTTGGAAATAGATTTAATAATTAATTTATAGAACCGTTAAGGTTCTTTTATTGACTTTTTTTGGTTTTTTTGTATAATATACACCGGTGATTTTATGGAGGGGTTATATTTACTTGCAAGAAAGGTTGTAGAAAAGAGATTTCCTTATGATAAGGATATTCAACCACTTTTCATTGCAGAACTTTATGGTTTACTTAGAAAATATAAAAATTATTCTAATATAGTGTGTGATATTTTTTTACAAACTGATATTTTTCTGGAGAAAAAAACTATTGATGAAATATTAGAAGAGCATAATATTGAAGCTGAATATGATAGTGATGGGAATAATAGAACATATGCAATTTCTAGTTTGGGTTATGAGTTTATTTATGATACTGATAAAGGAGTAACATGTGAGAAAGGGCCATCTTTTATTGCGTGTAGTTTACTTGATGTGGATTTAGCTCACGTACTAAATTCATTTGTTCACGAGATGTCACACTTAATTAAAAGTGTAATAAGGTCTCATGCTATTATTCAAGATAAAAACAAGCCTGAGTATTATTTAAGATCTGGTGTTAGTTTATTTTTATACCAATACAATATAAAAAAAGATATTATGAAGTCTTGTTGTCAGTTTAGTGGATTAGATGAAGCAATTAATACAGTTCAAACTACAGAAATATTAAACGATATCTTATCTTTAAGGGAATTTGTTGATGATAGAGATATGGTAAAGTTCTTTAATGATATTAATATATCTAATATGAAAAAAGACTGCGGGTATGAAGATATCACAATTCTTTTTAGAAAAATTTGGTGTATTCCTTCTTTTAGAGATTTAATAGAAGAAAATATTGTTGAGGGAGATATAGATACAATTATATATAAGTTTAATGAATTGTTCTCAGATAAATATGCATTCTTTAGATTTGCATCTATATTTGATGAATATGATACTTTAGATAATAGTATGGAGAATCAAAAAATAAAAAATCAGATGCTAAAAGAATTTAAACGTTGCTTAAACAAGTTTAAGTCATTAGAAAAGAAACATATTAAGAGGCTTTAATTTTTAGTAAATATCTGATAAAATATAGATTGTTGAGGTGGTAGTAGTGTTAAAAACTAAAGATATTTTAGATGAAAAGGAAAAAATACTTAGAACAGTAAGTAAAGAAGTAACTTTTCCTTTAACAAAAGAGGATAAAGAAACTATTGATACTATGATTAAGTATCTTCATGATAGTCAAATAGATGATTTAGCACAAGAATATGATTTAAGACCTGGTATGGGGATGTCCGCTATACAACTCGGTATACCAAAAAGATATTTTGTTGTTGTACATGAAGTTGAAGAAGGACAGTTTGATACATATATTTTAATTAATCCAAGAATAATTTCAAACTCAATGGAAAAGATTTATGTTGAAGAAGGTGAAGGTTGTCTTTCTGTTAATAGACCTGTTGAAGGAATAGTTCCGAGATATGCTAGAGTTACAATGGAAGCATATGATATGGAAGGAAAACTTATAAATGTAAGAGCAAGAGAAGAGTTAGCAATCTGCTTTCAACATGAATTAGATCATTTAAATGGTATATTATTTGTAGATCACATTGATCCAAAGAATCCATTTAAAGATAGAGATTTATATAGACCTATATAATTATGAATTAGACACTTAACTATAGTTAGGTGTTTTATTTTGTTTCAAAATGGATATGTAAAAAGTACGAATAATAAAAGAAGAATTTAGAAGTTCTTCTTACACTATTATTATAAAGATATTACTCACTGATAACATTTTCTATGTTATTCAGTATATTATTGATATTAGAAGATGTTATATTTTCAGTTAGACTTTTATATATTTTTTCAATTCTCATTAAGTTATAATATATTAATTCTGTATTAAAAATATAATTGTTGTAAAGGTTTTTATAATCAAAGTTTGTAAGTATAGATAACGAAGACTTTCGGAACATCCTACTAATCTAAGTTATCATTTACTACATATATTTTGTAGTTATTAACTACAAGGGCAATCCTTGTTTTCAGACTTTACTATAAGATTATTATAATATCTTACAGTCATAGTTACTGAAAAATCTGGCGCCGCACAACTACTAGCTGTTGCACGCAGCCCTACCATCATCATTGACATTACAGTTCCAGTCAGAGCCGTTCGCATTGACATTGCCATTCGTATTGGCATTGGCATTCAACCCATCAGCCGAACAATTGAAGTTGCTGGTCAAAAGACAAAACAGCTCTTGTGCGTTAATAGAATTACCCTATATTTATGTAACTTTTTTCGCCTACAAGTCGCATGTGCTTCTTTCGGCGAAATTCGTCGCATTTGCTCCTCATTACATTTTGTTTTCACAAAATGTGGATTATAGATTTTTAGATGTTCTGGCACCGCACAACTACTAGCTGTCGCAGCGGGCATAACCTGTTCTGTCGACATCGCAGCTCCAGCCAGAACCGCTCGCACCGACACCGCCATCCGTAGCGGCATAGGCACGCAACCCATCAGCCGAACAAATGAAGCTTCTGGTATAGTCTGTACAATATTCTGACCAGTTTTCTCCAAAAGCTTTTTTTAGTGTCTTTACGTTTTCATTATACACTGGCTTATATGGTTTTGATGATTCATCAATTCTTCCTTTTAAATAATATACTTTATTATTTTTCTCGAAAGCTACATATGACTCTTGTACTTTATTATTTTCTAGGATATGAGCTATAGCTGCGGGATGTCCAAATGCTGTTTTTGCCGCTGAAAAATTACTATATGTTCTTATTGAATCTGTAAAGTCTGTATTAACATAGATATCATCTGTATTATTTATTGTGTATACATATTGTACTCGGTCATATTCGGTTGCTGGACTATTTCCTACTGCGTTTTCGTTTTCTATAGCAGTTGCTTCTAGTGTATGGTGTTTTTAACATCTCTACTGTTATTGTGACCGTTGTCTCATCTCCTGCTTGTAACTCACTGTCTGCAATATACTCTGTTACTTTGAAATAATCAGTATTTGTGTTTGTTAGGCCTAATTTTATTTTTGCACCTATTCCTTTTGAGTCATTTCTTACTCTAAATGTCGCAACTTCACTATCTCCTTCTGCAGTTAATGTATTTACTGAAAACTTTGCAGTTAAATCATCAACTACTTCTACTGTATTATTTTCTCCTCCTGTAATTGTTGGGGTGACATTTTCTTCGGATAAAAATTTTACTTTAAAGTTATTTTGATCAACTGATGCAGTTGCTTCTCCATTGATTACT
>CACWWC010000031.1 GCA_902764545.1 uncultured Erysipelotrichaceae bacterium | reverse complement strand
TGCAAATGGCTATGAAAATTGGAGAATATTATCTATGGATAAGTCTAAAGATACTATAGACATTGTAAGTGGTGGGATAGTTAAAAATATTACATTAAATGGAGTAAATGATTATAATAATCTAGAATCAATTATTCAAACAGAAGTAGATAAATATAAAGCTGGAGAAAAAGTTGAAAGTGTAAGAGCAACTAATAGTGATGATATCTTAAGCCTTAAAAAGATGAATGATAAACTTAGTCTAGAATATTGGACTAGTGACAAAAAAGTTAAGAAAAAAAATAATGCTGTAAACTATGCAGGATCTAATACGTTAACAATGAATACACTAAATGTTGGAATAATGTATTATGACTATGAAGAAGACGAAATTATAAAAAAATGGCAACCATTATCACTTACATTTACAAGTGATAGTGAAGATGCCGCAAATTATTATAGAACTAATGGATATTATATAAATCCAACAACCTATTATGAAGGTGATTATTCATATACTGCAGGACTAAGACCAATAATTACATTAAAGCTAGATAGTGTAGAGAAATTAAATGATAATGAAGTACAAAAGATAGAAGAGTCATCAAAAAAAATAGAAAAAGTCTTATCAAGAGAACAAGATAATAAGAATAATAACTCACTAAGTACAAAAGATAAAACTACGGATACTAATACAAGTATAAAGAGTAGTAAATCTGATAATAATAATGATGAGAAGAAAACTAAAAGAGAATCAATAAAAACAGTATATAAAAACAGCCCATTAATTATTACTGGTTTTGTATTTTCATTAATATGTAATTTTATAGAATTTGTTGCTTTGCTATACTTTTTCTTAAGAATGAGAAAAGTTAAATAATATAATAAACTGATTTATAAAAGCACTAGTGATAGTGCTTTTATTATGCTATAATAAATATGTTTAGGAGGTCTAATATGAAACAAGAGAACATAAGAAATTTTTGTATTATAGCTCATATTGATCATGGTAAAAGTACATTAGCAGATAGAATATTAGAACTTACAGGTGCAATAGATAAAAGAGAGTTAAAGAGTCAAATGTTAGACTCAATGGATTTAGAACGTGAAAGAGGAATCACAATTAAGCTAAATGCCGTTCAGTTATCATATAAAAAAGATGGCAAAGAATATCAATTAAATTTAATAGATACACCAGGACATGTAGATTTTTCATATGAAGTATCAAGATCTCTAGCAGCATGTGAAGGAGCAATCTTAGTAGTAGATGCAGCTCAGGGAGTAGAAGCACAAACCCTTGCAAATCTCTACCTTGCACTTGAAAATAATTTAACAGTAATTCCAGTTATAAATAAAATTGACTTGCCCAGTGCAGAACCTGAAAAAGTAATTACAGAACTCGAAAATATAGGATTTGATAAGAAAGATATTATTTTGACTAGTGCTAAAACTGGTCAAGGAGTCTCAGAATTATTAGAAAAAATAATAGAAGTAATTCCTTCACCTAAAGGAAATAAAAAAGACAAGTTAAAGGCATTAATATTTGATAGTATATTTGATTCATATAGAGGAGTAATTACTAGTGTTAGAGTAGTTGACGGAGTTGTACATAAAGGAGACATCATTAAGATGATGGAGACAAACGCAATCTATGATGTTGTTGGGTTATCAATTAATAATCCAAAAGAAAAAGAAGTAGAAGAACTACATGCAGGAGAAGTAGGTTATTTATATGCCTCAATAAAAAGTATTGGTGATGTACATGTAGGAGATACAATCACATTAAATAGTGATCCAGCAGAAAAATCGCTTCCAGGATATAAACCAATGAAACCAACTGTCTATTGTGGATTATATCCAATAGAATCAAATAAATTCGAAGATTTAAGAGAATCACTTAACAAATTAAAATTAAATGATGCAGCATTAACATTTGAACCAGAAACATCAAAAGCATTAGGTTTTGGATTTAGATGCGGATTTTTAGGGTTACTACATATGGAGATAGTAGAAGAAAGAATTGAAAGAGAATTTGGAATAGATTTAATCGCAACATCACCATCTGTTGTATATGAAGTTGAACTAACGGATAAAACAAAGCTTATGGTAGATAGTCCAACTAAAATGCCAAAAAGAGAACTTATATCAAAAACCTACGAACCATATGTTAAATGTAGCATCTTTACGCCAAGTGAATATATCGGACCACTAATGGAACTATGTCAGGATAAAAGAGGAACATTTCTAAATATAGATTACATAGATACGGAAAGGGTAACAATTAACTATGAATTACCATTATCTGAGATAGTTTATGATTTCTTTGATAGATTAAAATCATCCACCAAAGGTTATGCTTCATTTGATTATGAAGTAATAGGTTATAAAGAAAGTAATTTAGTTAAAATGGATATTTTACTAAATGGTGAAATAGTAGATGCACTAAGTGTAATTGTCCACAAAGATTTTGCATATAAAAGAGGAAGAATCGTAGTTGAAAAACTAAAAGAAATAATCCCAAGACAATTATTTGAAGTACCAATTCAAGCCGCTATTGGTATGCATGTAATAGCAAGAGAGACTGTAAGAGCACTTAGGAAAGATGTTTTAGCAAAATGTTATGGAGGAGACATTACGCGTAAGAAGAAACTACTAGAAAAACAAAAAGAAGGTAAAAAAAGAATGAAACAGATAGGAAGTGTAGAAGTACCTCAAGAAGCATTCTTATCAATATTATCGACAAAGGAGTAAATATGGCAAGTGAAGAAGTAATTATATTTGAAGCACAAACATATGTAAATAATAATAAAACGATCAAAGAAACAGCAAGTGATTTGCATATTTCTAAAAGAACGTTGCAACTACATATAAAAAAACTAGAAACAATTAATAAAAAACTGTATGTTCAAGTAAAAGAAAAACAAAAAAGAAATGAAACGATAGGGCGAGTTAAAGGTGGTCAAAATGGTAAAAGGAGCGCCACTATTTCAAAAGAAAAAGCAGAAGAATTAGCCAATTATCTTTTACGACATGAAACAACTTATCAAGATGCATCATCGAGATTTGATATACCAAAATCAACGATTTATGAAGCAACTCATAGTGATAATATTAGTAGTGAATTACGAAGTATGCTTGATACACTTGCAGAAGCACATAATCACGATTTAACAGTCGCTGACTATAAAAATAAAATGGAAAAGAAATGATAAAAAGTTGCTATATACACATTCCATTTTGTGAAAATATTTGTTCATACTGTGATTTTTGTAAATTGCTTTATAATGAAAAAATAATTGATAAGTATTTAGACTGCTTAGAAAAAGAAATTGAAGAAAAATATAAGAAAGAGAAACTGGAAACTATCTATATAGGAGGAGGTACTCCAAGCTGTCTAAGTATAAATCAATTAGAAAGACTTTTTGAAATATTAAGTAGATTAAATAAAGATGAAAATATAGAATATACGATAGAAGGTAATTTTTCCTCAACAACAAAAGAAAAGCTTCTTTTATATAAAAAATATGGAATAAATAGATTGAGTTTGGGAATAGAATCTATTGATAAAGACAATCTAAAGTTTTTAGAAAGAAAATTAGACACAAAAGACGTAAAAAGAAAAATACTACTTATGAAAAAATTAGGGTTTAATAATATAAATGTAGATATTATTTATGCAATTCCAAATGAGTCATTAGAAATCTTAGAAAAAGATATAGATTTTATTCTCTCCTTAAATGTAGAACATATATCAACATATTCATTAATAATTGAAGAAAATACAAAATTATTTATTAATAGAGAAAAAAATATTGATGAAGAGTTAGATTTTAAAATGTATAACCTAATTACAAGAAAATTAAAAAGGAAAAACTATATTCATTACGAAATCAGTAATTTTTGTAAAAAGGGTTATGAATCAAAACATAATGATTGTTATTGGCTAAATAAAAAATATTATGGATTTGGCTTAGGTGCAAGCTCCTATATAAGCAATAAAAGAATTACAAATACAAGATCACTATCTAAATACTTACAAAATGATTATGTATCAGAAATAGAAGAATTATCAAATGATGACAAAATAGAGTATGAGATAATATTAAATTTGAGGTTATTAAATGGAATAGATTTAAACAGATTTTATTCAAGATACAATTATAATTTATTAGATGCTTTTGATTGTAATGACTTGATAAAAAATAATTTTCTACAATTATATAAGAATTTTTTAAGGATACCAGAAGATAAAATATATCTAAGCAATGAAATAATTGTTAAACTCCTTCAAAATAAAAAATAAGTATGATAAAATATACATAAAGAATAAAATTGCTGAATAAAACGACAGAGAGAAGAAAGTAGTGATGGTAAGATGAATGAAGAAAGAGAAGAATTATTTCTTGATGAATTGAGTTATATAAAAAATGATGACTATGCAGATGCTTTATTAAATATTATTAATATGTTACCAGAATATTGGCTACATGAAGCAGCATCATCAACAGGAAAATATCATCCAGAGTATGCACTTAATGAAGCAGGACTGTTAAGACATTCTAAAGCTGCTATGAGAATTGGATTTGAATTACTTTTAGATCCAGCAATAGGAAATAAGTATACGGATAGGGAAAAAGATTTAATGCTTATGTCACTTTTAGTTCATGATGGATTAAAACTAGGCCTTCCTCAAGAAAAGTATACTCGATTTGATCATCCAATATTAATGGGAAATTTTATTATTGATAATAGAGATGAAATAGGACTTAATGAAGAAGATGCAATATTTATGAATGATGTAATCAAAACTCATATGGGACCTTGGACAAAAGATTATCAAGGAAATGAAGTGTTAGAATCTCCAAAAACAAAATATCAAAACTTTGTACATATGTGTGATTATTTAGCATCACGCAAATGTATTATTGTGCCATTTGACGAAGAAAATAAAATAAGTGTCTAATCTACACTTATTTTATTGTTTGTATCAAATAAATTTGTTAAAATAAAAATAGAAGGTGAATAAAATGGGTAAGAAAAGAAGAATATATACAAAAAAAGCATTATTCAAAATGACATTAACAACTATTTTCTTATTATTTTTAATAGCCATATTAGGATATATAATTATAGAAACAGATTACCTTGATCCAAGCTTAAATGAACTTACAGCAAGTTACATATCGCTAAATGATGTGACAGCAACAGATAGATTGAAAATCACTAATTTATCGAAGCAAACTACTAAAAAAGGTTCATCAAGTAATAATAAAAGTTTTGAATCATTTAATATATATGGAGAAAAATCTTCTAAATATGAGGTCGTATTATATAGAATTGGCCAAGAAACAAATAATGAAAATATTATGTATTATTTGGAAAACACCAAAGAGAAAAAAGTTGGCTGTATAAATGAATTACCTACCAGAGAAGATGGAGGAAAGGTAATATATTCAGGAACCATTAAGGAAAAAGAAAAATTTATAATTCGTATGTGGGTAAAAAATAATGCAAAAGAAGATACAAAACATATATCATATGAAATAAAAATAAAGACAAGTTAGGTGAGTTATATATGAAAAAAGGTAAAGTAATAGTAATTGAAGGTACAGATTGTTCAGGAAAAGAAACTCAATCCAAAATTTTAGAAGAGAATTTAAATAAATTGGGAAAAAAATGTATTAGATTTGGCTTTCCAATGTATGAAACTCCAACTGGAAAGATCGTCGGAGGTTCATATTTAGGTAAACCTGAAATATTCCCATCTTTTTTTAAAGAAGGAGCTGTAAACGTAGATTCACATGTTGCAAGTCTATATTATGCAGCAGATAGAAAATATAATATTCCAAAAATTGAAGAGTATATAAACAAAGGGTATTATGTTATTTTAGATAGATATACATCATCAAATCAGGCACATCAAGGAAGCAAGATAAAAGATCCAGATGATCGATTTGATATGTATCAATGGATTGATAAATTGGAATATTGGTTATTAAAACTACCAAAACCTGATATCACAATATTCCTACACGTACCTTTTGAGAATACAATTGAATTAAGAAAAAAAAGAAAAGATATTGATGAACATGAAAAATCAGAAGAACACTTAAAAGGTGCAGAAAAAGCATATATTGAGCTTTCAGAATTATATAATTGGCATAGAATAGAATGTATAAGAAATAATAAATTAAGAACAATAGAAGATATATCTAAAGAAATACTTAAGATATTAAAAGATTTTTAAAACATTTAAGAATTATCTTACAAGTACAGCAAACTATTAACTATACTGAATAATGAAAAAGGGCAATGAACAACCATTGTCCTTTATTATATAAAAAAATACAGATAGAATCTGTATTTAATTAGAAGAAACTGGCTCAATGTCAAGAGATGGTATATCAGTATCTAAGCTTATTGGTGCTTGAGATGTATTGTCTTCTCTATTAACTAGCTGCTGAGGAGGGGTACTCATAATTTGTAAGGAATTTGATTGACTGCTACTAACTTGATTTGATTGTTCTACATTTTGTTGAGCATTTTCTATAGAATCACTATTTGAAAGAGGTTCCTGTAATGTATTAGGAGAAGAAACTTCCTCAACTAACTCATCAGAACTTTCATCAGCAACTTGCGTAGGTGGGACTGAATCCTTTATGCCGGTTGCAACCTCATTTTCATAATTATCATCATCTTCATTTTCAATTTCAATATTAGCATATACTTCTTGAAAAGATGTTTTTCCCTCCAAACATTTAATTAAGGCATCCTGCAGCATAGTAATAGTATTGCCAGAATAAACCATTTTCGCAAGTTCTTTCTTTTCTAATTTTTCATTACTTAAAGCACTTCTAATATTATCATCTAATTCCAACACCTCATGAAACGCTATACGTCCATGATATCCACGCCTACAATGTTCACAACCATTTGGATTGGCATCCCATAACTTTTCAACATCCATATTCATATATTTTTTAAATATTTTCTTTTCATACTTTGTTGCATCTCTTTGATATCTACAATCAGGACATAACATCTTGGCTAATCTTTGAGAAATTATTCCAGTTAGAGCGGTTGAAAGTAAGTATCTTTCAACGTCCATATCAAGTAAACGTTCAACAGTTGCCAAAGCATTATTTGTATGGATAGTAGACAAAACTAAATGTCCAGTTATTGATGCTCTAACTGCAATTTGAGCAGTCTCTGAATCACGAATCTCTCCAATTAGAATGACATTAGGATCTTGACGAAGTATAGAACGCAAAGCTGCAGCAAAAGTCATTCCAATTTCAGAATTAACCTGAACTTGATTTATACCCTGTATATTCATTTCGATAGGGTCCTCAACAGTAATAATATTTTTCTCAGGTTTATTAAGCCCCTGTAATATTGAATAAGTAGTAGTCGATTTACCGGATCCAGTAGCACCGGTTGTTAAAATAATCCCATTAGGAATCCCCATCATTCTCTTTATTTTTTCTAAGTTTTTTGGATGGAAGCCCAAACTATCAATTCCTTCCATACTTCTTGAATAATCAAGAATACGAATAACTATTTTTTCACCTTCATTAAGTGGTAGAGAAGATACACGCATATCTAAATATTGATCTCCAAATTGACCTTTAATAGCTCCATCTTGCGGTAATCTCGATTCAGTAATATTCATATTGGCAAGCAATTTTAATCTTGTTGTTAAGTTTCTCTCATAAGCTTTAGGAACAAAAGTATAATCTTGACAATCACCGTCAATCCTAAATCTTACCATCATTCCGTTTTCACGAGGATCGAAATGAATATCAGATGCATTGTATTTCGATGCAGCAATAATAATGTAGTCAGCAATCTGAGTTACAGGTGTTTTTGTAAAATCAAAAGCAACCATGAAAGATTCAGTACCATGCTGTACGCGTTTAACATCAAATTGAACCATCATTTCAACCCCTTCTGTTTACATTCTGGCTTAATAATTTACTAACCAATCAACACACAATATGTATTTTGATATGGTAATTTACTATAAATTATTATATAATAAAACTATAAGAATATCAAGGAGACTAAGATGGAAAAAATAAAAAAAATTAATAACAAAGGATTTGTATTAGCAGAGACATTAATTGTAACTGTAATAATATTAACATTATTTACAATGATTTATATAAATTTTTACCCTCTAATAGGAGAATATGAAAAAAGAGAAGTATATGATGATGCAGATGGAAAATATGCTATTTATTGGATAAAAAGAATAATAGAAAGTGATTCATATACAGTAAATGACTCAATAAAACATGATGCATGGAATAAATATGGATATATAAGATTTGAGTGTAAAGATGTAAATAATTCAGATAATATGCAATCTTTATGTAAGGAACTAGTCAAATCTCTTGAATTTTCAAATTGTGATAACGAAGGGAACAACTGTGATATATTTATTACGAAATATCAAATCGGAAGTGGAGGAGCTGAACCAAGTGGAAGTAATGTGTTTTTTAAAGATACAGTTAACAATGACAATCCTATAAGAAGTGGTAACAATAAGAGTATAAGAAAGTATGAAGAATTAGGAAAAAGTGATTGTTCTGGAGACGCAAGTTTATGTGATAAAGTATTTCCATCATATTTTGTTGACTATATCAACTATCTACCTGATTATTCAAATGCTGCTAACAATACATTGGGTTATGAATGCAGAGTATTAGCTATAATCCATCATCAGAAATCGCTAGGTAAATTTGATTATTATTCATTTGCAAACATGCAAGTAGATAAGAAATATAGTGAGGAGTGAAACAATGAAATTAAATAATAAAGGAATAACAACGGTAGAAGTACTGATATGTTTTATACTTGTTGCAGTAATAACAATGTCACTATATTCTGTTATATCATCTTTTAATGAAAAAAGACTTGAAGAGAGCAATAAAGCTAAAATCTTAATATATAAGAATACTTTAACAAAAAAAATTCAAGATGATATCGTAAAAAAGGGACTAACGTATGCAACAACAACAGAAGAAGTAAATGAAGTTGATGGTAAAGTTGTAACACTGAATATGACATTTAAAGATGGAACGACAAGTGTACTAAAAGTAACACAGCTATTTACAAAATCATCTCTCCATGTCGATGGTATAAAAGAAAGAGATGATAAATTTTCAGTATATTACGGTAAAGAAGGAGACTTAGAAGAATACCCATTACCCGATCTAGGAGAATATAGGTCATACTACAAAGAAATGTCAGATGCAGATGACTGTGACCATTCTACGGGAATATGTATAGAAAGCTGTGACAATGATAATGAAGAATGTATAGAAGCGGGAATTGCAAAAGAACTTCAAATAAATAATATTCAAATAATAACAAATGAATCAGATAAACAAATTCATAACGAACGCGTTTTAAGTATATATATCGGCTTTTATCACCCTGAATTAGAAAATAAGTATGCAATTAATATTGTTGCACCAATAAACTATCCCACAACATACACAGGAAGTAATAAAAATCTTTTTAATTAAAACAATAGACTTAAGAAAAATACAAACAATGTAATAACAGTCCCCAAACATCTCCCTATTATAAAATTTCTATATTCTACACCAGTATCCATAAGGATACTTTTTATTTGAAAGTGAATAGACAAAGATCCAAATGTAATAAAAATGATAATAAAAATCGCCCGTATATATATATCACTGATAAGAGAAACACTGTATACACCCTTAGTCAAATCAAATAAACCATTAATAAGAACGTATATAAAAGTATTATGAACATACCTATTAACTACTAGAGAAATTAAAAAGAAGAAAACACTTATACCATAGATAATAATTAACAACCGAAAAATCTTATTAACACAATTACTTAATATATTAGAAAAATTATCTGGCATTTCAATATTTTCATTGATGCTACATTCTCCATTATAAAACAAAATTAGTAAAATTATATTTGCTACTATTATTGAAAATAATATTTTATATGCTAGAATCCTACCTTCTAAAATAGAGCTAACAGAATTAATAACAAAAAGAGAATTTGGAAAATGCGTAAACATTATAATTTTATTAGCATCCCTCAAACTAATTAAACCTCTATCTAAGAATTCTTTTATATATATTGCACCAGATGGAAAACCACTCAAAAAAGACAAAAAAAATACATACAAATATACAGATTTTAGTTTAAATATTTTAGAGATAATCTGTAAAAAATTATATTCTATTAATAAATTTGATAATAATAAGAATATAAAACTAACTGGAAATAATTTATAAATAAACAATTTAGAATAATTAATAAATTCAACTACTACAGTATTATTAGAAACAATAGAATTAACTAATAAATAGAATAAAATGACAACTACAATTATATTTTTATATATTTTTTTCATATTTATCTCCAATCTTTGTTATAATTTAATTAAGGTGATTAAATGTTAAGAAAATTTATTGATTATATTAAGGAATTTATTAAAGAAGAATACAAATTTATTCTTGCCGTTCTCTTTATTTTTATTATATTAAATATACCTCTAAATTATTATATTACTGTTGGAGGTGGAATTAGTCCTGCATCAGATAGAATAAGTGTTAGTAATAAAAATAATTCAAAAGGAAGTTTTAACATAAGCTATGTTACTCAATTAGATGGAAATGTACTTACATATTGCCTAAGTTATATTTTCCCAAAATGGGAAAGGGAAGATGCTAATTTATATAAATATGACTTGGAAGAAAGTCTTGAAGACATTGCGTTTAGAAATAAATTAGATCTAAACTCTGCAAATGGAAATGCAACATACTGGGCGTACACTTTGGCTAACAAAAAAGTAACAGAAAAAGACAAAAAACTATACATAATCGCAACATTCCCAAAAGAATATAAAACAAATTTAAAAGTCCAGGATGAAATATTATCTATGGATGGTAAAAAGTACGATAGTGTAAAAGAGTATAGTCAATATCTCCAAACAAAAAATATTGGTGATAACATAGAAGTAAAAGTATTAAGAAATAAAAAAGAAAAAACAATTAAGACAAAACTCTATGATAATAATGGAACTAAAATCATAGGTGTTAATCTTCAGTATCTAAGAAAATATGAAACTGAGCCAAGAGTAAAAATTAATTTTAAAAAAAGTGAATCAGGCCCATCGGGTGGGCTTATCACAACCTTGGAAATTTATAACCAGTTAATTAAGAAAGATATCACAAAGGGCAAAGTAATCGCCGGAACAGGTACTATAGAAGAAGACGGTACTGTTGGAGAAATTGGCGGTATTGAACACAAAATACTAGGTGCAGCTCATGCGAAAGCAGACATTTTTCTCTCTCCAGGAGGTAAGAATTATACAGATGCAAAAAAATATATTAAAGAAAAAAAATTAAAAATAAAACTCATAAAAGTAAAATCAATAACTGATGCAATAAAAAAGTTGGAGGAGTTATGAGAATTGGAATAGGAATGGATGACACAATATGCAGAACAACAGAAATTGTACATGAAAAATTAGAAGAATACTCAAAAAAAATAGGGCTAAATCCCCTAGATATTATGAACGATGAAATGTTGAAAGATATCTTTTTTGATACCTATCTTGAAGAAATATATGATAGAGCAATAGTAAAAAGAAATGTCAAAGATGTAATTAGAAGACTTAGAAATAAAGGAAACGAAATATATCTAATCACAGCTAGAACAAATATTTCAAGAAAAGAGCCATATAATATATATTCAATTATACAAAAATGGCTTGATAAAAACGATATAGAAGTTGACGCTGTAGTATCATCCGCATATGGAGAAGAAAAGGCCGAAGTGTGTAAAAGATATGATATTGATTTAATGATTGATGATAATCCATATAATTATAAAAAAATAACAGAAAGTGGAAAAAGATGTCTACTATTCGATGATAGAGGAAAATATGAACTGAGAAAAGGTTATGCAACTAATTGGTTAGATGTAGAAAAATATATAGAAAGGAATAGATAGAATGAAAAAGATAGCAAAAATATTATTAGTATTATTAATTTTTATGAGTATAAAAGCTGTACACGCTGCAAATTATAATATGAAAGAATTAATACCAGAAAATATTACAACAACAATAAAAGGAAAAAATATACTATATAAAAATATAGTTTATAAAAACAATATAATAACTATTGAAAAAATCAAAAACTTGTCAGATGAACCAAAACCTATAACAATATCAATTGGATTGTTTGATAAAAATAAAAAAAATCTAGGAATAATTAACTATTGCAAAACTGAAAAAACACTAGAATCTAAAGAAGAAAAATTAAATTATGAAATAACTATTGATGAAAATATATTTGATAAGAATACATCTATAAAAGATATAAAATATATTTCTGTAATAAGTGAAAATAGTAACTGTCGACTTGGAGGTACAAAAGAGTTTATTGGAAAAAAGGTAGAAGAGATTAATCAATTAGATAATAATTCTTTATCAGAAGAGGCAACACTACTTATCAATATATTTAAAATAATCATTGTTATTTTAATGGTATTATTTTTATATAAATTTTTATTTACGGGAGCATATAAAAATATAGATGGAGAAGATATAAGAGATGAATATAAATACATAAATAAACAAAAAGAAAAAGAAAGAAAAGAGAATATAAAGAACAATCCTCCAAAAGAAGAAACCGTGAAACCAACAAAAACTAAAGAAGTATTAGAACAAGAAAAAATAGAAAAAGAAAGAGAACACAAAGACGATTCTAATCTACATAAATTCTATAAGTAGAACGTAAAATTGGGTGTAAAACATATGTTGTAAAATCATCTGGAATGATTGGTTATGACTGGGCATCTGCAACTACGAATGGTGGATACCCTGCGTCAAGGCCTCGTGAGTTTATCAATGGGGAGTTATTTCAAAGCCTTCCCGAACAGCTTAAATCAGTTATTGTTCCAACCAGAGTTATATCCAATTATTACAGTTTATGCCGATTCTAATTATAGTACAACTGATTATCTATATTTATTATCTTATAATGAAATCAATTCTAATGGACCAGATTATAGATTAACAAAAATTCTTGATTACTATAAAACTACAGATAATGATAGAACAAAATATTTTAATGGTAATTCATATGGCTGGTGGCTAAGAACAGTTGGTAGTGGTATTGCATTTTACTTAGTTAATGCAAATGGTTCACTTGAGGGTAATGTATCATATATAGGTTATGGCATTGCCCCAGCCTTTAGAATCGCATAAATAACTTCAGATTAAAACTGAAGTTTTTTTATATATAAGGAAAGTGCGTTGAAAATAAGTGTTTGACAAACGAACAAATGTATTATATATTGAATTTGGGAGGTTTGTTATATGTATAAAACATTTAGATTTCGTATCTATCCTAATGATAATCAAATTGTTTTGATTAATAAAACATTTGGCTGCTATAGG
>CACWWC010000030.1 GCA_902764545.1 uncultured Erysipelotrichaceae bacterium | reverse complement strand
ATTGGAAAGAAGTGTCCTGAATGTGGTGAAATGTTAACGCAGAAGAAGGATATAATTAAATGTTCTAGTTGCAATTTTAAGGAAGATTAATATGTAAATACTGTAAAGATAGACGTCAAGTCTATTCTTTTTTTGTCAAAAAAAGAATGAAAAATGGAAGACAATACAGGCAAATGTGAAATCAGGAAATATTGAACAATATAACATAGGAGATACAAAAAAAGTCAAAATAGGAGACAATAAATATACCGTGAGACTTTCAAATAAATCAACAAGTTCAAATTGTAGTAGTGAAACGTATTCACAAACAGCATGTGGATTTGTAATAGAATTTGCAGAAATAGTAGAAAAAAGAGCGATGAATTCTGAAAATACAAATGTTGGAGGATGGCCCGGTAGTGAATTATATATGTATGTACAAGGTGACTTTTATAATAGTCTGCCAGACGATTTAAAATCTGTAATTACAACTACAAGAGTAATATCAGGATATGGGAATAATGGAGTTGATACAGGAAATTTTGTATCATATGATAAAATGTATTTATTATCAGGAGTAGAAGTATTTGGAAGCGATTCAAGTGATACAGCGGCAAGTACAACAACACAATTAGAGTATTATCGAGGAATGGAAAATGAATTTATTCTAATTATTATTAAATTCTTTTTCTTTTTTGTATATGATATGTTATTATATATTTAAAGTGATGTGAATAGGATGGCTAAGAATAGATATTGTTTATTTGTTAGAAATAAGGATAATGATACAGTAAAATTAATATCTTTATCAGAATTTGATATTTATAATGAGGGTGATAAAACGCCTCATAGCAGTAATTCTTTAGAAAATATTGATGTTTTTACTATGAGTTTTAATACTTCTTCCGATTTAGCTACATATTTGGTAGAACATAATATTATTGAAAGTTATAATGTCGATATTTTTGTAGTATCAAGACGTGGTGATAATATTGAATATTATGAGGCACTGTATGCTAGTGATAAATTATCTAGTAATGTCATGATGCTTGCGTTATCAAAAAGAGATGGTAGAGAAGCAGATGGTTTTAAGCACACTGATTTCATATTAGATTTATTTGGTAGAATGATGATCAATAATACAGACTTTTACAAGTTTGTGGTGGCTAAGTATAATAAGATTTATTCTAAATATATTTCATATTTTTATGGTTGTTCTAATGAGTCTATGGCTTATAATGTAAAATTTAGAGATGGTGCTTGGGCAAGAAGTTCATATCCTTTAGTTAGAAATATTGTTTTAGCATTTAATGAATTTGATAAGTTAAAAAAATCAGAGAATATTGTTTATTCTGCGAAAGAAAAAAGTTTAGCTTTAGAAAATAGAAGAAATAAATGTATAGGTGATATATCTATTTATTCTGATAAATATTACGCTGATGGGCAGTTAAGTTTATTTATTACAAATGATATTAATGTAAATAAATTGGATGCGATTACTAATTTTTTAAAAGATGTTTCTTATGATATGTTTTCTGTAGAATCAAATAAAATATCTTTTAATTTGGATAGTTTTAATGTCTTAGATATTGATAAATTTAGATTTAATAGTATAGATTATAATGTAATTACTTTTATGTTTTTGATTGCAACTTATAATTTATTTGAATGTAATCCTAATGTAGATGATAAAATATCTCAGTTAAATTGCGAGATGTTAACTTATCTACAAAATAATCCAAATATATTAAATAAGACTTTTGCTCTAATTAATCTTTATAAAGGATATTGTACTAGATTTAAGAAGAGTTCTTCATATATTAAGAAGGATAGTGTGTGAAATTCTTCTTTTTTTGTTTATTGTGTGGTATCATATTTCTCAATCAGAGGTGGTTTTATGCTTAATAGCTATTATTTATTTGTCAGAGATAGAAATAGTGATGATTTAGTGTTGATACCTTTATCGGAATATGAAATATATGGTAAAGGTAGTATGTTTAATACTATAGGTAAATCATTAAAGGATATTGATTTTTTTACTACTAATTTTTCTAGTAGTACTAAGCTAGTTGAATATCTTAGGAAAAAAAAGGGCATTAAATTTATTAATGGAGATATTTTTATTGGTAGTATTGTTGATGATCAGGTTATGTTTCATGAACTGATTTATAGTGATGTTTCTGAAGTTATACTAAAGCCTTCTTCTGCTTGTTCTAAGAAGGAAGAAGCAAAATATATTTCGAAAATTAGTAATTCATATAAAAGTGCAGTTGAACATTTAAGGTGTTATGATAATAATTCATGTGAATCTATTTTGCGTATTTTCACATATAGAATGTATCATAATCAAGCTTTTTATGAATACGTTATGAAATATGAAAATAATTTGCCATCTCGTTTTTTAGACTATTATAAATGTGGATTTTTTAATAATGATTCTTCTCCAATTAAGGATAGAGATGGTGGATGGTGTAGAGATACTTACTTTTTACATAGAAGTATAGTTGAAGTAATTGGGAGATATGAAAAGCATAAAAGAAATCAAAAATATGAAATACCTTCATTAAATGAATCAGATATTTGCCAGAGAGTTCAATTTAATAATCTTTTAAAAAAATATATGAATGATTTAGAAACTGCTAATGATATGAATTTATTTGTAGATAGTTGTCTTTTTGATTCAGGAGTTGTTAATGATTTTTTTGAAAAGTTAATGTTAGATCATTTTACAATAGAAAATAATTCTATCAAAATAGTTGGGCTTCAATTTAGTGATGATGATATGGATAAAGTTAACTTTCTTGATGAAAAGGTTATGCGTTATTTATATTTAATTGCATTTTATAAAGAATTAATAACTGAAGATGATAGTGATTGTTATAATGAATTTAATAGTGTTGTTAAAGATTTTATTAACTTTTTAAATGTTAATAGCAAAGCTTTATCTTGTTTATATGATTTTATGGAATTGTATAATAAATACATTGATTCTGATAATTCTAATCAGTATAAGAAAAATAGTAATTAAGGAGAATGATTTATGAATAATGATTATGTTTTATTAGTTAGTGATTGGAAGAATAATGACATTAAGTTGGTACCGCTATCTGAAGAAGATATTTATGGAAGTGGAAGTAAGATTAATAAGGTTTTTAATTCATTAGAGGATATTGATTTGTTTACTTCTAGATTTCATAATGAATATGATCTCGGCGTTTATCTTATGCGTAAAAAAGGTGGATTTTCTAATTTTGATGTTTTTATTGGCCATAAGTATTCGTATAATAATAAGATTAATTTATTGGAGGTATTATATAATAAAAGTCCTTATGTTTCTTACTTATGTAATGACTATTTAAATAAAGAACACTCTTCATCCGATATGATACTAGATAAGTTTGCTGAAATGGTAGATAGTGATGATGAATTTTATCGTTATTTAAGGGAACATAATAGTAATGTAGATAGTGGATATATTTTCTCTCATCGCGGAAGCTTACCTGCTAAGGAGATTAGTGGGGCATGGGTTAAGACATGTTATTCTTTACTTAGAAATATAGTAGAGGCAATGCAGACATATAATGGATATGGAAATGGTAGTGCTTGTTTTGCGGCAAAATGTAGTAATTATGAAAAGAGTAAAAAGAGAGGTCAATTTTCTAATATTATATCTATATATTTGGATCAAGATACATCCTCTGATGATTATTTAGATAGACAGGTAAGGGTATTTTGTGATGCAGAGAGGTATAAAATTAAAGAAATATATGATACTGTTATGAACTTAGATTCTAGAATTTTTGATTTTAACAATGGATTTGTAGACGTTGATCTTTCTATGTATGGGGATTATGTTGATTCTTTAAATGATTTATTAAAAAAACAGCTATATATAATATCAATTTATGTATCATTTATTAATTCTGGTGATACTAATTATAAAAATGTTTTAAAGCAAAGTGTTATTTCTTTGATAAATATTTTGAAAGTAAATCTTGATCTTTTAGATAATTTATATTCTTTTGTTTTGGTGTATAATAGATGTATAGATAATTCTAGAAGGAATAGTGATGATTTAGATGGAAATAGACAAAAGAATAAAAGTAGTTGATGAGTATTTAGACTTTTTAAAGTATCAAAAAAATTATTCTGATTATACAATTAGTAGTTATTTAAATGATATCTATGAATATATGAATTATATAAGTAGTGAGGGCATTGATTATAAAACTATTGAATATAGTGATATTAGATTTTATCTTATGTATTTAAAAGAAAATAAGCAAGACAATAATTCATCTATTGATAGAAAATTAAGCTCTTTAAGAGGGTTTTATAAATATCTTGCTAATGAGGGAGTTGTATCTTCTAATGTTTTTTCGTTAGTAAATGGTCCTAAAAAGAGTAAGAAGCTTCCAAGATATTTTGAATATAATGAACTTGAGGAAATGTTTAATGTATTTGATTTATCTACTCCTCTTGGGCAAAGAGATTCACTCTTACTGGAGATGCTTTATGCAACTGGATGTAGAGTTGGGGAACTTGTTAGTATTAAAGTAGATGATATTGATTTTGGTAGAAGAAATATTTTAATTACTGGTAAGGGTAATAAAGAAAGATATCTTACTTATGGGGAGTATTGTGAGGATATATTAAATAAATATTTGTCTGATGGGTATCTTTTTCTTAACAAAGAAAAGAGCAAATATTTATTTTTAAATAATAATGGTGGTGTTCTTACTGAAAGAGGTGTTAGATTTATTCTTGATAGAATCATTAAGCAAACTGGTATTAATAAAAAGATTAGTCCTCATATGATTAGACATTCATTTGCTACTCATTTGCTTAATGAAGGGTGCGATCTTTTAACAGTTCAAAAACTACTTGGACATGAAAGTATTAAAGCAACACAAATATATACTCATGTTACGACTGATAGATTAAAAGAGATTTATTTTAAAAGTTTTCCTAGGGCAAAAAAAGATGATTAATTTATCTTTTTTTCTTATTGTACTTTAATTTTTATTTTTAATTAGTTATAATATTAATAGTTCATATAAAGAGTGTGATGTATCATGATTAATGAATTTAAATCAATAAATGAACTATATATTAGAGTTATACCGGCACTTAATTTGAAAGTTAATGATGCTTTACGGTTAGGCTTTAACATGAAAAAAGAAGATATTTGGAATTATTTAATAATTACAAAATGGAGGAATTCTTCTAATTTGATGCTTTCAGATATAGTTAATGATATTTTAAAAGTTGATTTGGAATTAGTAAGTAATTATTATAGTAGTTAATTGATTATCATGTTGTTTGTATTTATAAATAGGGAGTGAATAAAATGAAAAAGAAAAATAATGGTAAAAAGAGGGTTATTACTACGGCTATTGTGTTAATTATATTAATGGTTGGAATTGGTTTTTTATTTATACCATTATTTAATAATTTGAAGTTTGGATTAGATTTACAGGGAGGTTTTGAAATACTATATAAAGCTTCTTCTATTGATGGATCTAAAATGACTCAAGAAAAACTTACTGCAACTTATAAGACGTTAAGTAAGAGAATTGACAGTTTAGGAGTATCTGAACCTGAGATTATTATAGAGGGTAATGATAAAATTCGTGTTAAGCTTGCTGGTGTAAAAAATCCTGAAGAGGCTAGGAGTCAGTTATCTACTGTTGCGACATTATCTTTTAGAGATACAGAAGATAATTTGCTAATGACTAGTGATGTTTTGCGTGCTGGTGGTGCTAAGATAGGGCAAGACTCTGCTGGTAATCCTGCAGTTGCATTATCTGTAAAGGATAAAGATAAATTTTATGAAGTTACTAGTGAAATTAGTAAAAAAGATAATAATCAAATTGTTATATGGTTAGATTATAACGATTTACGTGATAGTTATGAAAAGGAAGAATCCTTGTGTGGAACGAGTGAATCTAACTGTCTAAGTGCTGCTACTGTATCACAGGGATTTGCATCAGATGTTATCATTCAAGGGAGTTTTACACAGGAAGAAGTTAGCAATTTAGTTGATTTAATAAATAGTGGGTCACTACCAAGTAAATTAACTGAAATAAGTTCTAAAACAGTGGGGGCTTCTTTTGGAGAAAAGACTTTATCAACTACATTAGTTGCTGGTATTATTGCAATTGTAGCAATAGCATTAATTTTAATTATTGTTTATCATTTTGCTGGATTTGTATCTGCGATTTCAATGTTTATTTATACTTTCTTGGTATTTGCTGTGTTTTGGGTTGTTGGTGGAGTTTTAACACTTCCTGGAATTGCTGCATTGGTACTGGGCATTGGAATGGCTGTTGATTCGAATGTAATAACTTTTGCTAGAATAAGAGAGGAATTATTAAAGGGTAAGAGTCTTTCTACTGCATTTAAAGAGGGGTCTAAGTCAAGTTTTAGTGCAATAATTGATTCAAACATAACTACTTTAATAGTTGCAATAATTATGTTTATGTTAGGTGAATCAAGTATTAAAGGATTTGCTACTATGTTGATTATTACAGTCATTGTAACAATGTTTACTATGGTATTCTTAACTAGAAGCTTATTAAAAATATTTGTTAAAACTGATTATTTTAATGATAAGACTAAATTATTCATTAATATTAAGAAGGATGATATCCCTGATGTTTCTAAAAATGAAGAAGTTAAGCCAAATAGATTTAGTAGTGTTAATTTCTTAAAAAATAGATATGTATATTTAGGACTTTCGTTATTAATTATATTGGTAGGTTGTATATTCTTAGGAGTTAAAGGATTTAATTTAAGTATTGACTATAAAACAGGTAGTGATATTACTGTTGTTACCGATAATAAGATTAGTAAAGCCCAGTTAATGAATGATTTAGATGAACTTAAGCTAAAATCTACTAATATAACTATTTCAGATGATGAGGTTAGTATTAGAATTGATAATGCCTTAGATGGTGAGAAAGTTAAAGAAGTTAATAGTTATTTTGAAGATAAATATGATGCTAAGGTTAATATTGGCGTAGTTAGTAATATAGTTCAAAAAGAATTAGTTAAGAATGCTATCTTATCTGTTTTGATTGCATTACTTGGAATAATTATATATATATCAATTAGATTTAAATTTAGTTATGCAGTAGGAGGAACGCTTGCACTTATTCATGATGTTTTAATTATGTTTAGTGTGTTTGCTATATTTAGATTAGAAGTTAGTTCTATGTTTATTGCTGCTGTTCTTGCAATTATAGGTTATTCTATTAATGATACGATTGTTTCTTTTGATAGAATTCGTGAGAATATTAAAAATAGTGATAATAAGAAGATGAGTGAGGAAAAGTTGGAGGATATTACTACTAGAAGTATTCAAGAAACTTTTTCAAGGACAATTTATACAACAATTACTACACTGTTACCTGTTGTTGTTTTAATTATTTTAGGCTCATCTGGAATATTTACTTTTAATATTGCTATGTTAGTTGGATTAATTTCTGGTACATATTCTTCAATATTTATTGCAACTGTATTCTTTTTGATAATTGAAAAGAAGAATATAGGAAAGGATGTTAAAAAGAAAAGGGTATATAAAGATTCTTTAGAAGAAAAGAAGGTAAAAGGAGTAAATTGTTAACTGAAAGGAGATGAATTCCTTGTCAAAAAAATTGGATAGTGTAAAAATAGATGATGTTTTAAAGAAGGCATCCATCTATATTGAAGATGAAGGGCAAATTGATATTATAAAAAAAGCATATGAGTTTGCTTCCTTAAAGCATATGGGGCAATATCGCAAGAGTGGAGAGGCATATATTTATCATCCTTTGAATGTGGCTTTGATATTAACAACTGTTTATGCTGATTATGAAACCATTGCAGCGGGTTTTTTGCATGATGTGTTGGAGGATTGTGATTGTACAGATCAGGAAATGCGTGATGTTTTTGGTGATATGATTACAAAACTTGTTCAAGGGGTTACTAAATTAAGTAGAATTAATTTTTCTACTGAAAATGAATATTTAATTGATTATTATAAAAAAATAATAGTTGGAATGAGTGAAGATGTTAGGGTAATTATTATTAAACTTGCTGATAGATTGCATAATATGAGAACATTGTGGGCTATTCCTGTTGAAAAACAAAGACAAAAGGCTCATGAGGCATTGGATATTTTTGCTCCAATTGCACATCATTTGGGTATTCATAAAATAAAGAGTGAGCTTGAAGATTTATCTCTTAGATATTTAAAGCCTGATGTTTTCTATGATATTGCTGAGAAACTTAATAAAACAAAGCTTGAAAGAGATAGAATTGTTTATGATATGCAAAATGAAATTACAGATCTTTTAAATGATTATCACATTATTCATCATATTAAAGGTAGAGCTAAGTCAATTTATGGAATATATAATAAACTTGATAAGGGGAAGAAATTTAGCGATATCTATGATCTTTTAGGTCTTAGAATTATTGTAGATACTGAGCAAGAATGTTATTTAACATTGGGACTTATTCATTCTAAATTTAGACCTTTGCCTAAGAGATTTAAGGACTATGTTGCTATGCCTAAACCTAATATGTATCAGTCTCTTCATACAACCGTATTTGGTATTGATGGTTATTTATTTGAAATACAAATTAGGACTCATGAGATGGATGAGGTCGCAGAAAATGGTATTGCTGCACATTGGTCTTATAAAGAAAATAAAGGTAGTGAACATGCTGCAAGTCTTACAAATACTACTGAACAAAAATTACAATTTTTTAAATCGATTATTGATTTAAGTCATGATAAAATGACAAATGAAGAATTTGTTAATAGTGTTAAAGATGAGGTATTAAATAATAATATATATTGTTTTACTCCTAAGGGTGATGTTATTGAATTGCCTAAGGGAGCAACACCTGTTGATTTTGCATATAAGATTCATACTAAAGTTGGGGAATCAACTGTTGGGGCTATTGTTAATAATAATATAGTTTCTTTGGATTATGAACTTAAAAATAATGATATCGTAAAAATTAATACTAACAAGAATTCTACTCCTTCAAAGGAATGGTTAAACTTTGTAAAGTGTAGTGCAACTAAGAATAAAATACGAGCTTATTTCACTAAGAATGATCGTGAGTTATATATTGAGAGAGGTAAGTATACTTTAGAAAAAGAATTAAGAAAAAGAAAAATTGCTTTTAGTGATTTTTTAAGTGATGATAATATTAAAAAAATTTGTGAAAGTATAAAGGCAAATGATTTAGACGATATTTATTTGGGTATTGGTAATGGTAAGACTCCGGCTAATAGTGTTATTAATATTATTCATAAAGAATATGTTGATGTCGCTGCTCCAAAGATTGTTAAAGTTGAATCAAAAAGTAAAGATACTGATATAATTGTAAGCGGGATTGATAAAGTTAAAGTTAATCTTGCTAACTGTTGTAATCCTGTCCATGGAGATGAAATTGTCGGTTATATAACCAAAGGGAATGGTATATCAGTTCATAGAATTAATTGCCATAATCTTGAGATGTTGGAGGACAGAACGGTTGATGTTTCATGGAATAATGATACAAATATTAATAAAAGGTATGCTTCTTACATTCTTATTTACATGAATGATAATGAAAATCATATGTTGGATTTGATTCAAAATATTTCTCAAGCTAATGTTAGTGTTGATGAAATTAAATCTATTAATAGGGGTGATAAGAATATTTATGAAGTTAGTATTTTTGTTACTGGAATCGAACAATTAAATAAATTAATCATTTCTCTTAATAAGAATAATTATATTGAAAGAATAGAGAGGGCTATTAGATGAGAGTTTTAGTTCAAAGAAGTGGGAAAGCTTCAGTTTCAGTTGATAGTGAAATTGTTGGAAAAATAGATAGTGGCTTAGTGTTGCTTGTAGGATTTACTGATGGGGATTCTATTGATAAAATAGAATATCTTGCTAAAAAAGTTGTAAATTTAAGAATCTTTCCAGATGATCAAGGTGTTATGAACAAAAGTATACAAGATTTTGGTGGTGAGATATTATCAATTTCTCAGTTTACATTGTATGCAGATACAAAAAAGGGAAATAGACCAAGTTATATGAGCGCTCTTAGAGGAGAGGAATCATCAAAATTATATGATATGTTTAATGATGAGTTAAAAAAATATATTCATACTGAGACTGGTGTATTTGGTGCAGATATGGTAGTTAATATTACTAATGTAGGACCAACTACTATTCTTTTGGAAAGGTAGTTAATATGAGTTTTAATATTATTTTAAGTCTGGATGCTGTTTTTGATATTGATATTACTCCTTCTATAGTTGATGATGATTGTTATGATGTTAAGATAACTATTCCACCTGATACTAAGATTGAAGATTTTTTAAAACAGGATAATTTAAAAAGAATCATGAGAGACGAAATTTTTAAATATAGTGAATATGATGAAGAGCTTTTTAAATATAGTTTGGAGGCTATGAATACTCTTTTAAATTCTGAATTTGATGTTTTAAATAACTGCAATTCTGTTACAATTAATCAAGGTGAAAATGTTATTTCATATTTAGAGAATAATCCTATTCTTTTAGAAAAGGTTCTTTGTTTAGATAATGTCTTTAAAATAAGCCATGATGATTTAGAGCCTGTAATTAGAGAATTTGCAGAGTATAAAGATAAAATATATGTTTTAGTTGATGGAAATAGTAAACCAGTTAAGATTTCTGAATATGAGAAAACTGTGCTTGCAATTGATGATATTGTTGCAAAAATTAATAAATATAATCTAAGTCCAATTGAGCAGATAATGTATGCATATGATTTGGTAAGAGATAGAGTGTATCAGCTTGAAGATGATGGTGAGGACTATAGTGTATCAAGAGATATAAGTTCAGTTTTGTTTGGTGATAAGATAGTTTGTGTTGGTTTTGCCGAAATATTTTCTAAAGTACTTGATGCTTTAAATATAAGAAATGTATTATTTACCATTGTTGGAAGAAAAAGTGGTCATATGAGAAATGCAGTATATGTTAATGATTCAAAATATGATATACATGGAGTATTTTTCTTTGATCCTACTTGGGACTCTCAAAGAGAAAAAGGCAGCATTAATTATCTTAATTCATATAAATACTTTTGTCGTACTAAAGATGAAATAGATAGCTTGTCTCCTAATTATAGAGACCAAACATTTAGTGGATATAAGGAAGAGTTGATCTGGGAGTTTGAGGATATTGTAGATGAAAAAGGTATTCATGAGGTTCCGGCTTCTATGGTTAGAATAATTAATGAGATATGTAAGTTTATTGATGGTGATGATAAAGAACTGATTAGTCCATTTATTATAAGAAAAGATGATATTATTCCGGATTATATGAAAGATAATTATGATTTTGAAAAGATTATGTCCGGTTTAGAAAGATATAGGCGTTTATTTTATGATGCTTATTTAAAACCAGAGATTTTTCTTGAGGCATTATATAATGTAAGGAAAATTGAATATTATGAAGAGCCAAATAAATATCCTTTTGATGTAGAGTCTTTCAGAAAAATAATGGTAGAAAGCAGAGGGGTTTCACGTGAGAATTATCTATTGGCAGTTATATTTGGTGATAAAATGTCAGATGATTATATGAATAATGATAGTTTTTATGATTATGTTGATTCCAATGAGATTGATAAGAAGATAGAACAGGTTAAGTTAGCAAATGCTTTGAGAGGAGCTCTTGATGCAAAAAGAAGAAAATAGTTTATACTATTTTCTTTATTTTTTTCTATAAATGTTGTATAATATGTATTCGTCTAATGGAGGAGTTTATGGGTATTTTAAATAAACAATTTATTAATACAACACCAGAACAATTGCTACTGCAAATTAGTGATGTTAGAAAAAAGTTAAGAAGTAAGAACTTATCTCCTTCAGAAAAACTTTCTTTGGCTAATTATTTGGGTAATCTATATGCAGCTATTATTTGCCTTGGTTACGATGTAAATTTTGATATAAAAGAGTGTTTTGGAGGAACAAAGAATTATAATAAGTTTATCAGAAAAATAGATTATTATTCTTGTAAGATGGTTGATAACTTTGTTTTTAATAAAGAATTTCATAAAGATAACTTATTCAATATAATTACTGAAACAGAAGAAGAAAAATGTATGCTTAAAGATATCGATGATATAGATGTTAATTTCTCTAGAAGTGACTTTTTTGAGTTATTTAATCAATTTATGAAAAGTATTGGTAAGGATAAGTTGTTTGATTATATGTATAAAAATCATCATATTTATTCGACAAAAGTGGGTTATGATAAGGGAAATGCTGGGTTTACTGTTTTTAATCCTATAGATAGTATTCCAGATGTCTTTATTTCTAATTTTAAATACGACTTAAGATCTATGAATACTTTGGCACATGAGCTAGGTCATTGTGATGATTTGCTAAGTTTTGATGGTGACATTGAATCTTTTAATAAGTATTTTTATATGTCTTTTTATAATGAATGTATTTCTAAGCTTTATGAATTATTACTTAATAATTTTTTATCAAGTTCTGGTATTGATAAAGATATTGTTGATTCAAAAAGGATAGACTTTCATTTAACTAATTTTGAATTTTTATTAGAAGCCTATATACTTAGTTTATTAAGTAGTAGTTATATACTTGAGGGAAAATATTTAGATCAAAATACTAATGAGATTGTAGAAATGATAGGTAAAAATTTTACTGATGAAGATTATATTAAATTTT
The DNA here is from genome assembly GCA_902764545.1 of uncultured Erysipelotrichaceae bacterium. Classification (GTDB taxonomy): domain Bacteria; phylum Bacillota_I; class Bacilli_A; order RF39; family UBA660; genus UBA3789. The sequence continues at coordinate 7,832 of CACWWC010000030.1, read as the reverse complement.
TTATTGATAATATGATTAATTTTGATATAGCTGAAATATATAATTATGCATATGGAGGAATTGTTTCATTATTCTTGTATGATGATGTTTTAAAGAATGGTTTTGATAGTAAACTTATGAATTCTTTTATGAAGGAACGTATTAATTTGTTTAATCCAGATGTATATAACGACTTAGGGTTTAGTTCTGATAGATATGTAAGATTGTATAAAAAAGATGTTTCTGATTTGATAAAGTAGTATATGGATGGTGTTTTATGGATAATGATTCTGGTTGTTTACCTATTATAGTTACGGGTTTTATTTCAATTATTATTTTATTTAAAGCTTGTGGTGTTGACGATGTAATTATAAAACGAAAGTATGATAGAGAAAGTTTGGAAAACGCTTTAAAATATAGTGATGATATCACTAGATATAATTTGGAAGTAGAGTTATATGCTGAGTCTATAAGAAATCTTGATTTGAGTGATTTGGAGACTATTATGAAAGTTGTGGATGATCAATGGAAGGTATATAAATATAAGCAAAATGATGAGTTTATTTATGGGTATCCTAGAGTTTCTTTAATGAAAGATGGTTATGGTGTTTGTTTAGGCTTTGCGGATGATTTTACTGCTAAAATGAATGAGATTAATCCAGAATATGATGCGAAAAATATATTTTGTTATTTAGATGATTCTCTTTATAGTAATAATTTAAAAACGGTATCAATATATAGAGAAGTTTTGGAAGAGACTCCTGAGAATCTTCAAGATAATATCCCGGAGAAATATGGTAATCATACAATTAGTAGTGTAAGAATTCCCGGGGAAGACTATATTTTGACGGTTGATCCTATCAATCTTACTATTGGTTTATTAAAGGATGGAGAAATTTATCGGAAGATGGTAATTATATATTAGGTGGAGATAATTATTATAGTTTTAAAGACACCTTTTATGAGATGGATGTTAGCATGGATGATTTAAAAGATATGTATTCATATGAATCTCAAGAAAAAGCTTTGAAAAAAGTTTACTTGAAAAAATGACTGATTATATAGAGAAATAGTATAAAAAAACAATTGTTAAATTCATTATTTTGTTTTATAATATAGTTGACTTTATGAGAAAGAGTAATTTTATAATAATATTTAGAGAGAGTATGATTGGTGAAAATACTTTATTTAGTAAAATGAAGACATCTATTAAACATAAAGCGGGTAACTACGTTATAAGTATTAGAGTATAAATTAAGGTGGCACCACGAATTATTATTCGTCCTTATAGGTGGTGCCTTTTTATTTTTAGGAGGAGTTTTATGATTAAAAGACAAAAAGGTTGTAATGATATTTATGGAAGAGAAGCTAAGGTTTGGAAGTTTGTTGATCAGGTTATTGATGCTTTAATGGAGAAATATAACTATAATTATATTCGTACTCCTATTATTGAAGCTACTGAATTATTTCATAGAGGTGTTGGAGAAACTACAGATATTGTTACTAAAGAGAGTTATGATTTCCTAGATAAGGGTAAAAGGCAGATTACGCTTAGACCAGAGGGTACTGCAGGAGTTGTTAGGAGTTATATTGAAAATAAAATGTATGGAGATCCTAATCAACCAGTAAAAGTATATTATAATGGAACGATGTATAGATATGAAAGACCTCAATCTGGAAGAGATAGAGAACTTACACAATTTGGTATGGAAATATTAGGTAGTGATGATCCACTTGCTGATGCAGAGATTATTAGTGCAGCTGTTAATCTTTATAAGACATTAGGATTAAAAGAAATAAAAGTTAATCTTAATACTCTAGGTGATAATGAATCTAGAAATAATTATAGAGAAGCGTTAATTAAACATTTTAAACCACATATAAAAGATTTTTGTGAAGATTGTCAGGAAAGATTAGAAAAAAATCCATTAAGAATATTAGATTGTAAAGTTGATACTGATAATGAGATTTTAAAGAGTGCTCCTAAAACTTTGGATTATTTAAATGATGAAAGTCGTGATAGATTTGAACGTGTTCAGGAGTACTTGGATATCATGCAAATAGAATATGTAATAAATCCAAGTATTGTAAGAGGCCTTGATTACTACAATCATACTGTATTTGAAATTGAGGCTAAAGTTGAAGGTTTTGGATCTAACAATGTAATTGGAGCAGGTGGAAGATATAATGGGCTTGTTAATCAATTAGATGGACCTGAAACTCCTTGTGTTGGTTTTGCAACCGGATTAGGTAGAGTTGTAATGGCGCTTGAACTAGAAAAGGTAAAATTGCCTATTGTTGAAGATATTGATTTATTCTTGATGTATGTTAATGACGATGAAAAGAAATATGCTGCATATTTAATGCAAGAATTAAGACTTGCTGGATTTATTGTAGAGACAGAGTATACTGGAAGAGGGCTTAAGGGGCAGTTTAAGCAGGCGGATAGATTAAAGGCTAAATTTACTTGTGTTTTAAATTCAGAAGATTTAGATAATAACGAAGTTAAGATTAAAAATAATAAGACAAAAGAGGAAGATATTATTTCTTTAGATGTATTGATTTATTATTTAGATGAGAAAATAAATGCAGGAATGTCTGATGATTTTGAAGATGACTGTTGTGGTGGCCATCATCATGGAGATGGATGCGAATGCCATGGTGGTCATGGACACTGTCATCATAAAGAGGAGGATTAATATGACAATAGATGAGATTAAAAATCATTTTGATGAGGATGTTACAATAAGTGGTTTTGTTGATGAAATTCGAAACTTAAAGTGGGTGCAATTTGTTGTTGTTAGAGATCAAACTGGTCGAGTACAAATTACTATTGAAAAGAGTGAGGAAGCTAATAAAGAATTAGTTGAAATAATTGATAATTTAACAGTTGAATCTACTATAAAGGTTACTGGTAAAGTAATGGATGCTCCTAAGGTTAAAATGGGTGGAGTTGAGATAATACCAAGTAATATAGAAGTTACTAGTAGAAATATTGGAGAATTACCTTTTAACTATAAAGATATTTCAACAGTTAATTTAGATACTAGACTTGATTATAGATATATTGATTTGAGAAGTGACAAGAATATTTTGATGTTTCAAATTCAAAGTAATTTAGTACGTTATATGAGAGAGTATCTATACAATAATGGTTTTACTGAAATTCATACTCCTAAATTACTTGGAGCAGCATCAGAATCTGGTTCTGAGGTATTTGAAGTTAAATATTTTGATAGATCTGCATATCTAGCTCAGAGTCCACAATTTTATAAACAAATGGCTTTAGCTTCTGGTATGGGTCGTGTTTTTGAAGTTGCTCCTTGCTTTAGAGCAGAAAATTCAAACACTAGTAGGCATGCAACTGAATTTACATCTTTTGATGTAGAGTTTGCATATATTAATGATTTTAATGACGTCATGGATTTAGAGGCCGAGATGTTAAGCTATGCTTTTGAAAAGGTTAGTGATAAGTTTGCTGATAAAATTAAGGAAGTTTTTGGCTCTGAAATAATTGTTCCAAAGATGCCATTTCCTAAAATGAGACTTGCTGATGTTTATAAAGAATTAGAAGAAAGATATGATTATAAAGTTACAAAAGAAGATATGAATGATCTTACTACAGAGGCAGAGAGACTTTGCTATAAGCTTGCAAAAGATAAATTTGATTCTGAATTTTTATTTGTAATTGATTTCCCTGCAGAAAAGCGAGCATTTTATCATATGAGAGATGAAAATGGAGTTTTACAAGGGTATGATTTAATCTGGAGAGGTGTTGAAATTACAACAGGTGCACAGAGAGAACATAGATATGAAAATATAGTTAATGCTGCAAAAGAAAAGGGATTAGGAGAAGATGTTAAGTTTTACTTGGATTTCTTTAAACATGGATGTCCTCCACATGGTGGTTTTGCTATTGGTGTTGATAGACTAACAATGTTACTTTTAAATATCCCTAGCCTTAAAGAAACTGAATTTTTATTTAGAGGTCCTAATAGATTAGCTCCATAAATATATAAAAAAGTTACCATGGGTAACTTTTTCTTTCATTTAAGTAAGTATTTTGTTATACTAATATTAAAGTAAGGTGTTTTAATATGGCAAAGAAGATTAGGGGAGTAAAACTTAAATCTGATGATATTAATAAGAATACTGGTAGAGATATTTCTCATACTATAAGTAAAATTCAGGCAAATGAGAAAAAATATACTATTATTTTAGTGTTAGTTTTTATGGCAATCTTTTTTACAATTAGTTTTTTTGTTTTTAGAGTTTCTCCAGATAATCTTTATAATTTTAGTAGTAATGTTAATAATTTATCCTTTTATTCTTCAGGAGAGGTTGTATCTCTTTTTGAAGATAATATAATGAATGATAAGGATGGGCTAAATTTAAGTCCAATTATTTTAAATATTTATAATAATACTTTAGATGATGCAAACTATAAGATTTCTTTTGTAGAAGATCTAAATATGAGAAAAAAGTGTGGATGTGACGGAAAAAATAGTGATTTATCTCAAATAAAATTTACTGTTGATTCTGATAATATCAAGTCTTTTCAAAATAATGATATGGTTATTTCTACAGGTTTTATTAAAGCTGGAGAACATAAAAAAGTAAGTATTAGGATTTGGCTTTCAAATGAAAGTGGTATGGGTAACCATATTCATGGATATTTTGATGTCGAAAGAATTAATTATTAATAATTTAGAAAATCATATATATTTTTATTTATTTCTTTTGAGTTTTCTAAATATGAATAATGGCTACTATTTTTGTATATAATTAATTTAGAATTTTTGATTTTTTTATTGATATATTTCGCATCTTTTAATGGTGTGTCTATGTCTTTTTTACCCCAAATAATTAACGTATTTGAGGTTATTTTTTTATACTTTTTTCTTAAATCTGTTTTAATTACGTTTTTGAATGTCTGATACATATTGGGTGGTAATACTTTATAATCGGATGATGAAAATTTAGAAAATAGTTTCTTATGTATATTATATCTTTGTTTTTTTGGCAATAATTTTGTAATTGTTTTTAAAAATTTGTATATTTTTTGTTTTATGAAAATAAGTGGTTTTAATCTTTTTATTCCCGCAACGTCAATTAATATTAACTTATTTATTTTTAGTTTATAGTCACTTAATAAAATTGATATTACTCTTCCACCAAATGAGTGAGCTATTATAGATAAGTTTGATAAATTGTTTTCCTTTATAAGGCTGTTTATTATAAGTGCATAATCATAAATTGTAAGTTCTTTATTAATTATTGGACTATTTCCAAATCCTGGATAATCTATTATATAGATGGTATATTCTTTTTTTAAATAGCTTATCATTTTGTCAAACGTTTTTCTTGTATCCCCCCAACCTGGAAGTATTAAAATATTTTTATTGGAATTTCCATATTTTTCATAAAATAGATTGTATTTATTAAATTTAAAATACATTTAATCACCTAATCTAATTTATGAGTTTTATCAAAATATGTGAAAATGCTTGTTTATTAATTTATAGATGTGATATAATTTAATTGTCAGAGAAATACGAGCAGGGCTCTATTAAAACCGACTAAAATAACGATACGGGAGTTTTGATCAGTTATCGGTGTTGAATACTCTTTTTACTTGAGGATCCTAAAGATAACGTAAGGACACCCACCTGGACTAAAGTACAGGTTTTATCGTTGCTCGAGACGTATTATACTCTGACTTTTTTGTTTGCCTAAAATAGAGTTTTATGATATAATAGGCGCTATGTAGGGAGGGACGAGATATGTTGATACTTCCAATAGTTAATAAAAGACGTGTTATGAATGTGGAGATTAAACTTAAAAATGCAACTAAAGTAAGACATCGTGTATCTTATGATGATGCTAAAAGTAGTGATATTATAGTAAATCGTGAAAAGTTTTCTAATTCTAGTTTTAATAATTCAAAAGATGTTAATGCTCCAATTGATTTTATAAGAAGTAAATCTATTCTTTATCCTCGAAATTTTCTAGTGACTACTAAAGAAGAGTCTGATTCAACTTTATATGATGTGTATGAAGTGCCACAGCCTCCTGTCAAAATAAATGATAATATGGATAAACTCTATAGTAAGGCTATTACTGATATGAGATTAGAAATACCTAATAGACCTAGTAGAGGAAAATATGTTTCTTTTCATGATTTAGGAATTGATAAACATTTAAGTGATGAAAGAATCGCATTATTGCAAAGGATTATGAAAAATGGAAATTCAGATGATTTTGTTGAAAAATTAGAGGAAGCTGGAATTATTGATCTTTTACAAACTGCTGACTATATTAATAATTTTGAGTGTACAGTTTTATCTGATTCAGTTATTCCAGAAGAGAGTTTACAAGATACTTTGAGGGCAATGAGCAGTATAAATACTCGTGACTATAGAAATTTAAAGAAGTATTACGATATGGCAAAATCAAATACTGATATTTATATGAAAATGAGCTATATTAATAAAATTATTTATGATAAACCATTGGTTTTAAAATCAGGGGATAAGGCCATGAAAAAGTTAGTTAAAAAGAAGGATGATTATGACTTTATGCAAGCAGCCTAAATTTTCTAGATTGGAAAAAATAATAGGGATAGATAATTTAAATGAGATTAATAATAAATGTGTTTTAGTTTTAGGATGTGGAGGCGTAGGCGGTTATGTTGTTGAGTCTCTTGTCAGAAGTGGAATTGGAAGATTGATTTTGGTAGATTATGATACAGTTGATATAAGTAATATCAATCGTCAAATAATTGCACTTGATTCAACTATAGGTCATTTAAAAGTAGATGTTTTTGAAGAGAGAATAAAAGATATTAATAATGATTGTGAAGTAATTAAAATTTCTAATTTTATTAATGATGATAATTTTTTAGATTTATTTAATTATAAGATTGATTTCTTTGTTGATGCTTGTGATACAATAAGTACAAAAAAATGTGTCATTAGAGAATGTTTAAAAAGAAATATAAATTTTATATCTTGTATGGGTACTGGAAATAAGTTTGATCCTTCAAAATTAGAAATTGTTGATATAAGAGATACTCTAAATGATCCTCTAGCAAGGATTATTAGAAAATTTGTTAAAGATGAGAAAATTAAAAAGAAAGTTATGGTGCTTGCTTCAACTGAACTGCCTGTTAAGACGAAAGACAAAATTCCTGGTTCTACCAGTTTTGTTCCGCCTGCTGCTGGTTTAATGATTGCGAGCTATATTATTAGAAATATTATTGGTAAAAAATAATTGTAAAGATAGACGTAAAGTCTAAGAATATAAGATAAAGGGAGTGTGCTTTATGATTAATATAAATAATAAAAAACAACTAGAAGTTTTGATATTTACTTTAATCGCAATAATAACACTAGGTGTTGGATATGCAGGAATAACTGCAATTAATTTAGTAATCAATGGAGATGCGACTACATCTGTTAATGATTAAAATTTCAAAGTAAAGTTTTTGAGTCAAGAAAATGTTACTCCAACAATAACTGGTGAAGGTAATACTGTATCAGTAAAAGATGATACAACAGCAGGAACAACACATCAGTTAGAATACTATAATAACTCATCAAATAGTAAAATCAAACAATATAATTCATCAAATTCATATTGGTGGTTGCGTTCGGCCCTTTCTAGTAATCATAACGATTTCCGTATTGTCATTTATGGTGGTACCTTGAGCTACAGTGGCTCTAATTATACTGGCGGTGTCGCGCCAGCTTTTAGAATTGCATAATATTTGTAATAAAAAATGATTCAAATTGATATGAATCATTTTCTTTTTATAATTTTCTATATAAGCCTATTGCTTTTCCTAGTATTGT
>CACWWC010000029.1:16715-17142 GCA_902764545.1 uncultured Erysipelotrichaceae bacterium | reverse complement strand
ACTCTTGATTGGTTAAAAACAATTCCAAATTCGAAGAATAATGTCCAGTTGCTTCAAAAGCAATTCGGACAGATGATTTTTCATAGGGTTTCAATTGATTCAAAAAATATTGAAATCCTTTTTTGTTGTTTTCAAAAGAAGAATTTTCTACAATTACTTCACCTGCATTTGAGATAATGCAGAAATCGTGTTTGAATTTTGATATATCAATACCAATATAATATATCATTACAAAAACACCTCCTAATTAGTTTTTTTGCACTGACAGTTTGTCACAGATTTTCTAATCATGGAATCACGTAATCTAATAAAACATCGATTAGTAAAGAACTAACGTGTTAACTAACTAATTACCAATTAAATTAAAAATCTGTGGTTTGAGTCACCTTAACCAGTCTATAAAATAGCCGTATAAATATAGAAACAA
>CACWWC010000029.1:0-16710 GCA_902764545.1 uncultured Erysipelotrichaceae bacterium | reverse complement strand
CAAATCCACAGTGCAATTTCATTATAAAATATATAATGAAAAATATAAATGAAAGGGATCAATCAAAAGGATATTTCCCTTAAGATTGATTATACGTGATTATATGAACTTAATAAACGATGTTTCAGATACTATAAGTTTTTTGAATGGGGATGAATCAAATGTTTCTAGAATTTACCCTATGACAAATGAAAATATTTTTGCCTTGTATCATGATATTAATTTTACAGGTAAAGATGTATTATCAGTAGCGGGATCAGGTGATCAAGCATTTTTTGCATATTTAAAAGGTGCCAATAAAGTTGATATCTTTGATAAAAATAAAATTACTATTTACTACTATTATTTAAGACTTTGGGTTATGAAGTACTTGGACTCCTTTTATATGTATCCTTATCCTTGTAGTTATATAATTAGTAAATTGTTAGATAAAGTTGATGTTGAGTGGGATGATGAGGTAATTGCTTTTGACTTTTGGAATAAGGTTTTAAATTCTGTTGATGCGAATTTCTTTGATTCTTTGTTTTATGGTGTAGCTACATATTTTGATATGGATTATGATCAGATTTCTGAACTTGTTGAAATACATAATAATAAAAAAATAAATTTTTATAATGTTGATATGGCTACGGATGTTAATTTATCAAAAAAATATGATATTATAGTTACTTCTAATATTGCTGATTGGATTAGGGATTTTGGTGGTAATATGGAACTTTATAGAGATAACTTGGATAAACTTTTAAATGTTAATGGAATAGTTTTATGTTCTAATGTGTTAGAAAGTTGTGTTAATTCATATGAAAAGTGTATTTTTGAAGAAAAGTTTACTCATCATAGTTTAGATGGTCATTTTATGAAGTCTCCTGGTTATTACTATACAAGAAAGTGATGTGAATTTATGACGTTTGTTAATCGAGATCTTACTAATACTGGTATTGTTCTTGGGGGAAGGTTTTTATCTAATTATAATAGAATCTATTTTCATTCAAATGAAGATTTGCGGCAGCTTTTTTCCAATATTGATGTTAATAATAAAGATGTTTTGTCTGTTCTTGCAAGTGGAGATCAAGTTTTTCATTTATATGATAGAGGCTCAAGACATATTGATCTATTTGATATAAATAAACTTACAGTTTATTATTTTTATCTACGTATGTGGATTATTAAATATTTAAATTGTTTTTATTCACCATTGTATATTGATAATAATTATATTTGTAGGTTACTTAAGATTGTTAGGCCTAATGGTTATGAAGAACATGAAGCATTTGAATATTGGACTAAATTTATTCGAAAGTATAATTTGAATAATAGAACTCAATTTTTTATTTATGGTAATTGTCCTGGTATGAATGATATTTGTGACTTTTCTACTATTAAGGATAAATTAGAAAATGATAAACGCCGCTTTTTTAACATAGATATTTCTAAAAATGCCTTTAAAATAAAAAATAAATATGATCTTATATATACTTCTAATCTATCTGAATGTATCAATTATAGTGTAGATACCTTTATTAAGTATAGAAACAATATTGAGCGTTTATTAAAGGATAATGGATTAGTTTTATCAGTTAATAAGAGACTAAGTGAAATAGATAAATTGGAAAGAGAATTTTTGAGGAGAAATTTAGTGTGGAGATGATTCCTGATAAAACGCATGACGTAAGAAATGCTTTGGGTTTTATATATAGAAAAAGATTGTAGTTATATATTTTTGACACTCTTTTTGGGATATGGTATTATATATCATTAACTTGGGAGTGTTTTTTAATGTGTATATATAATGTTTCTTTTGATGTTATGAAAAGTGTAGATATTATTCAGTATAATATAAAAAGTAAAAAATATAATTCAATTTATTCTGGTTCAAATGAAGAGGTAAACAGGATTATTTCTAATGTCGATGTATGTGGAAAAAATGTTTTAACAGTACTTTCAAGTGGAGATCAAGCTTTTCATTTGTATAATAAAGGAGCAAAAAGTGTAGATTTATTTGATATTAATAAGCTTACGTTTTACTATTATTACTTGCGAATGTGGTGCATAAAATATTTTAATTCTTTTTATTTGGAGGATTATGGTTATAGATATATTTCTAAGTTATTAAAAATTGTTAAACCTAGTAGCAATCAGGAAAGACTTGCATATGACTACTGGGTACAATTATTTGAAAAGGTTAATTCTATTTCTAATTTGCTTGAGGGCGGTTATTCTTTAAATAATGAAATATCTGATTTAAATTATTTAAAAACAAGAATTGATTTGGGTAATACAAATTTTAATAATATTGATATTTCAAAAAAAATGAAGATTAGAAAAAAGTATGATATTATTTATACTTCAAATATTTCAGATTGGATTCTTCAGGAAGATAGATTATTAGATAGTTATATGAACAATTTATATGGGTTGTTGAAAAAAAATGGGGTTATTTTATGTTCAACTTTTTCTTATATTGAATCAGATGAATTTGAGTTATTTAGTGATAAGTTTAATTGTGAATTATTTACTCATAAAGGTTATTCTGATAATTCCATTTTATTTGGATATTCATATAAAAAGAAATAGAGGTGTTTTTATGAGTGCTAATCTTGATTTGCATTATACAAATTTAGTTATAAAAAAACAAATTATTCCTAACTATAGTTATATTTATAGTAGTACAAATGAAAATTTAAAGAAAATTTTTTCTGAAATAGATGTTTCGTCAAAAGATGCTTTATGTGTGGCGGCTTCAGGAGATCAGGCTTTTTATTTTTTAAATAATGGTGTTGGTAATATTGATTTGTTTGATATAAATAAACTTACACTTCATTATTTTTATTTACGGATGTGGTTTATTAAATATTTAGATGTTTTTTATCCACATGTATATAACTATGATAAAAAGCAAATGAAAAAGTTGCTTGATTTAGTTGTTCCTGAAACTTTGGAGGAAAGTTATTATTATTCTTATTGGTATAATTTTGTGAAAAAGTTTTCTGAGAAAAAAGGGGATTTAATATTTAGAAAAGTATGGGAATGTGATGATTATAATAATATAGAAGATTTGTCTAATTTACGAGAAAAGTTTAATGAATTTAAGTTTGATTTTTATAATGTTGACTTTTCTTCTGAAGTCGATACTTCTAAAAAGTATGATATTATATATGTTTCTAATATTGTTGATTGGCTTAGGAATAAAAAAATTGATATTACTCTTTATGCGGAAAATCTTAATCGTTTATTAAAAGAAGATGGTTTTGCGATAGGTACCAATGTTGTTTATAGTTCTTATGGTGGTAGTGATATGGATATTTTAGGTAAGTATTTTGAATGTGTGCCATTTAAGTCAATAGATGAAAGATATTGTGGAAAAAGAAGTCCTGGATATTGCCTAATTAGAAAGTAGGTTCAAAATGAATGAATTAGAGAAGGATATTTATTATACTCAACATTTAAATGAGGAAAGTCCATATTATTCTGGAGTATATTTTTCTACAAATGAACATTTAGATAAAATTCTTATAAATTTTGATATAAAAGATAAAAAAGTACTTACATGTGTTGGTTCAGGAGATCAGGCTTTTCATTTTATTAATTATGGTGCAAAAAGTGTGGATTTATTTGATATAAATAAACTTACATTTTATTATTATTATTTAAGAGTTTGGACTATAAGATATTTAAATAAGTCTTATCCTAGTTATTATTTAGATAATCATTTTATTAAAGAGTTATTATCTTTAGTTGATGTTAAAACTTCTGATGAGTTATTAGCTTATAATTATTGGAAATTATTTGTGGATATAATTAATCAGAAATGTTCTGATTTTTTGTTTTTACCTTCTTTTTTAGATGTTGATAGAAAAATTTATGACAATACTAGCTTAGCTAAAAGATTAGAATGTCTTAATACTCATTTTTATAACTTTGATATTTCTAAAAAAGTTAATATTAATGAAAAGTATGATATTATTTATACTTCTAATATTTCTGAGTATTTTGATAATGATATAAAATTATATAAAACCTATAGAAATAATTTGAATGTTTTACTTAATAAAAATGGAATAGTCGTGTGTAGTAATGTTGTTTCTGATGATAAGAATAAATTGTGTGAAGATGTAATGAAGAGATATTTTAAAAGATATGATTTAGATGTATCAGATGATTCTTATCCAACTAATGTTAAGTCTTTATGTTACTATTATAAAAAGCGTAGTTTTCAATTTTTTTAAGATTAAGTGGTGATATAACTATTTACCGAGATAATTTATATAATCTACTTAATGATAATGGAATTGTTATAGGATCTAATGTTATTTCTGATAGTGTAAGGTATTTCTGATGTTGATAAGGTTTTTTCTGAAAAGTTTATATTAAGTGAGTTACCTGAAGATGCTTCACAATTCTGTTTTAGAAAAAGCCCGGGTTTTTATTATGTTAAAAAGTAAATTAAAACAAGTATCTATTTAATAATAGGCACTTGTTTTTTTTGATTGTGTACTTTTAGGTGTTTCATATCCTAGTTTTTCAATTACTGTAATAAATACTTGTTGAAGATTTTTTCTTGAGACTCCTTCTTTGCACTTTTTGAAGTTGTAATCATAATATTCAATTACATCTACCATAATCTCATACATATCACTATCACTTAAGTGATACAATTCCTTGTATATGGTTGCATATTTAATTAATTTATTAAAACTATTAGCAGGAATTTCTTGCTCTTCCGCCATTAGTTTCAATTCTTCAATTAGTTGCTCGTTCATTTACTCCCCTCCTGTTGTTTATGTATAATAAACTATTTTTCAATAATAATCAATACTTTTTTTATTTTGATTTTTGACATAGTTCTCTTATTGTGTTATAATATGGAACTAATTCTGGGGTGGTATTATTATGTGTGATGTTGATTCTGATATATTGGAAACTGAGAGATTATTGAGTAATTATTCTAATAGTAAGAAATATCATTTGTATGATAAAATATATTATTCTTCAAATGAATGGCTAGATGAAATTTTTTCTAATTTTGATTTTTATGGAAAAAATGTTTTATCGGTATTAGGATCAGGTGATCAAGCGTTTCATTTATATAATAGGGGTTGTAAAAGCGTTGATGTTTTTGACATTAATAAATTAACGTTATACTATTATTATTTACGAATATGGACAATTAAGTATTTTTGTAGATACTATCCAGATGAATTTTTAAATACTAACTTTATTAAAGAATTATTAAATAGTGTTAAAGTTTGTGATAGTAAGGAGGAGAGGGCATATAATTATTGGCGCAAATTTATAGATGTTTTTGATGGAAGAGACTGTGAGAGTTTATTGCGTAAACCTTCACCACTTTATAGTAATAGATTGGAGTACTTAGGTTTTCTTAGAGATTCTTTAATGAATATTAAATTTGATTTTTATAATTCTGATATTTCTAATGGAATTTCTACAGATAAAAAATATGATTGTATTTTTCAATCTAATGTTAATGATTATATTCATAAAGATGAAGCAAGTCTTAGGTTATATATGAATCATTTAAATGACTTATTAAAAAATGATGGCATGATAATTTCTACTTTGGTTACTACCTCTGTAGTTAGTAAGAGTGAAAAGGAAGTCTTTAGCGAATTATTTAATTGTTATGACATATGGTCTGATAATTTACCAATTGCATATGTTTATCAAAAAAAATAATGGGAGTGAAATTTTATGAATTCAGTTGATAAAGATGTTCTTATGAGCGGGAAGATTATAACTAAACAAAAATCTTTTTCAATATATGATCTTGGTTTTTCTGATTATTCTATGATTTATCCTTCCTCTAATGAGTTGTTAAATTCAATTTTTTCTTTGGTTGACGTTAAAGATAAGGATGTTTTAACAGTTTTGGCTAGTGGTGATCAAAGGTTTCATATGCTTAGTCGTGGTGCGCAAAGTGTTGATTTATTTGATATAAATAAACTTACTATTCATTATTATTATTTACGTGAATGGTCTATTAGATATCTTGGAATTTATTATATTTGTGATAATAGATTTGATTTTATAAATTCTTTATTAAAAATAGTAGAACCTAAAACTGAAGAGGAACAATTATCTTATAATTACTGGTTACAAGTAATAAATCTCTTTAAAAAAGATATTGATTTATTATTTTTTGATGAATATCCTATGAGTAATAAAATAAAAGATATATCTTCTCTAAATAAAGTTTTGGATAAATCTGAGGTTAATTTTTATAATGTTGATATATCAAATCCTGTGGAGATAAACAAGAAATATGATATTGTTTATGTGTCTAATATTCAAGATTATATCCCTCGTGATGTGCATAATTTTGTGATTTATGAGGAAAATCTTAAAAGATTATTAAAGGATAAGGGAGTAGTTGTTTCAGCAAATGTAAGATATTTTGGACCTTGTGATGAAGAATCGATTGTTTTTAAGCCTGATTTTAAATATCATGATTTAGGTAATATAGTAGGTTATACGTATACAAGGAGGTAGATTGTTTTGGGAAGTGTTGGTGCAGATATATATAGAACGAGGCTTGTTGCCAAGATGCAGAGAACTTCTAGATACAATATGATTTATTTTTATAGTAATGATGAATTATCTTCTATATTTTCTAATTTTGATTTTAAGGATAAAGATATTTTAACTGTTTTAGGTTCGGGAGATCAAGCATTTCACTTATATAATTTAGGTGCACACTCTGTAGATGTTTTTGATATTAATAAACTTACTATTTACTATTATTATTTAAGAAGGTGGACTATCAAGTATTTAAATAAATTATATCCTGATTTTAATTTAAGTAATAGATTTATAAGTCAGTTACTTGATTTGGTTAATATTTCTGATTGTTATGAACAAAAGGCTTATGACTATTGGAGAAGATATACTAAGAAGTTTGAAGATGAGGATGTTGATTTATTATTTTATAGAAAGCTATTGAAACCATTAATTGTTGATATAAGTAATTTATCAAATATAACTAAGATTATGGATAAAGATCATTTTAATTTTTATAATGTTGATATATCAAAAAAAATAGATATTGATAGTCAGTATGATGTTATATATACATCTAATTTATCTGATTATATTAGGGATAATAATTCATTTGAAATATATAGAGATAATCTTTATAAATTATTAAAAAAAGATGGAGTCGTGTTATCTTCTAATGTTGTTAGATTTGGTTCTGATGAAAATCAAAAAAGGATTTTTCAATCTTATTTTGATTATTATGATTTACCTAAAATTAAAACTTCTTATTTTTCTGAAGGTTTTTCTCCTGGATACTGTTATATTAAAAAGTAGGTGCTGTTATGGAAGATGTTATTAAGGATATTAAAGGTACAAAAAATTTATTAGATGGATTTTTAGGTTCTTCTTTTTCAAAATACAGTGATATTTATTTTTCCACTAATGAAGTACTTGATGAAATAATGCATGATTTTATTTTTAAAGATAAGAGAGTTTTGTCAGTTTTAGCAAGTGGAGATCAAGCATTTTACTTTTTTGGAAAAGAGGCAAGTTGCGTTGATGTTTTTGATATAAACAAGCTTACGTTTTATTATTACTATTTACGCATTTGGGCTGTTCAGTTTATGAATATTAGATATATTAATAATTTAAGTCATGAAACTGTTTTAGAATTACTTAGTATGGTTAACCCAAAAAATGAAAATGAGAGAAAAGCATATTTATATTGGAAAAATTTTATTAATAGTTTTTCATCATCGGATTATGCACGACTTTTTATCAATTCGGATATAATTCATAAGAATCATGATTATGATTTAGGACAACTTAAACTTAGATTTTTAGATTTAGATTTTAATTTTTATAATGCTGATATAACTTTGAAAAATAACATTAAAAATAAATATGATTATATATATACCTCTAACATATCAGAGTATATTCAACATGTTAAGGATTTAGAGCAATATAGAGATAATCTATATGATTTGCTTAATGATGATGGTGTTGTTATATCTAGTAATGTAGCAAGAGTACATCCTAGTATTTTAGAAAAAATAGTTATGAGAAAAAAATTTAAATTTCATAGTTTAAGCTTTTTAGATTCATTTAATCCAAATTCTTTTGGTTATTATTATACGAAAAGGAGGTAGTTATTGTGGGGCTTAATAATGATATCCTACATTTGCCTTTTGTTATTAGAGGAAAGAGAATGGATAAATATAATAGAGTTTACTTTCGTTCGAATGAAAATTTAAAGATGATCTTTTCAAAATTTGATGTTTATGATAAGAAAGTTTTCTCTGTTTTAGCAAGTGGTGATCAAGCGTTTCATTTTCTTGATAATGGTGCTAAAAAAGTTGATGTGTTTGATAAGAATAGATTGACAATATATTACTATTATTTAAGAAGATGGATGATAAAATATTTTGATAGCTTTTATCCAAATAACCATTTTCGAATTGATGATGTAAAAAAGATTATTCACTGTGAATCGGATTTAGAAAAGGATGCTTTAAAATTTTGGGATTATTTTTATAGTAATTATTCAAATGAGGAATTAATGAAACTGTTTTATTGTTTTTCTTATTCTTCTATCAATGAGATTACAAATATTTTTAAATTGAAGAAAAGGCTGGATGAAGAGTTTAACTTTTATAATCTTGATGTTTCTCATGATACAAAAAAAGTACAAGATAGGTATGACATTATTTATACTTCTAATATTTCAGAATATATTACACCTAATATTGTTTCATTTAATTTGTACAGAGATAATTTAGATATGTTGCTGTGTGATGGTGGCAAAATTATTTCTACTTGTTTATGTCGTCAAAAAATATCTGATATAGAAGCAAGTGTATTTTCTGAAAAGTTTTATATAGAAGAAATACCATCTGATAATGATATTAGAAATATGTACCCTAGTGGATATATTTATACTAAGAAGAGGTAATATAATGGATAAGATTTCTCATGATGTTTATAAAAGTATTAATGTAGTTAATAGTAATATGCTATATGTTGAGAGTAAGTATAATACATTGTTTTTTTCTACTAATGAAAATTTGGATAAGTTATTTTCTAAAATAGATGTTAATGGTAAGAATGTTTTATCTGTATTAGGGTCAGGTGATCATGCTTTTCATCTATATAATAATGGTTCTAGTAGTGTTGATGTTTTTGATGTGAATAAACTTACTATTTATTATTACTATTTACGTATATGGAGTATTATTTATTTAAAGAAGTATTATTTATCTTTAGATAACTTTTCGTCTGAAGTGATGCAAGTTCTTAGTGCTGTGAATATTAATAGTCCTATTGAGCAAGATGTTTATAATTTTTGGATTAATATATTAAAATCAGTGGATAATTCTTTTTTATATAAATTATTTCATGATGTTTATGATGGTGATCTTTCTAAAAATAATATTACAGACTTAGATAAATTAGTAGGTATTTTAAAAGAAAAAGATGATTTTAGTTTTTACAATATTGATATATCAAAAAAAGTTAAAATAAACAAGAAATATGATGTTATTGTTACTTCTAATATATCTGATTGGATTGTTGCTCTTGAAGGGGAACTTAAAGTATATAAGGACAATTTACTTAGACTTCTTAATGATGATGGGATTATTCTTTCATCAAATGTAGATTGGCCTATTATTAAGATGCCCGAGAGGAGAGTCTTTGAAACTGATTTTGAAATTATAGAGTATGAAAGTGAAATAGTTTGTGGTTGTCGCGAATATCCAGCTGGCTACATTTATAAAAGAAAAATAAAATAAATGATGTTACAATTGAAAAAAAGAGCGATATGTGTTATAATAATGCTCTATTTGTGGGGTGGTTAAATGACTGATATAAATTATGATATATATGCAACAAAAGCAGTGAGTAATGGAAGAAAGATTGATGGATATGGCAAGATTTATTTCCATGCTAATGATTATTTAAAAAAAATATTTGAAGATGTGTGTGTCGATAGATGTAAAGTATTGACTGTTACAGGATCAGGTGATCAAGCATTTTACCTTTATAATGCTGGTTGTGAAAGTTTAGATTTGATTGATATTAATAAATTAACAATGTATTATTTTTATTTACGAAAATGGGTTATTCAGTATTTAAATCAATTTTATCCGGATGAAAAAATAAATAGATTTTTTTTAAATAACTTATTAAGCAAAGTAGTTCCTAAGAGTAATGATGAGTATATTTCATTAGAGTACTGGAAATTATTTTTAAAAAATATAGACAATATTAATATTGAGAATTTATTTAATTTTGGGATGAACCCATATATAAATAAGATTGATGATATTTCTTTATTAAGGGATAAAATGGGTTCTATTAACCCTAGGTTCTATAATAAAGATTTATTTGAAGATATTGAGGGAATGGATAGTGATTATAATACTATTTATACATCTAATATTGCTGATTATAAAAAACCTACAGTTGAGAATTTTCGCCCTTACCTTGATAATTTATGTAATCTTATGGGAGAATATGGAGATAATGTAATATGTGCGAATGTTTTACGAGGTAAACCAAGAAACGTTGAGGCTCAAATTTTTAAAGAATCATTTGTTGCTTATAGAATTCCTGAGATTGAGGATAAATATATTAGTGGTTCTCCAGGAACTATATATACTAGGAAGATTATATTTCGTTAAGATGTTAACAAAAAATAGTTGACATCTTTTTTGTTTCTGAGTATAATAACATTGTTATTTAGAAATGGAGGGATATTAATGGCAGTTAAATTAAGATTAACAAGAATGGGTGCAAAGAAAAGACCTACTTATAGAATAGTTGCAACAGATTCTCGCCGTCCAAGAAATGGACAATATTTAGAATTAATTGGAACATATTCACCAATTGGTGATGCTTCAGTTAAAATCAATGAAGAAGTTGCATTAAAATGGTTGAATAATGGTGCTATTCCTACTGATACTGTAAGAAATTTATTAAGTAAAGAAGGAATTATGAAAAAGTTTGCTGATTCTAAAAAGAAGGATAAGTAATTATGAATTTAGTGAAGTTGACTGAGAGTATTGTTAAGTCGTTGGTAGTTGATCAAGAGGGTGTTTCTGTTAAGGAATTTCCAACTGAAGAAGAAAATGTTATTTTAATTCAGGTAATGGTTAGTGAAGATGACATGGGTAGAGTTATTGGAAAGAGCGGAAGAACTGCTAATGCTATTAGAACATTGGTTCAGGCAAGTAGTGCTCTTAATGATAATAAATATGTAAAAATTGATATTGACAAATTTTAGGAAGTCTTTTGACTTTCTTTTTTTTTCTCTTTGTTATATAATTTTTATGAGGTAGTGAATATATGGATAAAGATTTAATTGTACCTAAACATGTTGGTATTATAATGGATGGTAATGGAAGATGGGCTCAAGAACGTGGAATGATTCGAACTATGGGACATAAAAATGCTTTAAAGACCTTAAAGGAATTATGTATTCATATGGCTGATGTTGGAGTAAAATATGCTTCCTTGTATGCTTTTTCAACTGAAAACTTTAAAAGAGAGAAATCTGAAGTTGATTACTTGATGAATCTTTTTATTAGTTCATTTAAAAAAGAATTTAAATTTTTAATAGAAAAGGATGTAAAAGTTTTATTCTCTGGAAGAAGAGATCCTTTACCTGAAAAAGTTTTAGAGGCAATGGATGAAATTGTTTATGATACTAAAGATAATAAAAGTTTAACGTTAAATATATGTTTAAATTATGGAAGTCATGCTGAAATTTGTGATATGACTAAAAAGATTTGTGAAATGTATAAAAATAATGAAATATCATTAGATGATATAGATGATAATTTTATCCAAAAAAATATGTATCAAGATTTACCTCCACTTGATTTTGTTATAAGAACTAGTGGTGAGTTAAGATTAAGCAATTTTATGATGTATCAGGCAAGTTATGCAGAATTTTATTTTCCTAAGGTATATTTTCCTGATTTTAATAGTTCTGAATTCGATAAGGCTCTAATTGAGTTTAATAAAAGAAATAGAAGATTTGGAGGTGTTGGGAAGTGAAGATAAGAGTAATTAGCGCTATTGTAATGATTGCGTTATTTGTTCCTTTTTTAATAATAGGTGAGTTTCCATTTGCAATATTAATGGGCATTCTTGGAATGTGTGGTTTTTATGAATTGATGAGAGTGCGTGAGACTAAGAAGAAATTTCCTTTTATTCTAAAATTAATTGCCTATTTGTTTGTTTTAGCTTTTTCAATGTATAACATAAATTCCATTGAATTTGCATATAAATTTGATTATAGAGTTATGGCATTTATTATCTTTATGTTTACTTCGCCCATGGTATTTATTAATAATACAAAAAAGTATAATTTGAATGATGCATTATTTTTAATTGGCTCTATATTATTTGTAGGACTTAGTTTTAATCTAATTGTTATTACTCGTAATTTTGATATTAATTATATTATATATTTATTTATTATAACTACAATCACAGATACTTTTGCTCTAATAACAGGAAAGTTGGTTGGTAAAAATAAATTATGTCCTGAAATTAGTCCTAAAAAAACCGTTGAAGGACTTATTGGTGGTATTGTGATGGGAACTTTTGCTGCTACTGCGTTTTATTTTACTGTAATTAACTCAAATATTTCTTTAGTCTTTCTAATCTTTATTACTGCATTGTTATGTTTAATTGGACAACTTGGTGATTTAGTTTTTTCTTCAATTAAAAGATATTATGGAGTTAAGGATTTTTCTAATTTAATACCTGGACATGGTGGGATACTTGATAGATTTGATAGTTTGATTTTTGTGACTTTAGCATTTATTATTTTTAAAGGAATTTTATAGGAGGGATTGATTTGTCTATAATAATTAATTTGATTGCATTTATCGTAATATTATCTATAATTGTTGCATTTCATGAATTTGGGCATTTCTTGTTTGCTAAAATTTGTGGTGTTTATGTATATGAGTATGCTATTGGTATGGGACCTAAATTATTTAGTAAAAAAATTGGTGAGACTGAATATTCTATAAGGGCAATTCCTATTGGGGGTTTTTGTCAACTTGCTGGAGAAGATTTAGATGAGGATGATCATAAGAAAGTTCCAAAGAATAGGAGACTTCAAAATAAAACACCATTTCAAAGGTTTTTAATAATGGTGTTTGGGCCAATGAATAATTTTATTTTAGCAGTTGTTGTACTTTTCTTTTTAGCAATTATTTGGGGTGGAAGTACAATGAATCCTACTGTGACTCAAGTGGAGAAAGGTAGTGCTGCATATGAGGCTGGTTTGAGAAAGGGCGATGAGGTCTTAACTATAAATAATCATAAAATAATAACTAGTGACGATATTTCTTTGTACTTAGCTGTATCTAATCCTAAAAAGGGAAGTACTTTTAAAGTTGAACACAATGATGGTACATATGATACTTATCATATAAAACCAAAAAAAGTTAAGGTTGAAGGTAAGGATACTTATAGATATGGTATAGGTGTGGAACAAAAGAAGACAACTGGTTTGGTAAATGCATTTTTGTATACCTATAAAAAGACTGTGTCAATGTTTAAACAAATGTTTATAACAGTTGGATATTTATTTACCGGAGGTATTAAACTTAGTCAGTTATCTGGTCCTGTTGGGATATACTTGGTCAGTCAAGAGAGGCTGGAGGTATTGCAAATTTATTATATTTAATGGCATTTTTAAGTATTAATGTAGGTTTTATAAATTTACTTCCAATACCAGCATTTGATGGAGGACATATATTATTTATAATTATTGAGCTTATTAAGGGGTCTCCAGTAAAACCAGAATTAGAAAACAAAATACATTTCATATTCTTAATATTGTTGTTGCTATTTATGCTAGTAATAACATTTAATGATATAGTCAATCTGTTTAAATAGGCACTTCAGGTGCCTTTTTTTATTGATAGAATGTTTTTTTTAAAGTATAATTATTACATAAGATGGGGAGTGAGTTTATGAAGAATTCACAAAATAATAAAAGATTGCAATTACTATTGATAGTATTAATTGCAGTAGCTGCTTTAGGAATAGGTTATGCATCTATTTCTGGAGTTATCTTAATTATTAATGGTAATTCAACTGCAAGTGTTGATCAGAATAATTTTAAAGTATATTTTGTAACATCTAATATCACAACAGGTACAGGAACAGCATCAATTGATGAAAATGATAATACAATAGCTTATTTTGATATGTTTGGATTAACAAAAAAGGGAGATTATGCTATTGCAACATATGTCGTTAGGAATGATTCAAATTCTGTTAATGCAGATCTTTCTCTTATTGTAAATACAAATAATAATGAATATTTTAAAGTTTCTGAACAAATAGAAAAAGATTTTATTATGCCTGGGGAAGAAACACTTGTAACTTTAAAGGTAGAAATGATAAAAACACCGATTTCATCTATTGAAACAGTTAATGTTTCTGCAAGAATAAAAGCATATCCAACTAATGAAAGTAATTCTAATCCTGATAGTATGAATGTATATGATTTATATGATTTTAGATATACTGGCAGTGTTGAACAATTCATTGCTCCTGTTTCTGGAACATATAGGCTTGAAGCATGGGGAGCACAAGGTGGAGATGCTCTTGAAAATATATCTGGAAATCGAAAAATGGATTTTGTTGAAGGTGGGAAAGGTGGATATTCCGTAGGCAATGTTTTTTTTAAAAAAGGTCAGATCGTTTATGTTGTTGTTGGAGGGAAAGGTAAAGAATTAAATAATTCACCAAATGGTGCTATAGCAAAAGGCGGTTATAATGGTGGAGGTGCTGCTTTATCTGCTGATACTAGAAATAATCAGGGGTCAGGTGGAGGAGCTACTCATTTCGCAATTAATAATAATTTAGGAGAACTAAAAAATTACAATAATAATCAAGATGATGTTTTGCTGGTTGCTGGTGGTGGTGGTGGTTCATATAACAGTTTATCAATATATTATTATAGTTATGGTGGAGCCGGAGGCGGAGAGAATGGAGATGATGCCATTGTCTACTTTAACACAAAATATCGTAGTACCGCTTTAATTAATAATGGTTTTATTTATTCGCAAGGTTTAACAATTCCAGGTGGTGGGCAATATGCTGTTTTGTCTGATGATACATATCTTTATGGGTCATTTGGGAAAGGAACCGATGCAATTATTAATATTACGGGATCTGATGCTGGTGCTGGTGGTGGCTGGTATGGTGGGTCAAAGCTATTAAAAACTTGCGGTGGTGGAGGTATGGCTGGAAGCGGAGGGTCTGGTCATGTTAATACAAATTATGTTGATGGTCAAACAATATCTGGTACTAATACTTTTATATCTCCAAATTTTGAAAGTGAAACTGGTCACTCTGGTGATGGTTATGCTAGAATTACACTAATTAATATATAAAATGGTATATATTGTAGTAGAGACTTATTGTCTCTTTTTTTTTATTTTTGTATAATAAATGTATATGGGAGGTGTTACTTTGGTTGTTGGTGTTTTAGTTGAATTATCTAGTAAAAATATTGATAAGATATTTGATTATAATATTCCTTTAGAATTAGTATCTAAAATTAAAGTAGGTATTAGGGTAACAGTTCCTTTTGGAAGAATGACTTTAGAGGGTTTTGTTCTTGATATTAAGAAGAACAATGATAGTGATATAGAACTGAAATCTATTATTTCTATTGTTGATAATGATATTGTTTTAAATGATGAATTACTTAACCTTGGAAAGGTTATGAGAGATAAAACATTAAGTACTTTAATTAGTTGTTATCAAACAATGTTACCTAAGGCCCTAAAGGCAAAAAATGGACGTGTTGTAAATATAAAATATGATACATATTATAGACTTGGTAGTATTCCAGATGGAATCAAATTAAATGATAAACAAAAAAGTATTATTTCTTGTTTTGATAAAGATGAATTAATTTCTAGAAATACTCTAACTTCTATTAGTGTTAGTAGTGTTGGGACTTTAGTTAAGAAGGGAATATTAGTTGAGGAAAAAAAGGAACATTATAGAATTGATTATAAAGACTTTGTTTATGAGAAGAAAAAATTAACTGATGAACAGTTAAATGTTGTAAATTCGGTTATTAAAGATTCTCCATCTACTTTTTTAATACATGGTGTTACTGGTAGTGGAAAAACTGAAGTATATATGGAGATAATTGATCATTATTTATCACTTGGTAAAAGTAGTATTGTTCTAGTTCCAGAAATTAGTTTAACTCCTCAAATAATCAGTAGATTTAGGGCAAGGTTTGGAGATAAGATAGCGGCACTACATTCTGCTTTGAGTGATGGAGAAAAATATGATGAATGGAGAAGAATTGTTAAAGGCGAGGTTTCTATCGTAATAGGGGCACGTAGTGCGATATTTGCACCTCTTAAAGATATTGGTGTAATTATTGTTGATGAAGAGCATAGCGATTCTTATAAACAAAGTGATCCAAATCCAAGGTATAATGCTAAGGATATTGCTATTCTTCGTGGAGAATATCATAAGTGTTCTATTGTCTTTGGTTCGGCAACCCCATCTCTTGAATATATGGCAAGAGCTAAAAAAGGAGTATTTAAATTACTATGTTTACCTAATCGTGTTAATGGAAGAAAATTGCCTGATGTAGAAATAGTAGATATGAATCAAGAAATGAAAAAAAGTAAGGGGCATTTTTCTTTGAAATTA
>CACWWC010000028.1 GCA_902764545.1 uncultured Erysipelotrichaceae bacterium | reverse complement strand
ATTTACATATTAATCTTCCTTAAAATTGCAACTAGAACATTTAATTATATCCTTCTTCTGCGTTAACATTTCACCACATTCAGGACACTTCTTTCCAATTGGTTTATCCCAATATGCAGTTTTACATTTTGGATAGTTATTGCATCCATAAAAAACTTTACCCTTACGACTTTTCTTTTCAATTATTTTTCCAGAGCAATTTGGACAATCGCATACTTCAACTTCTTGCAATTCTTCTTTTTTTATATATTTACAATCTGGATAATTTGAACAGGCCACAAACTCCCCATATTTCCCTTTTCTAATAACTAATGGATTACCACATTCAGGACAGCTCTCACCAGTCTGTTCTGCTTCCTTTTTTTCCATTTCAGAAAAAGCATCCTTAACCCGAGGTTCAAATAACTTATAAAAGTCTTCTAACACATTATTCCAAACAAGCCTTCCATCAGCAATAGAATCCAAATCATTTTCCATATCTCGTGTATATTCAGTATTAATTAAATCACTAAAAAATTCTTGGAGTTTATCAGTTGTTTCAATACCCATCGTAGTAGGTTTAAACTTTTTCTCTTCCAATGTCACATAATCACGTGACTTAATAGTATCTATTATAGTTGCATACGTACTAGGACGACCAATACCCAACTCTTCAAGTTCCTTAATAAGCTTAGCTTCTGTATATCTTGAAGGTGGCTTAGTAAAGTGCTGACTACAATCAACATTATTAGTGACCGCAACTTCTCCATCACCAATCTCAGGCAAAATCTTATCTTCAGATGATTCATAATCACCATATATTTTTAAATAACCATCAAAAATTAATATTTGCCCAGTAGTCTTAAATTTATAATCATTATTATCAAAAATTATAGTTGTTTGATTAACTGAAGCATCACTCATTAAAGAAGCAAGTGTTCTTTTATATATCAGACTATATAATTTAAATTCATCGTTACTTAAATATTTCTTAATCTTAAGGGGATCTCTCAAAACACTAGTTGGCCTGATTCCCTCGTGAGCATCCTGAACATTATCAGTCTTCTTGCTTTTTTTAACATAGCCAACATATTTTTTTCCATAATTTTCTTCAATGTATTTCATTGCAGGTTTAATAAAATCATCACTTAATCTAATAGAATCAGTTCTCATGTAAGTAATCAAACCAACAGTCTCATTTCCTAAATCAACACCCTCATATAACTTTTGAGCAATACTCATAGTCTTACGAGCAGGAAAACCTAATTTCGTAGATGCTTCTTGTTGAAGCGTTGAAGTAGTAAATGGAAATTTACTTTTACGTTTTTTTTCTTTTTTCTCAATTGATTCAACCGTATATTCTTCACCAAGAGAATCAAGAACTCTATTTGCCTCTTCTTCAGAATGAAGTTCAATCTCATCATCTTTATATTTAAATAGTAGCGCTTCATATTCTTCAAATATTGCAGTAATTGTCCAATACTCTTCAGGATTAAAAGCTTCAATTTCCCTTTCTCTATCGACAATTAATTTCAGTGCAACACTTTGTACTCTACCTGCACTTTTAGCTCCAATTTTACTTTGTAATAATTTACTTAATCTAAAACCAATTATTCTATCAAGAATTCTACGTGTTTCTTGAGACTTTACTAAATTATCATCAATCACAGTAGGATTATTAATAGCAGCAAGCACTTTATCATGAGTAATTTCGTTAAATAAAACCCTTTTATAACCTTCATCTTTTATTCCTAAAGCATCCTTCAAATGCCAAGCTATTGCTTCACCCTCTCGATCTGGGTCACTGGCAAGATAAACCATTTGACTATCTTTAACATCTTTTTTTAATGCTTTAATAACACTGCTTTTTCCTTTAATAGGAACATAATTAGGCTTAAAACCATTTTCTATATCAACACCTAACCCATATTGTCCACTAGTAGCAAGATCTCTAATATGTCCTTTAGAAGAAACAACCTTATAATCATTACCTAAATATTTTTCTATAGTCTTACTCTTACTAGGGCTCTCCACTATTACTAAGTTTTTTGACATTATATCCCTCCAGTTACTTATTAATTTATACATATAATTTAATTTTTTGTCAACAACTATCTATTTATATTATATTGAAAAAAATAAAAATTTACACTTTTTTTTTAATATGATAAAATAATAAGCCATATAGGAGTTAATTAGATATGAATCAAGAAATAAAATTAAAAGAATTTGAACTAATAGATGATATTTTAAGCATGCAAGACAATATAATTAAAATGTTATTGTATAATATTTTAAATGAATATCCAATAAACACGCAAACGTTAATAGAAAAGACCAAAGATTATTTAACAGCCATCACAGAAGATGAATGGACCACCTTCATGATAGATGGAACATGTAATAACTCTCGCAATAAATATGGGGTAGAAAACCAAAACAAAAATTATTTTTTATATTTTAAAAATAAAGAAAACTATGAAAATAAAGAACTACTTCCATATCAAATTAAGTATACAGATTTAACAAAATGGGATTTTGATGTAGTTTATAATAACTTCATTACTGATGAAAAAAGCACAATATTAATTAAAAATGCTTTATATCACTGTTTTAAAGAAATAATGTCTGAATATTTAGATGACATCTTAAATAAGTATAGGGATAAATTAAAAGAGTATAAAAACTATGTTGAAAAAACTATAGAATCAAAACAGACATTTTCTGAAGAAAAGATGCTCTTAATAGAAGATATTAATACACAACTAGAACTATTAAAAAAGAAAAGAGAAATGTATCAATATTTTGATGAAGACTTTAACTTCCATAATAATAACTTCTTCAAACAGCAAAAAAAGATCAAATCAAAAAGATTACCATCTATTAATAAAGTTAGGAAAGATATAAACACATTTAATAAAAGAAATATAATAACTGAAAAAACCTTTGATGAAGAACTTCACCTAGATTACGATGATGAAGGAAAGCCCGGATGGAACTGGTACATTAAATGTGATATTTCAGAAAAATCTTTTCAGTCATATGCAGAAAAAATAATATTTATAGAAGCATCTGAGACTTTAAAAGAAATAATAAAAGAAATAAACGATATATTTCCGAGTATCACAATAACCTATAAAAATGATCCTTCATATCCAAATAAAACCTATAATAGAAAAAATTATGATGAATCCCTTGAATACGGTTTCTTTGAATCTATTCAAGGAGGAATTTTAAGTATTAAAATAAATAATAAAGAAATAGATAAAAATGAATTACTTCAAAGACTAAATAATATATCATCACTGATAGAAATAAGATTTCATGAAATTCATCAGTATCCAATAGACTATAAAGAAAGATCACTATTATTAGAAATGAAAGACAAACTACTTAAAAACTCGTACCTATATCCTTTGTTAAATCCCGATATAGAATATGTAAAAGACGAGTTCCTAGAAGATGAAAGTAATTGGGAAATATATAGTAATTATATTGATGAAAATGAATACGAATTATATGAGATAATTTTAGAACTTATTAAAACGATTATTACAATTATTACAGATAGCGAAAATAATCATAAAAAAGCTATTTTTACAAAGAAGTTTTCAGATTATTATGATGAAATTTTTACAAAATATACATTAAAACGCCAGATTAATAATTCTATACAAGAGTTAAATGAAAAGAAAAAATTACTAGAAACTGAAAATCAAGAAATAATAGATTCAATTGAAAGATACCAAAAATTATTATCAGATATAAACAGTGAACTCGAAAATTTAAATAACAAAATTTTTATTAAAAATAATTAGGAGATATAAGATGACAAATATAGCCATTCAAAAAATTAAAGAAATAATTAATGGAAATGATTTAATATCAAAAGATATTATGACTGATATATTAAAAAAATATAGCATAAAAACCGATATACTTATTGAAAATGTAATTAATACTTTAATAGATAAAACACTTCTTTATTGGGAGCCACTTATAAAAACGGACTTTTTTCAAAGAAGTGAAAATAGAACTGATCCACATGCATCAGTATCAAATTACCACTTTCTAAGAGGTCCATATAGTGATAAATATGAAGTAACTGTATATGGTAATAGAGAAAGCAAAATGATTAGATGTATAAATACAAACAAATTCTATATTATAGCCCAAAAACTATATGATGACGTTAAAGATGTAGAAGCAATCAATAATCGCATATATGAAGAATGCAATTTACTAGACTTTTTTAATTTTGAATTAATAGAAAGTAATATGAACAGTATTGATTCATTTTCAAAAGAAAATAGAAAAAATCCTTTTTACAATTTTGATGCAATTATTAAAAGAGAAAAAACAAACATTACAACTGAAGATATCAAAAACATAATCATAGAATGTTTTCAAGATCTTTTCTCAGAATATATTGATCAAATAATAAATGAGTATTTAGAAGCAATTAAAAATAATTTAGAAAAATATCAACTTAAATTAGATTCTACTGAAAAAAAATTAAAAGAAGTATCAGATAGAATTACCCAAAATACACAAAAAATTAGAGAATTAAATTATCCTGGAGAAGATAAATTTGAACAGTTCAGATATAACTATCACAAAACAAAAGAAATATCACAAGCTTCCACCCTACCATCTAAAATAGAAATCGAAGAACATAAAGATAATATAAACGAAATGATACAAAAAGGATTAGATGAAAAAAAATTCGATATAGAACAATTTCATGTTACAACAAAAGATAATAAAATAGGATGGCCATTTTTGTTAAGATTTACATATGGAATATTTGATATATTATCACTCCAAGGAGAGATAAAATACTTTCAAACAATTCCAGATGAAGCAACTAATATAATGTCCCAAATAAAAGATATAATTACAAAAATCAAGATTGAAACTATTAATGATGAAAGATACCAAGAACAAAGATTTAATTCTATGGACTATGATAGTAGCTATCCTAAGACATATTTCACAACATGTGGTGCATGCAGTATTAAATTAAAATTTAATGATAAAGAAATTAGCTATGAAGACTTAGAAAAAATACTTGATCAAATTGAATTACTTCTTCAAAGATTTAATGAATTAGCATTCTGGAACATGGATATTACAAATCCAGAAATAGTAAATAGAATGAAAAATAATATTACATGTCAATATAACTTTGATGAATCAATTGACATCAATAAAACTATTAATGAAAAGATAATAGACAAGAACAACTGGAAAATTTATGGTTATGGCAATTCAATGTTTGATGCCGAAAAATATCAGTTTTTTATAAGATGCATTATAAATTCAATTAAAAATATAGTAGTAGAAAGTCAACAAAATCAACAGAAAGCTCAATTTTATTCTGAATATAGCGAATACTTTGTAAATATACATAAAGCACATTCTCTAGTATTAGAAAATAATGAATTGTTAAAACAACAAAGTAAATTACAAGAAGAAAAAAATGAAACACAAAATGAATTTGATAAAATGGATAATAATTATAGTAGTATTAAAAGATTATACAATGATACAAACACATTCACAAAAAAGTAAAAGAGAATCACACAAGATTCTCTTTTTGATTATTCATAATATAATCTCTCACTGGACCATAACTTCGTCTATGTTCAGGTATAATTCCATAATTACTGATAGCATCTAGATGCTTCCGAGTTGGATAACCAACATTATGCCTAAAATCATACATAGGATATTTTTCACCTAATTCATACAACATCTTATCACGTGTTACCTTGGCAATAACACTTGCAGCACTTATAGTTACACTTTTTAAATCACCTTTAATGATTGACGTTGTTGGTATATCTAAATCAAGAGGCATTGCATCAATTAAAATATGCTCTATCTTACAATTTTTCAAACAATTATTAATAGCCTCCTTCATAGCCATCTTAGTCGCTTCATAAATATTAACCTCATCAATAATCTTTTCAGAAATAACTCCAACGCCAACACCTAATGCCTGCTTTTTTATTTTATCATAAAAATAATCTCTTTTCTTTTCACTTAGCTTCTTAGAATCTGTCAAACCATCTAAATCATAATTATCAGGCAAAACAACACAGGCAGCAACCACAGGACCAACCAAAGGCCCTCTACCGACCTCATCTACACCAGCAATAAAAGAAACACCTTTTTCCTTTAACTTTCTTTCATAACGATAATTATCCTTTTGACACAAATAAAGATCTAACTTTTTAATAATTTTTTGATCCTTTTTTCTATTTAAACCTAACTTAATTTCATATACTTTTTCAACAGTCATAAATTTATATCCATTGATAGTAATATAGTTCTCGCTATCATAAAAAGTATTTGATATTGAATAACAATCCTTAACTTTTAATACGGTACCATCATCAATAGTACTATCATAATCCCAATCTATTGAATTATAATACTCTTTAGTACAAGCAAAGTCTATATCAGAAGTTTCTTCAAACAAATCTTGTACAACAAGACTTGCACCACCAATAATAATACAATTATCATAATCCAAATTTAAACTCTTTAATTTAGTAAATATCTCTTCTTTTTTCATAAAAACCTCTACATACAAATACTATAATCTATCTAAGGTAATTTTTCCGAAGTAACCGTTTTTAAAATCCCTAACTATAATATTAGATACTTTTTCATAATCAACAATACCACCTCTAGATAATGCACCTCTTTTTTTACCAATCATATCATATGCTCCAATATAATCTTCATCTAATTGATTAATTCCATATCTTTCAAATAATTTGTCAGGATACAATTCAAATAATTTCTTTAAAATAAAACAAGCGATTTGGTCCAAATTTAGTATTTCTTCCTTTATAGATGAGAAAGCCGCCAATATATGTGCTTGTTCCTGATTATCTATCTTTGGCCAAAGAATTCCAGGAGAATCAAGTAACTCTATATCTTTATTAACTCTTATCCATGATAGATTTTTTGTAAAACCTGGAGTATTCCCCACTCCAACGCTTTTCTTTCCTACAAGTCTATTTATTAAAGTACTCTTACCAACATTAGGAGCTCCAATTATTAATACTCTAGCAGCCCTTTCCCTCATACCTTTTGATAATCTATCAGAGTTGATAACACTCATAATCTTCTTCGTTTCATTAACAATCTTTAAACAATTCCCTCTCATTAAATCAACCGGAATAACAATATAACCATAATCCTTATAGTAATTAAGTATTTTATCAGTCTCATTAGTATCACATAAATCATATTTAGTAGCAATAAGAATTCTTGGTTTATCTTTAATTAATTCATCAATATCAACTATTTTACTAGATAAAGGCATTCTTGCATCAATAACTTCATACACAATATCTATTAGATTTAATTTTTCACTGATTTCTCTCTTAGTTTTAGCCATATGTCCAGGAAACCAATTGATATTACTCTTTTGAAACACTTTTTCGTTGCTTGAATTGTTCATTAGAAATCACTTCCTTTTTTTCTATAACATTATATCATAATTATAAATAGATTTTATTTCTTATTTAAAAATAATCTCAATACTTTTATCTTCATGAATAAAAATATTATCAATATATTTTACTATTTTATTTCTTGTTAATGTTTTTATATCTTTGTTTTCTACTCTTTTTAAATTCATTTGTTTTAATATTTCATCATATAATTTATTTTTTTCTATAGAATGACTAGTACAATTCCCATTTGTTATATAACTTTTACAATAATAGTAATCTTTATTTTTCCCCTTCTTTATGTACATTGACCCACTACAATCTTTACATTTAAAATAACCAGATAAAATATCTTCTCCATTATTGGTTTTATTTCTTTTAGGTGCTTTTAATATTTCTTGAACTTTATTAAAAGTATCTTTATCAATAATTGCTTTATGATGATTTTTGGTTATAGTCCATTCTGATTCATCATTTAATACTTGATTATGATTTATATAACTTGCATTCCTATGTTTATTTTGTATTAAAGTTCCTATATAAGTTTCATTCTTTAGTATCCTATCAACTGTTTTAGCATTCCACTCTCTTGTATTACTTTGTTTAGATTTACCTATATTATTTTCAAATTTATAAGTTGCAGGATTTGGTATATTGTTTTCATTTAAGTAATTTGCTATTTCTGTTTTTGACTTACCAGATAAATACATTTTAAATATATTTCTTATGTTATCAGCAGCCTCATCATCAATTATAAAATAATGATAGTCTTTAGGATCTTTTCTATAACCATATGGTACTGAAGAACCTACATGTAATCCATTTTTCTTATTAATATCAAATGACTTTTTAACTTTCTTTGAAGTTTCATATGCCATATGATCATACATCATATTTTTAAGTGGAACATCTAATCGTTCCATAATGTTATCATGCTTTAAACTATCAAAATCATCATTAATAGAAATAAATCTAATATTTCTATCAGGAAAGTAATAATGTAAGTAATAACCAACTTTAAGATAATTTCTGCCAAGTCTTGATAAATCTTTAACTATTACTGTATCAATTAAACCACACTCAATATCTTTTAAAAGTTTTTGAACGCCAGGTCTATCAAAAGTTGTTCCACTATAACCATTATCAATATACTTTTCAACTATTCTTAAATCATTATTTTCACAATAATAATCAGCTAATTTAATTTGATTATCTATACTATCAGAATCACTATAACTTTCATCTCTTGATAACCTTATATAAGCTCCAACATTATATTTTGACATAGTTTCAACTCCCTTCATTATTATATCAAAAAAGTAGGATTTCTCCTACTCGTCAGTTCGTAATATCTTAATCTTACGATTATTTATTTCTTTAATACTTTGCTAGTTTCTTTTGTTTCAATATAAGGTAATAAATAGTTATTAATTAACTCACTTCTAATTTTTGGATTATATACTAATGAGGAAGTAATGCATATAACAATATTTTTTTCTGGTATTACTGATATTAATGATCCACCAACTCCATTGGCACAATATGAATCATATTTTCCAGTATTATATTCTTTTCTTATTATTTTCATCACTTGATTTTTAGGATATATCCACCATAAATAACCATAATTTTTTTCTCTTTCAATAACCATTTCATTAATATATTCTTCAGATACTATTTTTTGATTATTATACATGCCTTTATTTAGTACTAATAAACCAATTTTAGCCCATTCTTCAGTTGTAATAGATAATCCCCATCCAGTTGTATAATTTCCACTTGGATCTTTAGCCCAACCTCTTATATCTCTTGTCTTATAAAAATGATCTTGTGATTTTTTATCATGAATTGGTGCATCAGGTACTTCCTTTATACCTAATGGTTTAAATAGATATTCTGTAGCAAATTCTTTCATATTCTTACCTGTTGCTTTTGCAAGTATATTAGAAAGTATTTGAATACCTACAGTGGAATAATGAAAATGTTCTCCAATCTTCTCTTTGCCACCCACAAGTTCAAGAATTGGTTCTCCCCAATCAAGACATTTTCCCCATACTTTAGTATAAGGTTCATACTTAAATTTATATGGAACTCTCATAGTTAAAAAATCTTCTATTGTTACATCTTTTAATTGATCTTGGTTTCTTTTAAGCTTATAATCAGGAAAATAATCTAATACCTTTTGATGAACGCTTTCAATGTATCCTTTATCTATTGCTATTCCAATAAGAATTGATACTAAACTTTTACACATTGAAAAAGCATGAACCGATTCATCTTTTGTTGCTCCTCTAAAATATTCTTCATATACTTTTTCATTATCTTTATAAGCGACTATTCCAAGTATATTGCTATATTCTTCTGCAACTGCTAATCTTATTTTTTCTTCCATAAATACCTCCACTGTCAATAAATTATAACAATAACAAAAAAAGAATACCCGTCTTTTTTAGCACTCTTTTGTCTATTTCTTTATTACAGGTATCCATATTTCACAATAATATTTTTCATCATTAATGCCATTTTTATATTCTTTTGGATTAGAATACATTACAATATTATATCCATCATCTATAGAATAATTATTATTATTTGCTAACCATTCTTTAAATATTTTTTCATTAATATCTTTAATACTTTCACTAGCTTTACCAATACATGGAAATATTGCCCATGTAAATTTAGGGATATTTATTACTTCATAATTTTTTGAATACTTATTATTTGGATTATAATCATCGCCAATAATATAATCAAAATAATCTCCACTCATGTTTTTATCAATATTCACTTCATATTTAGGTTTTAATTTACCTAACATATTTTTTATAAAAAATGTTTTCCAACTTTTTTCGACTTCTGTTTTAGCTTTTTTATAATCAATACTATTCTTAAGTCCTATAATACTAAACGTTTCTTTATCTTCTATTCTATAATCTAAGATATAACCACCATCTAATGAAATATTTATTTTTAGTGGTGAAAAATCTTTAATAGTTCCTTTTTTATTTCTAATATCTATTGGAGTTGTACCATGAAATCTCTTAAATGCTTTCGTAAAACTATCAGGTGAATCGTAGCCATATTTTAAAGCTATATCGATTATTTTATTATCTGTATTTAATAACTCTAATCCTGCTAAAGATAATCTCCTATTTCTTA
Source organism: uncultured Erysipelotrichaceae bacterium (assembly GCA_902764545.1). Classification (GTDB taxonomy): domain Bacteria; phylum Bacillota_I; class Bacilli_A; order RF39; family UBA660; genus UBA3789. Next base: position 4,470 of record CACWWC010000028.1, on the reverse strand, counting down.
TATATTCACTCACTGAATATCCACATAACATAGCAAATCCTTTTTGAAAATAATATGGTGATATATAACATTTTTTTGAAATATCATTTATTGTAATATCATTAGTTAAATTATCCTCAATATAATCTATTGCAACCTTTATAGACTCACTCCAATTCATATTTTCACCCGACTTCCTTATATAGTATTATACCATAATTTTAGATTTAAAATTACATCGGAAGATTACTATTTTCCGAACACTCAGTAAAAGTTGAAAAGCCCTTATTTTATAATGGGGTTAGCTGGAAACATCACCTTATCAAAAATATATAAAAAAAGCACCATTTTTAATAATTTTTGGTGATTTTTGTACATTTTTACTTAATTTTTATATAAAAGATGTAAGATCTAGTTTTTAATTTTCCCTTATTTTATAAGGATTTGTTAAAGGGGTTAGTTAAATCATGCTCAACCAATTAATATTAGTTTTATTATCATTCATTTGGATCAACTCCTTTATTAATTATTTTAATTTCAAATTTGGAAGTATATCTTCCAAATATTCATTACTATTTAATTTTATTTTTTTTGATGCACATTTATCTTCTTCACATTTATCTATCCACTCATCCCATAATTTTGAATACCAATAAATAAATTCTTCATTGTTACCTCTTTTTTTACATCTGTTTAAATACTCTTCTTTTAATTCTCTTTTAGGATATACATACCAATATTCATATCCATTGTTTAATATAAAATCATTACATATTTCATCAGCCACTAAAATATAGTCATACTTGTCTTTTACTTCCTTTAGTGCTTTAAAATAATTTTCTGGCCATTCTTCATTTAAAAATCTTGATGTACTTTTTAAAGACTCATCTTCTAAGTCATTACCAATATACTTATAAAGTGTTGACTCCATATCTATAACATTTTTATACTTTTTAGCTACATTTGATTTTCCAGTCGCAGTAAAGGCAAATACAAATATCCCCATTTTATCACCTCTTTTTTAGTCTTGACTATCCGTTATCACCATGTCAATTCCTAATCATTTTTTATTTAAAATAACTTGATTATTACTAATTTTTATCTATTTTAGCATATTTTTATGAAAAATATGCAAGATCTATTTTTTGCTTTTTCCTTATTTTATAAGGCTTTGGAGTTGGTCTTGACTAAATTGTTATCAACCAATTAATATTAGTTTTATTATCATTCATTTGGATCAACTCCTTTAAATCTGTTTTATTTTATCATTTTCTTTTATAATTTCAATTACTTTAATTTTTCCATCTACAATTGTTTCATATACCGGATTCTTTCCTTTTGTATTGTCATTTGCCTGCCAATATATTTCGGCTTGTTCTAGATTATAATTTTTGTCTATTGTACCATCAAAGCAATTACACGCATCACCAGTAAAACTATTACCATCCACACTTACTTTAACTATTTGAAATGTTGGTCTACCTAAACTAATAAAATAATTATACCAACTTTCTGCTTCTTCTAAACTATTAGAAACATATAAAGATGCAAGCCTTGATGGATAATTAGGATATTTCTTCTTTCTTACTTCTTCTAACGCAAGTTCTCTTAGTGCTACTTTCAAATGATGATCTAACTCAGCATTTTTATATTTATCTGGATTAGAATAAATATCTTCTACCACATTAAATAAATTATATACACGTTCGTAAACACCACTAAAATGATTTTCATCAAATATAATTTCTTGTCCTAATTCCATAGGTCTTTCTGTTACAACATGATAGTAAGTTTTTGACATATTTTTCACCTCTTTTTATCAATTTTAATCTTTTAATATAATGTGTCGGCATATTACAAGCCAGTACATCATAAATACATGTCAACCAGTTGATATTCATTTTATTTTCATTCATAAGAATCACTTTTTAACACTTAAATCACTAAAATTGTATCATAAAAAAGAAGATATTTCTATCTTCAATGTTTAATGAGTCTCTATTATTTTATCATCATCTAAATATTGGTAATTCAAAGAGTTATCTTTAGATATAACTTTACTACCTGTTTCTTCTTCAAAAAAATCTTTTGTTCTCTTTGCAACTCCTCCTCCACGTTTAGCAACTTTTCTATTATTGGAAAGTCCAAATGGTTTTTCATTTTTAGCAATCTCTCTAGTAGCAAGTTCACCAATATTTGTAATAGCAACTTCCAAATCAGTCATATTGTCTCTTAAATTTTCTTTTCGAATTCCTTTATAAAATTTATATTCCCCAGCAGTCATACCAGACCATTCTTTATAAATATCGTTAGTAAGTATTGCATATTCAACACCTTCTCTAACTCCATTTTCTTTCCATGTGTTTGTAAGTTTTTTTCTTTCGATAATTGCTTTAATTCTTGACTCAATCCATTCTAATGTATAACCTTTTTTTAAATAAAAGTCTATCATTTGATCAATACCCTTTGAAGGATCAAATGCCTCATCAATCTTATCACTACCTAGTTTTGCAAGCCACATTTTAAATGGCTCAGCTTTTGGAGATGGAATTGATTCAATCAATCTTAGAATACCTTTTGTATCAAGTGTATCTGTTTCTCTCATTTTTCCATCTTTAGCTTTTAATTTCAACTGCACGATTTTTTCGTGCACTTCACTCCCTTCATCAATTAACTTTCTTTTTAAGTCACTCCAATAGTTTCTTGGAATAGTAGCATCAGTTAATGCTGCTATTACATCTACGACACTAAAGTAATAATCTTCTTTTTCAGAATCCCAGATGCTTCTAATTTCTTTTCCTTCAAATAGATTTGTAATTGTAGATAATTTATTATTCATTTAATTCCCCCTAACAATAATTTTTCATCTAATAATATTATACTATATTATTTATTATATCAAACATTTTTTCGATATAATAATATATAATATGAAAAATTAAATAAGGGGGGTTCACAGTGCAATCTCACTACTCAACTTCTACCAAAAAATGCATATTTTTTTATTAATAAATCATAAAAAAACACTTTTTAGTGAATTTTTTGCAAAAAAGTGTAAGATTTAAATATTAAAATTTCGTTGAAAAATAAAAAAATCATATAAGGGGGTCCACAAAAACGATTACAACCAGTTGATAACCGTATTAGAAAACACTTTTTTATCACTTTCATTCATAGAAATCACTTCCTTTTTTCCTAATTAATTATATCATACTATTTTATTAAATCTCTCTCGTATTTTAAGATTATATCTACTTTTTCTTCTTCATAAACTATATACTTTTCAACTATTTTTAAATCATTATTATTACAATATAATTCAGCTAATTTAAGTTGATTGTCTAAACTATCAGAATCACTATAGATTTCATCTCTAGACAATCTTATATAAGCTCCTACTTTATACTTTGACATACTTCCAGCTTCCACCTATAGTATATCATAAGAAAAACAGGATTTTACTCCTGTTTATTTATCGTAATATCTTAATCTTCCGAACTAATTATCTGATACAATTAGATTAGATTTTTTATATTATCTCCTTTTATTTCATATAATCTAAAATCTTATTACAATACTTTATAGCTTCTACCATTTCTTTATTATTAAATAATTCATTATATTTTTTCTTATTTACGAATGCTGTGTTTGATACTTCTGATTCTTGTATTTTTATACTATTTATATCAATATCCTTTTGAATTAAAAATAAATATGTGAAATGATTAATAAAAGTATTATTATCTAATTTTGCTTTGTTTAAATATATATCAATTAATTTTAATTCTTCTATTTTAATTTTAATTCCTGTTTCTTCATATAATTCTCTTATAGCTGCTTGCTCTGGAGTTTCATCAATATCTATATGACCAGCACCAGATAAGTCCCATTTATTTGGCTCTGTTTTTTTATTTGATGATCTTTTTTGAATCAATAATCTTCCATTATTATTAATTAATGCAATTACACTTATTCCATGACATATACCTTCTTTATGAGCAATAGATTTATTAATTCTTTCTCCTGTTTGTTTTCCGTCTTCAGTTAATACTTCAACTAATTCATCCATAACATCAACCTCTATATAAATTATACCATAGATTTATGTATTTATTTTGTTCGTAATATTACTATATTCTGATTAAATACAAAATAAAAAAATTTATAAAAATCGAATATATACCTAATAATATTGATTTTTACTTATTTTATAAGGGGTTTCCCCTTACGTTACCACTTATCCAATTCCTATGAAAAAACCGGGTGGTTTTAATGTTTTTTTATTAAATTTGCAATTTTTTCCCTTTTTTTATAAAAAAATGCAAGATTTAGAATCTCGCAAAGCCTTTAAATATAAGGAATTAAGGAAGAGTTTGTATAAAGTGTTACCAAGCAGTTAATTCCGACTTTAGTTAATTTTTCATCTTTATCTGACATTTTTCTCACTTCCTTTTATTAGATATATTAATTATTATATCGTGTTTTACTATT
>CACWWC010000027.1 GCA_902764545.1 uncultured Erysipelotrichaceae bacterium | reverse complement strand
CAATGATATGTCCTAGGGAACATATTAAAAGGGGTAATTTCAATTATATTGTATTTATTTTTAAGTATTTTTAAATCTCTAACTAAAGTAATAGGATCACAAGAAACGTAAATAATGTATTTAGACTTTGAATTAAGAATAATATCTCTAGTATGATTATCCAAACCACTTCTAGGAGGATCAACTATCATTAAATCAAATACTTTAATCTTATCAATAACATTCTCTACCCTATCGCAAATAAATCTAGCATTAGAAACTTTATTTAAAGATGCATTATAAATAGCATCTTCAATATTAGACCTATTATAATCTACACCAACTATATTGTTACAATATTTCGCAACATAAATTCCTATACTTCCTGTACCACAATACAAGTCCAAAACAGTATCAGGTTTAATTTTCTTTACATATTCTAAAACCTTGTCATATAAAAGCTTAGTTAAATCACAATTTATCTGAAAAAAAGATTCTGAAGATAATCGATACTTAACATCTCCAATATTAGTAAAAATAAAAGATGTTTTAGAAAAAAGTTCACCATTAACAATTAAAACATCACAATATTCTAAGAGATTATTAAAGTCTCCCTCTCCCTTAATATCAATCAACATATGAGTTAAATCATTACTAGTGCGTATCAAAACTTCATCAATATCAGAAAAAGAATTAAGAATAGGAATAATCTTATTGATTCTATTATTGCATATAATACAATTATTAATTTTAATAATATCATGGGACTTGTTCATATAAAATCCCAAATTATTATTATTGCCATGCAAAATAATTTTATTTCTATAATAAAGAGGGTTACTAAACACTATCTTTCCAACATCATTAATTCCAAGCTCTCTATGAACTAAGTCATATACTTTTCTTTCTTTAAACTCATTTTCCTTAATAAAATCATATTCTTGGAAACAGCAACCACCACAATTAGAAGAATAACAACACATACTATCAATTCGATCTTGAGACCTTTTAATTATATTTGAAACAGATGCATCACAATACTTCTTCTTTTCTAAATCAATCTGATAAGAGACTTCATCTCCAGGGTATGCACCTTTAACAAAACAAATTTTCCCATTATGGTATGAAATACCTCTACCAAAATTATCCATTTTATCTATTTTAGTTTCCATAAAAATACCTCAAAAATATTATAACACATATAATCAAATATAAAATCCATAATAATAATGGTGATAAAATGAATAATTCAGATAGAAGCGTGTCAGACATAAAAAGTGAAATGACAATAAACGGCTCAAAAGACTGTTTTATTGAAAACATAAATACAAACATATCTCTTATCCAAAAAAGAATAAAAAAGAATTTAAAAACCAGTGAGTTGATAATAGGAAAACATACAGAAACAAGGGTTATAATAATTTATAATAGTAAAATAGCAGATCAAAGATTAATTAAAAACATTGAAAATAGACTAAAAAAAATAAATATTGATGCTATTATTGATTCAAGTTATCTAAAACATTCGCTAGAAGATGAGCATAATTTATTTCCCACAATAATGGAAACAGAACGTCCAGATAAAGCATGTATGGCTATAATGGAGGGAAAAGCAATTATCGTAGTAGACAATTCACCATATGTCTTAATTCTTCCAAGCTTATTCTTAGATTTTTTCCATACACCAGATGACTATTATCAAAAAGCATTTAATACTACATTTATAAGAATAATCAGAAGTATTGCATTTATAATAGCAATATTTTTACCAGGAACATTTATATCAGTAACAACAAGAAATTATAACTTAATACCTCTACCATTACTACTAATGCTAAAAGCCGGAAGAACATTTGTTCCTTTTCCAGCATATATTGAAGCATTATTTATGATAATAGCATTTGAAATATTAAAAGAAGGAGACCTAAGAATGTCACAAGCAGCATCATCTTCAATATCAATACTCGGCGGACTAATTCTAGGAGATGCAGCAGTTGCAGCCGGGATTGTTTCACCGATTATGATAATAATAATCGCAATATCATCAATCGCAGGATTAATCTTCCCATCACAAGAATTAGTAAATACGATTAGAATATATAAAATAATAACATTAGTACTATCTAGCATACTAGGAATATATGGAACAATAATAAGCTTAATAATTATGATTTATAATATTTTAAATACAAGAATATTTGGCTATAAATATCTTGATTATGATAAAAATGAGATATTAGATTCAATAATAAAAATAGATACCAAAATTAGAAAAAGAAATAAAAATATAACAAATAATATAATAAGGGGTAAATATAAATGAAAAGATTTATTTTAATAATACTGTTTATATTAATAATTCCATTACTCCATATACCAAAATATATAGAGTTGAATAATTTAATAATCATAGACAAAATAAAAGTAACATGTAAAAACAAAATATACATTGAAATAAGAGAAATAAAGCCATTAAAAGAAGACAACGGGATTATATACAAATATAAATATTATAAAACTAATAGCAATTCACTTAATAATTTTAAGACCGCATTTAAAAATAAATATCATAAAAACTTCTATTATAATAAGACAAAATATTTAGAAACAAATTGTAACGATACCAATCAAATAAAAGAGCAATTGAATATAAATCCCAAAATAATAAAGAATTAGATAACTAATCCTTTATTTTATTTAACTTTTCTTGAATTAAATTTCTTCTTTCAATCTCCGTCTTTTTATCAATAGCATAATTAGTAGATTCAATGACAACTGCTCCTTCATAAATATCATCAGGAAGAAGTTTTAGATCAACTTCTTTTTTTTCTTTGTTAGAAAGACATTCCAAAATAGCAATATTATCAATAATTTCATCAACAACATACTTCATAACCTAACCTCCATTAGTATTCGTCTTAACAGTTTCAAAATTAATATTTACTCCATCACTTGTAAGAATTATAGTTCCATCCAGATCAGTTCTATAAATCTTAGAACAAATTCGCTTAAGCTTGTTTAAAACGACCGCCTTAGGATGATTGTAACTATTGTTTGCGCCAACCTGTATAACAGCATATTTAGGAGAAACTTTTTTTAAAAAAGTAGCAGAAGAAGAATATTGAGAACCATGATGTCCTACTTTCAATACATCACTAGATATATTTTTATTTAAAATCATATTTTCAACACTGCTAGTAGCATCTCCCATAAATAAATAACTAGTATCGCCAAAAGAAAGTTTTGTAACTATCGAAGTATTATTTAAATCACATTTATCGTCCCCAACAAATAAAATCTGAAAGTTTAAAAGAGAAACATTAAATTTTGAATCAATGGTTGGAGTCTCAAACTTAACATTATGATTAGCCAAACTATCCAAAACATCTTCAAAAGTTTTAGTAGGAGTAATAACATCTGGCATCATAAAATGATCTATTTGAAAATTATTAATAATGTCATCCATACCACCTATGTGATCCTCATGAGCATGAGTGCCAATAACATAATCAAATTTATCGACACCAAGAGATTTAAAATATTGAACAAGTAAAGGCCCATCTTCATTATTGCCAGCATCAATCAAAATATTATTATTAAGATATTTAATTAAAATACAATCAGCTTGCCCAACATCCACAAAATATATTTTTAAATCATCATCATATTTAACAGTACTCTTTACATTATCAAGAACATTAATATTATTAATATATTTCTCAATATCGTCATAAAAATATGTACATACTAAAATAGCAATAATAAATAAAAATTTAAACAAACCTTTAAGAATCTTTTTCATTCTATCATCCTCACATTATAATAATAACATAAAAAAAGAAAAAAAATAAAAGACCTATCAAGATCTTTACACTAAATTACACTTTCAATATATTCATCATCATACTCACATAAATATGCATTAGCATCATTCTTTGATTTAATAACAGAGATTTCACCGTCAACAATTTTTAAAGCGCAGCAATCATCAATACCATAAACTTTATAATCAAGAGTTTGAAGAGTATCTTTAAGTTCATTCTGTTTTAGCAAGTTACTACTATAGTGAGGGCATATACATAAATCAACCAATCCTAAACCATCAATAAACTGGTATTTATCACTTTCGCCTCTTAATATATAAGAATCGGAAAACCCAGATTTAGCAAGCAATATAGCCCCAGCAGAAATACCAGCAATAACGCATCCTCTACAAGCCGCATCGTAAAGTAACTTATCAATCCCATATTCTAATACAGTATCCTTAAGCTTAATAGTATCTCCACCACCAATATAGATAATATCCGCACTTTCAATTTTATTTTTTACAATATCAGGATTCTTTGTAACATTCTTTTTTTTCAAATAAACAGGATTGCAATTTAAATCTTTAAATATCTTTTTTACATAATCATAATAAGAATCAGCAAAACTACTAGCAAGGCCTATAAATAAAACATTAGGATTTTCTTTACCACACATTTTGACTATTTCTTTATCAATATCCAAAGTTTCATAAGAACTATTTCCCTTACCAATTTCTCCACCACCAATTAACATTAGTTTCATACAATACACCTCTATTCACTTATTTTTTTATAATAAACTTTCTTTAAAACATTAACAAGATCATTTGAATATCTTAAATAATCATATTTAGAAATATCTCTATATTTATAAACAACACTTTTTAAATTATTTAAGTCAGCACCTTCTAGTTTAAAATTATATAAATCAGAATCTGTTAAACCTACATCACTCGAAGTTTTTACATAATTAAGATTAAGAAGATCATATTCAAAATCATATTCATCATCAAATATAACATAAGAACAATCATTATTTTGTAATAAATAGTTAACTATTCCTAAGGTCCTGCTAGATAAAGCAGTATTATAATAGTTACCCTCAAAAAATACATCTATGTACCCATCAATTTTATATATTCCTAAGGAATTAAGATATGAAGAAATACGCCTCTTCCTATTATTAGTACCAAGACCAATAGAAGAAGATATAGGCACAACCCATAAGTCATAATCACTTATAAGCTGTTTGATAATTTCTAATGAATGAGAAAAAAGTAAATCTCCAACATTCCTAAAAACTCCATCAAAATCTAAAAATAAGATATTTTTCTTCATATTATCCTCACAAACATTAATAATTTTATATCAAAAAAGTTAATAAATCAATGATAATATTCTCTTTCTATCCATGTCATAATAAGACACACCAAAAAATTAATCTCCCTATCAGTTAGACACCTCCCTTTAGGTATATTATGCCATTTTGACAAACACCCTCTGCAACAACAAGCACATGCATGTTGTGCAACAAAAACAGGGTGTCCCCTCATAGGAGTTTGTCTGCCATCATTTAATGGTTCTTTTGCACTCAATCTATTAGTTATAAACTCCCTCGCATGTTCCTCTATCTTTTCTAAGCCAACTTTATCAATATAACTTATCATATATTTTCTTAAGTGAAAACTACTCCTGAATTTTGATTTACTAAGCAATGAAAGTCTTTTATTTAAATATGTTCTCTGTATATCATTTAATATCATATATTCTTTTTAAACTTTCCCATTAAATTATAAAAATTCTCCTTAGTAGCTCCACCAATTGCTTTAAAAAACACTTCAAAAAGGCCCAAAATAATTATTCTCGTTTGACCATTAATTTGGCTAATTTCTCTAAACAACATAACAATCTTCTTATTATCCTTCTTCAAATCAAGGACAGATTTAACACCAACTTTTCTACAAATTAAATCAAAGTTATCAATAACAAGTTTCAATTCATTCCTTGATAAAGAGTATATATACTTGTTAAGATTTTTTCTTAAATATAAAGATAAAGTAGTTAATTTGCTAGATGTAAATCGACACCCTGAAATATCCCAATACAAAATATCATGAGAAAGTATATTATCAATATTTGCTTTTATAATAATATCATTACTATTTTCAAGTAATATTCCAACAATAGAGTTATTAGGCATAAAGTGATAATACCTGTCTTCAATAGAGCTATATTTACTACTATTATAAATATGTGGAAGTAACCCCGGACCATCCATATTATATATTTTAGAGATTTTACTTTTAACCAAAAAATTACAGTTCATAGAAGCAACTAAGGCTAAATTGCCACCTTTAGAATGCCCACCAACTATTAATTGATAATTAGATAACATATATCTATTTAAATATTTAATAGCTTTTAAATGCGATTTAGTAGGATATAGATAGCTAAGTAAGAAGTTTTCATACCAACCGCTTAAAAGTTCATCAGTTCCTTCATAAGAAACATAAATTTTATTTTTCATATACATAATAGAAACAACACTAAATTGTGACTCATCATCAGATTCATAAACATTATTAAATAAAAGACAATTTTTATATCTTTTACTATCCATTAGATAGTGAAGAATTTTTAACGCATCTCTTTCAGCAATAATACTTTTATCAACTTCTAAATATAAACTCCCACATAATCTACCTAAAGTGCTAATAGAAAGACGTTTGTTATCTAATAAATCATTATAATTAATATATGATAAGAAAGAAAAAATAGCGGCATCAACATCGTTAAATTCCATCTCCTCAAAACTATAAATACCATAATTATCTATATAGTTAAATATGTTCATTCAAATTCATCTCCCCATCAAATCTATGAACTAAATTAACGAAAATAAATGCAGAAAGAGGTATAACAAATAAACTTCCCAAAATACTAAACATAATCTTTATAAATTCAATAATCAGAGTTTTATTATTAAAAAGTTCCAATAAAGAATAATTACAACTATAAAGTAATAAAAGTAAAGTAATACCCTCACCTAGAAAAGCAAATAATAACGTATTTACAGTAGTTCCAAGAATATCTCTACCAATATTCATTCCTGACATAAATAACTTTCTAGAATTTAAATCTTTATTATTAGTAAAAATTTCATACATAGAAGAACAAATAGAAACTGCAGTATCAATAACAGTCCCAACAAGACCAATAATTATTACACTGTTAGTAATTTGATAAAAGCTTATATTAATATTGTATGAAAACATATTAATTTCTTCATAAGATTCATATCCAAAACCATAAGTCCTAGAATAATACGTAAAGATATAAAGAAAACCACATAATAACAATAAAATTATACCAGACGATAAAATACAGCATCTCCTTTTAAATTTATTTTTAGTAATCCTACATATTATAATTATAGAAATAAAGATAACATAAATAATGCAAGATAAGAATATATTAGTTCCTATTGAAATAATTATAAAGAATAATAACATGATAAAGAAGTTAATTAAAATAGTAACAAATAATTTTAAGCCATTCCTCCCCATAATAAAAGAAAGTAAAAGAAGTAAAATAACAAGTAATATACTATTCAAGAAAATCACCCCTTCTATACAATTTAATAGAAACAAAAATAGAAATTACAATAGATAAACAAAGACCAATACTCCCGCATAAAAATCTCATTACTTCAAGTGAATAATAAGTACTTATATAATTATATATACTAAATCCATTCCTAATAGCTAAAACAAAGAGTGGTAATTCTGATGCAAAATAAGTAAAAAATAAAACATTAATCATTGTAGGTAAAATATCAGTACCTATTTCTTTACAAGATTTAATAATTGCATTATTAGTAATTTTTTTATTTAACTGTATTAACTCAAAAACTGAAGAGGATATCGTAATAGCAACATCCATAATAGCACCTAATCCTCCAAATATTAAGCTAACAATAAATATCTCTTCAGCAGGGACAGTCAAATAACTCAAAATATTAAAGTTAATACCCTTAAATTTGGTAATTAAAGCTAAACCCTCAATTAAAGTAAATAATAGTAACAAACAAACAATAACAGAAATAATAGAAACAAAAGCTTTTTTATTAAAACCAACAGATATAAATAATGAGATAATTGTAAATAAGAAAGAAACAAGTAAACATAAGATTATAGGATTAAAACCATGAGAATAACAGAACAAAAAAAAGTAAAATAGTAAAATATTAATAATTAAACTTACAAAAGAAAAAAATCCTCTCCTACCCGCAACAAAAATCATTGAAACAAAAGATATAATAATCAAGTAAAGAAAAAAACTATCTCTTTTTAATCCCTCTATACTATTATCATTTATAAATAATTTATCATGAATATGATACTTATCATCAATAACTTGACTCTTAGCGTATTGATGTTTAAGGCAAACTTTCTTACCCTTATTCTTACCATTAAGGATATTGCCACAAATTTTTTGGTAGTAGATTTTCTCCTTAATTCCCAAATCATTATAATCATAGTCAAAATTAATATCTTTTATACTAGTAACATCCATAATTTCACTTTTATACAAAAAATAATTATTATTAACAAAGATAATAGAAATCAATGAGATAATAATTATAAATATATAAATAAACTTCTTCATAAATTATACCTCTATAATATATAAATTATATCATATATTAACTCCAAAATAAAAGTTTATATAAATCCAAGATGATCTAGTAATATCCTTAATCCAATAAGCATTAAAATAAATCCACCAACTCTTTGGCTAAAAGAAGAATTACATTTAAAAATAAACCCAATTAAACAACCAATATAAGAAAGAATAAAAGTAATTATGCCAATAATTAAAACAGATAAAATAATATTAACATTAAATAAAGAAAGTGTAATTCCTATAGTTAATGCATCAATACTAGTTGCAACAGCAAGAATAAACATCGTTTTAAAATTAGTATCATCATTATATTTAGTATCACAATCATTATCAAAAGCCATATTAAGGCCAATAGAGAACAGTAAAATAAAAGCAATCCAATGATCAAAACTATTAATTATATAACTAAACGATGAGCCAAGAAAATAACCAATAAGAGGCATAAAAGCTTGAAAAAAACCAAAATAAAAAGCAATTATAAAAAACTTATAAATATTAAACTTATTAATACACATTCCTTTTGAGATAGAAACAGTAAAAGCATCCATCGCAAGACCAATACTTAGTAAAACAATTTCAATTATCATCATAATAATTAATATTACAAAAAAATAAAAATATTAATATAAATTAATACTTTTATCTAAGACCAACTCTTCTCATATCTTCATCAACTTCACGACAAATATCATCATAATTAACCCGTTCTTTTAAATAGCCAATCTCTTCTTCTAATCTTTTCTTATAACAATCCTGTATGGGAATTAAACATGCCTCAAGCCCAGGAAGAATAATTGGTAAAGCGTATTTATCTCTATCTAAATCAGAATCATCAAAAAAATCGTTGCGTAAAAATGAAATTGTTTCCTCTCTACTTCTAATATTAGAAATTATAGGATTTTCCATTGCGTAGTATAAATTTCTTTCTACAGCAAATCCCAAAGAAGTATCATAAACCCATACTCTACCATCAGCTTCTAGCCTTTCCGCAAATGAATGCTCTCCATAAAATTCAGAAAGTTTTCCACTTCTATATTTGTCTATAAAATAAGGAGAAAAACTTAAAGAATTAACACTAGCACCAACAATTCTAAAATTATCATCTCCAAAACCAGTTGTTATTAAAACACTTCTATCATAGCAGTGTCCATCAGCAAGCTTTCTATGAAGTACTAAAATTGATGCAGAAAGTCCACCATAGTTAACATCTCTTAATCTCATAAGTAATTCATTATCATAAGCTTTAACTAACCCATGTTTAATACCATATTGTAATAAACCATAATATCTATTCAAAAATTTTTTCCATCTAACATCTTCCAATATCGTAGCCATAATCCCTCCAAAATTTAGAACATATTATACCAAAAAAGAAAAATAATTTCAATATAAGAAAAAAGTTATTAAAAATTTAAAAAAGATGATATTATATATAGTCGAAGAGATTAAATATATATTATTAAAGAAAGGAAGAAAAAATGAAGATATTTAACTATGAAAAACATCATGAAGTAGTATATGTGCAAGTAGAAGATTTAATAGTAATAGAACAAGTTATAGGAATATTACCTCAAAGTGTTAAATAAAAGGTAGAAGAAGAGATGACTATATAACCATAGATGAAAATCATGTAGTAGGGCTATTGAAAACATTATGCTGGGTTTTAGATTACAGACAGATAAAAAAAATGACCCTACCACAGTTAACAACTTGGGAATTGCAAGAGCAAGCAGAATTAAAAGAGATTGAAGACAAATATTTTAATCACTCTGAATTAGAGGATGAAAACAAAAAACTACTAAAAGACATTTATATAAAAAGATATTTGATAAATAAAATTCATGATTATATAAACCACAGAAAATACAATGAAAAAATAGCCATTCCCGAAAAACCAAATTATGAAGGAATAGAACTAAGAGATTTAGCGGGAAAATATAATGTATGTGAAGCATTACAACCATACAAATACATAATATATAGGCCTGATAAAAAAGCAATAGAGTCAGGAGAAGACGTACCAATTAATGAAATAAAAGAATTAATCGCAACAATATATATGCTCGATCTTGCACAAGAAAAACTTGATAACAAAGATTCAATAAGTTTTAAAACAATTCGTGATGTAAATAAAGACTATATTATTATAGAAATAGAAATAATCAAAAAGAAGTCACATAATCGTAAATCTAAAAGAAAATAAATACTTCAAATGAAGTATTTATTTTTTTAAAGTCTTATTATTGTATTCAGAAGTAATATAATATCTAAATTCTGCATCAATTAAGCTAAACCACTCATAAAAATTATCACGTGATAGTTCTAAAACTTCTTCTAAAGATAGCTTAGAAAAGTTGACAGGAGATAATAAATCGCTCTTATCATACTCTAGTCCAGAGATTTTTAATTCCATATCAGAAACTCTATTAGAATCAATTTCTATATCAAAAAAACTTAACAAGATCTTCCAATGTAGCAACGCCATCATTCCTATCACCAATATAAAACTTATAAGTTCTTTTTATTGCTCTTTGTAAATATTTATACTTATTTGAATCCATAAAAACTTCACCCAAAATTAACTTTTTTTAAAAACAGGATTTTTATCATTATCATAATATTTTGACAAATAAGAATTACTTTTATTTAATGCAATATATGAATTAGCATCCATGAAATAACCCGCATCAGATAATTCCAAAGCCATCTCATATGGAATTTCTAAATATTTTATAAATTCTCCCTTATCAAGATTTTGAAGTGTAGACTTCTTACAACCTAAAGCTAAGAAAGTATCAACTTTTTGTCTAATACTACCCGGATCCTGATAATGGCTACCTAAATAAACAATATTCTCTGCAGCATAGCCAGTCTCTTCAGATAACTCTCTAATTCCTGCCTCAATACCACTCTCATTAAATTCGAAATATCCAGCAGGGAATTCAATCAAAGAGCCCTCTTCAGAGAGTGCAATCGGTTGAATAACTACTACAACATTACCCTCATTCGTAACCGGAACAACAACACTAGCTCGTCTTTTATCTAAATACTCCCTATTCTGAATCTGTCCATCAGGGAATAAAAAAAATTGAGATTTTACTTTATAAAATCTTCCACCATCACTTACCTCCGAACACGCAGAGGCTTTACACTCTTTTAAAATATTATTTAAATCATCAATATTATCTACAAACATATAACCACCTCATAAAGATATTGTAACATAAATGAATAAAACTCTAGTAAAAATGTGAAAAATCACATCATTTTAATAGTAATTTTTTAACACCATTAGATTCATCTTCAACCGAGAAAGAAGAAAAATCATTTAGAAAGAGTTGTTGAATTGGTAACTTACTGCAATCTAACTCCCTTCCATTATTCGACTCAATGATAGGAACATCCACCTCAAAATTAATAAAATGCCCACTATTCAGATCAAACAAATAATTATTATCAGTTTTATAATCGGATATTTCTAAAATATCAAAACCATTTCTCCTTACCCTACATCTTCTAGGCTGCATCAAAACATCACCAGATTTAGTAATAATTGTATAAAAGTCCTCTCCATTTCTCCAACTGCCAGTATGATAACACAAAATACCGTTTTTATAATAAAACAAGGAATGTCCCATATGATCAAGTTGAAATATAGTTTTTAACTCTTCATCAATTAAATCGTATTTCTTAATTTTTGAATCGTAACCTATTGCTAGTCCATCATGAAATTCCTTTATATCTTCATATGACACTCTATGCATAGTTTTAGAAGAAGAATCAAATATATAACATTCATCATTCTTTTCAATAAAGAAATATTTATTATCCTTATCATATAAAGGTTTAATATTATCCCATTCAGCATCAAGAATAATTTCACTTTTTTTATTCATTAAACCTTTTTTATTATGATTACCATTAAATTTAAAAACATCATCCTTACTAAGGCTAGGCACACAATCAAGTTTAAGAATAGTATCCGTCTTAGTATTTATTACAACAGTCACATCTTTCTCAACCCTTGGTTCATATTTTTTTACTCTAACTTTCTTTTTAAATATCATAGTAACACAATCTTCATCATTAACAACAACATACCAAGGTTTTTTAGTCTCTCCCAACATATATGTTTTAATGACCTCAAGTTTTTTATTTAAAACGAAAAGTTTTCTATTCTTCAGAATAATTATTTTATCATCAGACAAAGGCATAATCAAATCAGTATCTTTAATAACAATATTATTAAAAATATCAATAATCATATTTCCAACAATAAACTTATTCTTATCAATAATCCTAATTCCTCCATTAGTTTTCTTAATGACTGTATTACCAAGCCGATCGATAATCATTTCCTGATGTTTATCATATGACTCTTCTGAAGTCTCTTTTAAAATCAAGTATCCCAAACTATAATCTCTAAAAATCATATCCTGAGGAAAAGGAATATAATTACCACTATTAACATCATAAACACTTTCATTAGAACATAAATTCTTCCAAGAAACAGCAAATAGTCCATCTCCGAGATAAGAAATATCGCTCGCTTTAGAAACCACTTTTTTCCCATCACTAAGAGAAATTAAAGAAACTTTTCCAAGCGTACTTTCCGCAAGCAAATAATCTTGGCCATTATAGGTAACAATTTTTATAACTTTATTATACAAGCTAAAATCTAATGTACAAATTCCATTAGTAACTATATCAATATCACAAAATAATCCTCTACCAACAACTCTAATATAATTATTATCTAATTTATCAAAAGAAGTAATCTTAATTCTCTCATTTTGAGAATCATTATTTATAATACTAAAGTCAATATCCATTACACCTCACCCCAGTAATTAAAGATATTATAACATATATTGACCAATTTAATAATAATTATTATAATAATTCAAAAAAGGAGTGATTTATATGAGAAAATGCATTGTTTTATTTGATCACCGCCTAAAACTTAATTGCCCTATTATCTTTTAATTTATAAGAATAGGAGATGATTAAAAAAAATATAACTGATGAAATTATACTAAGAGAAAAAATAATAAAATTTGCTTTAAAACAATACAGTAAAAAATATGTACATGGATGCCATGGCCCTAATAGTTTTGATTGTGCAGGCCTTATTTGGTATATATACAACACTATAATTAAAATAGATTTATATTATCAAGGAATTGGATTATCAACCACCACTAAAATTATGACAAGTAAATATGGAAAAATCACATTATACGAAGAAAACCAAATAAAAAAAACTTAGAAGTATTAAATAAAGGAGACATCGTTTTTTTTCATAGACAATCGATGAATGATAGTGAGCCAAAAGAAAACAATAAGTACCCAGGACATTGTGGAATATATTTAGACAATAACTATTTCATCCATTGTTCTAAGCCAAAAGGAAAGGTAATAATTAGTAACTTTAATAACAATATTTATTGGAAAAAAACTCTAGTAGCAAGCAAGAACATAATATCTGATGTAAAGATATTATCAAAAACAAAAGACGAATTATAATCGTCTTTTTTACTATCACAAAATAAATTAGCTAATATATTATTAAGATATTGAATATTATAACATATTAAGAAAATAATTCAATTAAACCATTAATTTTAATGAAGCATTTTATCTTTCTCCAATTTTTTCAATTATTTCATAGGTTTTAAACGTAAAAATTTTTTTAGATAATTTATTAAATGTAATTATAGAAGTATCTATATTATTAATCATACAAATTAATTTTTGATTTTTTGAAATTATCTCTTTATTAGAAATAAGAAGCTTAGAAGTTTTAGAATCGGGATTAGCGTTAATATAGTTTTGTATTGAGCCATAATTTAGTATTTTTGCAGCACTAATATTTCCAATTAAGCCTCTAATTTCTTTTCCTTTAGATTTTTTTATAGAAGATGGTATACCATAAAACATTCTAAATAATAAATTATGTCCATCTATCAAAATAATTTTATTCATAAATTTCTCCTTTAAACAAAAAGATAGATATGATTAGATCATACCTATCTCTAGGGCCCAGTCCAAATGACTGAAAAATTAAATTTTTATAAATCAATCATAACATAAATTTATTAAAAATAAAATAGTAAAAATATAAATAATAATTACCATAAAAACAAAATATTTTTTATAAAAGATAATTTATATAAATATAATTATTTCTTTGAAATTTATTTATTTTGTCTTCAATAATTAGTATAAAATTATTTTGTACCAATATGAATATTACATATTATAACACTATTTTATTATTCGCCATTCTAAATCCCTTTTTTCAATAAAAAATACCAACTTCTAATAGAAATTGATAATTAGTATATTAAATTCCAAACTATAAAAGTCTGGGCAAATATTTAAATTGGTGCGAGTAACAGGAGTTGAACCTGCACGTCTAAGACACTAGATCCTAAGTCTAGCGCGTCTGCCAATTCCGCCATACTCGCATGAATGGTGGACCCTATAGGACTCGAACCTATGACCGCCCGGTTATGAGCCGGATGCTCTAACCAACTGAGCTAAGGGTCCAGCGACTATTTAAATATAACATATTTTTCACTACAGCGCAATAGAAAAATAAAAAAAATAGAGTATTTTCTCTATTTTCCAAGCATATTTAATAAATTGATTTTAAACATATCTTTTTCAGGATTTGTCTTAGAAATCATAACACCCTTATAAGTTGATAATTCAGCTCTATGGCCTTCATCCAAAATACCTTCTGGAGTAATATTTGTAAGTAAAATAATATTCTTTTCAGTATAAACAGTATAATGTAAAACAATAGGTCCATGTACTTTCTTAAACAACTCTGCAGTTGGTAACTGTAATTCATAGTTGACAGTTTTTTCTTTATCATTTTTACTAACTTCATTACCTAAAAAATTACCATTTCTAAGTTCAGGATAATACTTAAAAGTAAGTCTTTTATAAGCAAGCATATTATACTTTCTTATAGACCTTTCCTTTTTTCTAAAATCATTTTCATCTAAATATTCAAATATAAAAGTATTTTTCATAAATCAACCCCCCTATGTGATTTAAACACTTGTATACCTTCAATGTACACATATTATACCACAAATGTTGTCTAATGTCAAATAAAACTTTAATATATAGAACAAAAGAATAATTTTCAAATAAATTATTCGCTTTGGTCGTCACCGCCCAAAATTCCTACTTCATTGAGAAAGTTCTCTTTCTTCTCCATAGGCT
>CACWWC010000026.1 GCA_902764545.1 uncultured Erysipelotrichaceae bacterium | reverse complement strand
GTATAATAGTATTAGTATTATCACTTATGCTTTTAACTATATAAGGTTTATATAAATAACCACCATTCACAACACTAGAAACAGCCATCACTTGCTGTATAGGAGTTACACTAACACCTTGTCCAAAAGCACTAGTCGCAAGCTCCACATTATGCACCTTTTCAAGAGGGAATAAAATCCCACTACCTTCGCCATTTAAATCTATCCCAGTCTTTTCACCAAAACCAAATTTATTAATATAAGAAAACAATTTTTCTTTACCAAGCATTTGACCTAATTTAACAAATCCAGGATTACAAGAGTTTTGTAAAACCTGTAAATAAGTTTGATCCCCATGACCACCACTCTTCCAACATTTTAATATAGACCCATCAACATTCACCTTACCAGAATCATAGAAATGATCATTGAAAATATCGATAACATTCTCATTAACTGCAGTAGCCATCGTCATAATCTTGAATGTACTACCAGGCTCATAAGAAGACCATATAGGCAAATTTCTACTTAAAACCTCACTATTATAATTCTTATAATTATTCGGATCATAATCAGGCAATGAACTCATTCCTAATATTTCACCACTTTTTGGGTCAGCAACAATCGCCAAAGCCATATCAGGATGAAACATATCATTGATATTATTCATCTCTCTTTCAAGAGATTTTTGAATATTTATATCTATTGTTAAATTAATATTCAACCCACTGGTAGGTTTAACATAAACTTCACTCATATCAAGTCTATTACCATGCGCATCAGAAAAATATTTAATGGTTCCATTTTCTCCCGTTAAAATTTTATTATATTGGAGTTCTAAGCCAGATAATCCTTGATTATCAATTCCAACATACCCTAAAGTATGAGAAAGTAAATCCTTGTAAGGATAATTACGTTTAGCCTCTTTCACTAAATAAACTCCATCCATATTTAAGTTACTAATTTTATCAAGAATATCATTTGATAACCTTCTCCCCTCTGGATGAACACGTTCAATGGAAGTTTTTTTATAAACATGTTTTTTCATCTCATCGTAACTGACTCCAAGAATCTTACTTATCTCTTTAGTAGTTTTTTCTTTATCTTTGATTTGACTAGGTATTAATACAAGTGATGCCGTAGTTAAATTATCAGCTAGCACCTCTCCATTTCTATCAAGGATTAATCCTCTATCAGCCTCTATTTCCAAGTTTCTACTCCATAAGTCACTAGCTAAATTACAAAGTTTATTATAATCAAAAACCTGTATATATATAACTTTAATAACCACCAGTAACAATGGAATTAATAAAACTAAAAATAAAAGTTTTACCCTCATATTAACTTTCCTAAAAAACATATTTCACCTCTAAAAAAATATATTAAAAGCAACAAAAAAAAAGACTAAAAAGTCTTGTTAATTATTTTTTTGACTACTATTAATTCTTTTACGCTCTTCTATAAAAGCCTCTAAATAAGGATTTTTAGCATTAACAATATATAGTTTAGAAACAACAATTTCAAATTCATTCTTATCATCTAATCCAACTAGTTCATCATCAACTTCTTTCCTAATAAGATACTCATACTTATCAAGAGGATTAATTAACAAATAATATTTAGTTTCATTTATACGAACTGTTGATGCAATAATATATTCTATATTATTCTCTAAAACAATAGTATCATACTCCATTATTTAACACCTCCACCCAAATTATTAATCTTATTATTAGAAGTCATTTCTTGAGCCATAAGTATCGAATTTGAAGCAGACCACAAACGATAATTAGGATTACCATTTTTATCAGTAAAAGCATTTTTTATTAAATAATCATCAAGGCTTTCATAACCCAATGCTTTTGCCATTTCACTTGCACTATCTTTAGAAGAAGAGAAATACATAGCACAAAGATAACTATCATCCAATTCGGAAATAGTAACATAATCATCTGCGGTAGCATAATAGACTCTTTTTGAACCATGCTGTTCATATTTGTCAATATTATATTGATCAAGTAATTTATGCAATCTTTGAATCTGGTATGTATTAACTTCTATCGTCGTAACACCATATTCATCAGTAATATTCATATATTGTTCATATACTTTGTCATCAGCTGAAACACTCTTCTCCAAACCACAACCAGTTATACTTATAGCTATTACCGCACCAGTAATCAATGCAATAGGTATATTTGCAAAACGCTTTTTTCTAATATTCTTTTTTACCTTTCTATAATTACCAATGCTGTTTTCCTGTGCCCTATTAAACATTTCATTTGCTTTCATACTTAAATTCCTCCATAATTAATCAAAATCCAAAAAAGGTACATACTCCATCCCAAACATTTTTACCAACAAATCCAAGACCTTCAAGAGCCATACCACCAACATTATCAAGAACATTTAGTCCACCAACAATAATTTTTTCTCCATCGCCATCTGAAAAACCTTGCGTAAATAAATTCCAATTCTCCTGAATATTGCTTAGATTTTTTCCTAAATCAGGCCCATACCACTCCAAATTCTTTGTCAAATCATAGCGATATGGGTGATATTTTTCAAGAGACTCCCAGTAAACATCAGTCCCAATTTTTGTAACAACAGTTGAAATATTGTTAAAGTTCCCACTAACCATTTCACCAATTAAATTATCTATAACATTTTCAGTATCAGCTTTGCTTAAATAATCCTTTAACCCATTATAAATCTCATCATCAGTTAAATAATTATTTGCCACCTGGTCAATAACCCACGAACCAGCATCACTCCCAGCTTCTTTTCTTGCACCTTCTTTTAATATTTCTGCTAATCCTGGAGACAGTGCCTTTAGGAACCCATCACTTGTTATATTACCAACATTATTTTTCAGGTAATTTAATAAGTCATCATACATAACTGAAATACCATCTTTTGCATAATTAGCATCACCTAAATCAAAGTCCATAAGACCTTTTTTTAACTCTGTTAGATTATCCTCAAAAGCATTAGTGATTAAAGATGATAATGAATTAGACTTATAATTGCCACCAGCAACCTCATTAATTGTTATTTGTTTTCCAGAAGAAATAACATTGCCATTATTGTCAAAGCATGTATCACTAGAATCGAATCCTTCAAGACTATGCCTACTATCTTCACCAAATATTAAATTTAATATATCAGTAAACTGAAAATTATCAGGCAAAGAATAGTCAATTTTACTATTTCCCTTTAAATAAGTAAAATTATCTGCTAAACAATCAGTTAAAGAATTAAACTGAGAAACCACATCCCCTTCAGCAGCAAATATATGAATGTTATCAGAATAGTCCTTCAATATTTCTTTCAATCTATTTCTCTTGCCATCTATTAAATTATCTCCATCCATATAGTCACTATTACCCTCAAGAAAACCTATATATGGATTATACAATTCGAGATGAATATTTTTGGCCTTTTCAGGATTGTCCTCAATTAATTGAAGATATGAATCAAACTGAATACCTCCACCCATAGAATAGCCTTCAAGACTAACATTTCCCATATTTGAATACTTTTTTAACATTTCATAACTTTTTTGACGCTGATGATTATATATTTCCTTAGCCTTAGCTATGTCTTTATAATCAAATTTATAACCCATTTCCTCCAGATTTAACCCACCATTAATATTAGAAAAAAATGGGCTAAAGTAATCATAAGCATCATCACTTCCAGTGGTTGAATATAAAGCACTATATATTATTAACAAAATATCTTCCTGAGATTGACCATCCGCACATGTATTAGCTATACAGTATTCACCATCTTTTTCATAAACAATTGCATCAAAGCCATATTGATCACTAACAATCTCACAAATAGTAGAATCAAGAATGGTACCAGAATACTCTCCCATACTTGTAGTTTTAAGTGCATCCTTAAGCTTATTAACAACCATTTGACGAGTCTCATCACTTAATCCACCATAGCCTCCAGGGCTCACATAGATACTGTCATAAAGCTTTTGTAACTCCTCATCTGGAATCACAATATGTCCTTCCTCATCTAAAACATCTCTAAGTTTTTTACCCTCAAGATACTTACAAAGAAATTTATATGCATCTGAATTCCTGCCTAATTTTTCTTTTAACTCATTAGTAAGATGATTATTGAAAGAATTAATATTAATCTTATCATAATCTGATGTATTCTCAACAAAATAATTATCTTTACCAGCAGTTGTAGTTGTACTAACATCCTCAACATCAGCATCATTATCAAAAGAATACTCCTCAACTCCGACTGATTTGTAAACGCTATTGCTACTGATACTAACATCAGTATATACACTATTACTAATTATTTTGTTTAACTCACTATAATCTGAACTACTTCCATAAAATTCTGACACAAAAATCACCACCCTATAAATAGTATATAACAAATCAAATGTTTTGTATAGTCTTCTTCCTTATAAAGTATATAAGAGCTGCTAATCCAAAAACCGTAAAAGAAAAAAGGAAAAAAATTAATGAAATCGTAACCCCACCTGAAGGTGTTGGGGCAATATCTAAGCCATCAATCATCGACATTGAAATAAAATATTCCCCATCAACAACATTAAATTCAACATATCCATCTTTTACTTTATATTTGACCTCACTATATTCTAACTTTTTATCATCCTCATTATAATGATAAATATTAACTTTATCTCCATTACTATAATTATCCCCAACATATATTTTTAATCTCGACCCATTAGGAATATAATCACTCTCAAAAGAAATATAAAGACCTTCTGCATAATTAGACAATTTAGAAATAGTAGCACGATTAAAAGAAACGAATAAGACCTTAGTATTAAAGTCATCAACCTTCTTTATATTCTTACCATTAATAACCCATGAATAAATCAAATTATTTTTATCATAATAGTTGAAATTATAAAGTTTCTTACTCTTCTTAATCTTATCAATTTCAGAAGACTTAATTAGATTATCACCACTAATTTTAATATCAATTTTATCATATTTACTATCATCAATAACATAATCTAAATCTTCTAAGTAATATGAATCTTTTCTATTAACTAATACATTAACTTTATTTTGGTTTCCATTCTCCGCCGTAATAATTAGTTCAATAATATTATCCCCAATATTAATTTTATGTTCACCAACGCCATCAACTCTAGCCTTACTATCTTCACAACTAGCTTTAATATTAACCTTTTCCATATCATATCTAACATCAACACTATAATTATTATCATCAATCTTTGTTAATTGATAATTATCTATAGATAATTCTTTTAATCTATTATTAGAAGATTTCGCTAAAACATCACTTGTTTTATTATTACCATTACTATTGTTATTAGTATTATTTTTAGGAACAACAGCAGGTTGAGAAGGTTTAGCAACAACAGTTACAGTAACATTTCCAACTAACCTACCAGATAAATCTTCATTATCAAAAGTAGCTGCATCATCAACCATAATCGTTATTACAGCTGTTCCCTCTTTATTTGCATTTACAATAATATTACCACTAATATTTTGACCATCACTACATTGACCAGTTCCCCAGTCACCACTCACAGTTGCAACACTAGTATTACTTGATGAAATTTTAACATCACCAATAGTATTATAAGCACTAATTGAAAATGATTTAGAACCTCCCTCCTCAATAGTAATATTAGAAGGAGATACAGTAAATCCACCTGTAGCACAAACCTTTATAGGTAAAAAAGCAAAGATGAATAATAACAATATTAAAACTTTTTTCATTACATTATACCTCCCCTTAGTTCTTTTATTTTATTGTAAATAAATACATAATCCAAATAATTGATTTTTCCATCATAAGACATATCTGCAGCAGATAAATATTCACCAGTTAATAGCTTTTTATCGAGATCTGGATGCTTAACTTTTTGTATATGATTATATACATATACATAATCTAAATAACTTATTTTACCATCACCATTAACATCTCCAGATACAACATTTGTATATTCAATTTCTAATTTATCATTTTTATATATTTTAGTTTTACCACCTGTATATAATAAATCTTTATCATGAATGGTTTTATAATCAACTTCAATTCTATATTCAGAAGAATAATCAATATTTTTAGTAAATTCTTCAACAGTAGTATTGATACTAATTTTACTAATATAATTATTATCTATATCTTCTAAATAATTATTAATTTTATAACTACCATTTTTAACCCATATGGCATATAAAGTAATAGACTTATCTTTAGAAGCTAAATTCATAACCTCACTACCATCAGAATAAGAAACACCACTGCCATCAGTTTTAGTATTCCATTCTTTAAAAGTATAATTATCCCTCTTAAAAGTGTTTATAGGGAGATTTAATTTATTATCAATCAGAACCTCCAAATCATCCATAGTACCACTACCACCATTAGAATTAAACTTAATAGTATAACTAGGAAGACTAACTTTTATTAAAACATCTCTTTGATAACCATCATATAAACTCTTTATATTAACTTTTGTATTTCCAACCTTTTTAGGAATAAATACACCATCCTTAATATCAACAATACTACTATCATCTATTTTATATATGATTCTTTTAGAAGCGTCTTTATTAGGACTTATTAAATCATACAAATTAACCTTTTTTCCAGAATCTAAATCAAGATTAATATTAGGAATAGAAGTATATTCAAAATTAACAAACTTAAGAATAGGAAATCTTGATATATCATCTACTGACTTAATAGTCCAGACATTATCAAAGTCAATGGATTGATCATAACTATTTCTGCTAGAAAAATTATCAAACTGAGAAGTTAAATTATATTTATTAATAGAATCATAAAAAATATTATTACTACCATTATTTTGCATCACCAATTCCATATCATTATCCACCATAGTAACATAGTTAATATTAATCTCTCCACTCTTCACTTCATAAATTAATGAGCCAATATCATCACCATATAAGCTTGAGAATACTTCATCGATAGCAACTTTACCATTAGTATTTATAGAATTAATGAGAATACCACTAGTTATTTTACTACTAGGTATATAACTACCAATTAACTGAATATTTTTAATAGTTATGTAAGATGCTCCATCAATCTTTGAAATCAAATAACCACTATCATTAACAGAATTAAATAATGAATCAACATAAATATTAGTAATTTTTATATCAGAGTATTGATTAGACATGATATCTCCAAATAAAATACCATTATAAGAATTATCTGAATTTAATGAATAAATCTTACTATCTTTTAAAATAATATTACTAAAACTAGGTGAATATTTTACACTGCTAAGAGAAGTGTTGTACTTAGAAAATAAAGCCCCACCATCTCCCTGCAAATAGACTAAACAGTTATCTAATACTAAGTTTTTAATATCTGCATTGTCATAGATATTATCAAAAAGACCGCCACCACTATTTTTTGAATAAAGTCCTTTTATCGCATGACCACCACCATCAAATGATCCGCTAAAGCCGTCAATCGGAATCCAGCCATTTCCATCCGATTTATCATCATTTAAATGATAATACTTTCCCCCTTCAGAAGTATCAAGGGACAAATCAATATCATTATTCAATACATAATATGCATCAGAATTATATCTAATTTGATTCAATTGAGTAGAATTAGTAATTATAAAAGGATTACTCTTCGTACCACTTCCATTCATATCAGAAAATGCAATATTCGCTTCCCCAACAACATTTGAATCATAAAAGACACGCAGTTTATAACTATCTTTCTCAATTGAATCGGAAAATTTTAATAGTGTATTTACATTATTTTCCGCAACAACGTTATCTTGATAGCTAAGCCCAGAAACAATATTATCCCGCTCATCATATAACTTATACACTAAGCTAGCACCAGAAGGAATATTTTTAGTATTTGAATACATTCTAAATTCAGAATTGTTTAAAATTTTATAATTATAATCGCTTAAATCAATATAAGGAGTCTTATCGATATTATTTGTAAAAACCATTAATCTGTCAACAAAAGTACCACTACCTTCAATTTTAATTGTTGAATCTTCATCAATAATTATTGAACCAGTATCAATACTTATTAGTCCAGGATACAAAACATGCTCTGAAAAAGAAACAGTATTACCATTTTTATTCTTTACTGTTATATAATAAGTTGAATCAATACTGTTAGAAATAAACTTTATTTTAGATAGTCTTTCACTTCCTCTAATCCTTGTATTAGACATAGCATAATTAACATTAGTTGAAACCTCATTTTCACTGCCTAAAATATAATTGTTATCCCAAGTTTTATTTGTATTTAACTCAGTGATAAAGTGAATATAACTATTTGCCGAATCATATGCCAAATAAGGATTAGAAACTGCACTACCCCAAGAATTTTTTAAAATCCAAACACCTTTCCCAGAAACAACATTACTACATCCAGAAACATTTGAACTATGTTTAGAACCACTTGCACAATAAGAATATTCTAAGTTATCATTCCAACCTATAATTTGCATAGCATGACTATTCTCTTTCTTGCAGTTATAAACATCAACAACGTAATTGTTTAACTTTCCATCATAATAAATACATGAATCACTCATATATGTTGAAACATATGCAGATCCATATTTTGTAATTCCTTCTTTAACAATATTTAAATACTCTTCTCTACTTTGTTTAGAAGAATCATTCAAATTATCAGTAGATAATCTAAGCGCTAAAGCAGGTAAGTCAATTGAAGAATTCATCTCGTATAAAGATTTATTGTAACTTAACACATCAGAAAGTTCCATGGCATCTACATCGGTATCATCATAACTTTTAAAAGAATTATAATTAAATAAAGAAATACCATTAGCCATCGCTATTGAAGAAATATAAAAGTTACCACCACTTGATAAACCCCGATTTAAAATACCAGCATATTCATTGGTATAATTTATTATTCCATTATTTGAAGTCGCATAATCAAGTTGTCTCTCAGAAATAAGTAAAGAATTATTATTATAAGATTCATCCTTATTCTTTAGAACATTAACCTCAACCATCCCAGCCGTTGCAAAAGCCCAACAAATATTAAGATCACCTTGATCCCTATTTGGTGAAACATAATTTTTTCCATTTACATTTCTTAAATCATACTGACTCGGAAGTTCAGAAGAAATCCCCTCTAATTTATCAGAGTAATCTAAAACTGTCGCTGTTGGAATAACTTGTAATTTTTCTTTCTGAGAATCACTCATTTGTAAATAACTAATGTATTCTGGATTTAAATAAGGAAGATTACTTTTTTTATTTTTTTCAGTAAGAATAATCTCAGAAGACTCTTCATAGACCTTCTTAATATAATTTTTTGCCTCAACTGGTAAATATGAATATTCTTGTGTTTTAAGTTTTAAGTCAATAGAATCAACAGTTTTATTATACACAAGAAAAAATGATGTAATTAAACATGCACCAAAACTAAATAAAAATATAATTAAAAGTTTATGCTTGCAATTAAATATTTTATGCATATCTATTAATCCTACCTTAAAAAAATTATAACATAAAAAAACAGACTAAAAAAGTCTATTTAAATAAATTTTTCCATATAGAATTAACAACCTTTGTAGTTGCCTTACCAATAACTTTGTTAGTAACCTGATTAGTTACTTTTTTCATCATTCTATCCTGTTCTTTTTTCTTTTTTTCAGCTTCTTTTTCTTTTAACTTATCCTGTTTTTCTTTTTCTTTTTCTTCTTCCTTGCGTCTAGCCTCTAATGCCTTTTCCTCTTCTTTTTTCTTCTTAGATTCTAACACCATTTCTGAGGCAGAAACCTCATCAACAATATTCTCATATTTCATATAAATTCGACTTTGTTTAATAACATTATCCCTCTCGAGATCAGAAATAGTTCCCATAAAACTTTGAGGAGGAAGAATCAAGGCTCTATCAACAACATTTGGCTCTCCCGCCTCATTTAAAAATGATATCAATGCTTCTCCTGTTGCTAAAGATTTAATAGCATCCTCGGTTTTAAATGAAGGATTACTTCTAAAAGAATTTGAAATAGCTTTAATCGCCTTATCATCAGCCGGAGTATAACTTCTTAAAACATGTTGAACCTTATTACCCAATTGGCTAAGGATCTCATCTGGTATATCACTAGGTGATTGAGAAATAAAGTAAACACCTACACCTTTACTTCTAATTAATTTAATAACTTGAATAATAGACTTTATTAAATTATTTGACATTTCAGAAAATATTAAATGTGCCTCATCTAAAAATAAAATTAGTTTAGGTTTATCCAAATCACCAACCTCAGGCATATTATCATACAAATTATTTAAAAGCCATATTAAAAACACAGAATATAAAGTTGGTTTTTTATATAATTCAACTGCATCTAAAACATTAACAAACCCATTACCATTCATATCATATTGAAGTAAATCAAATAAATCAAGCGAAGGTTTCCCAAAAAAAGAAGCTCCTCCATCTTGTTCTAGCATTAATAGACTTCTTTGAATAGATGAAATACTCAAACTAGTAATACTTCCATATCTAGAAATATAGTCATTTCTATTATCATTAACATAACTAACTAAATTTTTTAAATCACCCAAATCATTAAGACTCATCCCTTCATCTTCCGCAATTTGAAAAATAATCGCCAAAATTCCCTCCTGAGCATCACTCAACTCTAGCATCCTAGATAGAAGTCTTGGCCCAATATCTGAAATAGTAGTACGAATGGGATGCCCCTTCATACCAAACACATCAAAAAAAGTTGTAGGAAAACCTTTAAAAATAAAATTTTCAACACCCATTCTCTTTAATCGTTCATTAATGTTTTGATTATCTTCTCCCATTTTACATATGCTTGCTAA
Source organism: uncultured Erysipelotrichaceae bacterium (assembly GCA_902764545.1). Classification (GTDB taxonomy): domain Bacteria; phylum Bacillota_I; class Bacilli_A; order RF39; family UBA660; genus UBA3789. Next base: position 8,365 of record CACWWC010000026.1, on the reverse strand, counting down.
ATCGCCTTTAACGTCAACATAAAAAACAGGAATACCAGCACTACTAAAAGATTCTGCCATAACCTTAACAGTAGTAGTTTTACCAGATCCACTTGCCCCGGTAATTAACCCATGTCTATTAGCCATCTTGGGAACAATATATAATTCACTATTGTCACTTTTTCCTATAACAATTTTATTATTTAAATACATAAATCCTCCATATATACAAATAATCAAGAATAGGACTATAATCTAATCTTCTATTATTTTAATTAGTTCAATATCTTCTATTTTAATAATTCTAGAGCCAATCTTCACACTATTCTCCTCAGGTATCTCAGCATTATACCCACCCTTTATAATATCTCCATTAGAAAGAACAATCATTACATACTTACCAAACATTTTTTTGTAATATCTATGATGAAACATTTCATTGATATCCTTATAATTTCCCTTCTTCCTTCTAAAATAACCAAAAATTGACTCAAATACTGAATTAGCCATCTTATCACACCTTTCATTATAATTATAACATATAACTATTTTATTGTTTAAATATTTTTTTTAGTTACTTTATAAATAAAATATAAAGAAAAAAATACAAAGAATAAATTTTATTAAATAATTAATATATAAAATTACAATAAAATTCTTTTTATAGAGAAGATAAAAAGATAATACAAATATAATAAAATATATTTTAAAAGATAAATAAAAGAAAAACAGATCATCATAATCTGTTTTTTCTTTATTATTTCGAAAAAAGAACAATACCATTCTTATTCATTATAACCGTATTTCTAGATATCAAACTAATTGATTTATTATCTTGCTTTTTTTCAACTAACATATACTTACTACCTAATGACGTAAAGTATATTTTTTTTGAATCAAAATAAGTATAAACAGTAGAATTTTTCATAAGATTACACCTTCTTAAATAAAAATGTAATTATATAGTATTATAAAAAGTGGCATAAATCAAACATATATTTTTAATAGTAAATATAAATGATATTTATATATAGTAGAATAGATAAATATTATTTATAAATAAAAATTATTTTTTAAGATATTTTTCATTAACTAGATAATTAATTATTAAGTTAGTACTGGTAGTAAAATAGGGATAAATAATATCTATATCATTATACCTAACATAAGTTACAAGTTTCTCATAATCGCACCATATTATTAAATTAACATTGTATTGTTTCATAGCAGAAACATAAAGATTATAGTATTTATCCTTGTCAGCACTATAGCTTCTAATTAAACTTCTTTTTATTATCCGTCTACCTACCCTATATTCTTTAAAATCATAGAATAAATTACTGTTAATATCCATTGAAAAATCAGTTGTAATTAAATATTTTCTCTTGAATTGAGAAACATCAATATTAGCATCAAGTTCATCATACAGTTTTTTATCTTCCGAAGAAAATCTACTACTTGAAAGAAACTCGGTATCAGATAAAACACTTAATGCAATAAGTTTTTTTTCTTTAAAAGAAAAAGCATATCTACTTTTAAATAAATCATATATCAAAAGCGCACATGATGCATACTCTATTTCAATTAAGTCTGACACTTCCCCAGTTATCTTATGATGATCAATTGCCCCCAAAACATGTGTCTTATCAATTCCATCAAGATTATTATGATCAACCAGAATAAAATATTTATCACTATAATCAGTCACCACTTCATATTTAAAATCAAGCCAATCATTAATCATTTTCTTATCAATAAAATCTTCATCTCTAACCGCAAATATCGCATCAACATTAAAAGACTTTAATATCCTAGACAATAAATAAGCCGAAAAGAAAGAATCAAAATCAGGCTTTTTATGTCCAATAATATATACCTTTTTTTTATATGAATTAGCAATAATTTGGTCAATTAAATCATTTTTAACTTGATATCTTACTTTTTCAAGAATTTTTCCCATATGATTTAATCCATCTAGATTTGGTCCAACTCCCCAAAAAGATTCTTTAACCGTCATCTCGCGAATAGTTTGATTTCTTGTTTCAATGAGCTTAGTTCTTATATCCTTATTTTGACTAAACTTTAAATAAACCGCCTCGAACATTACATCAAGTTTATAATTCTTAAAATTATCTATTCTTTTATTATTAACATCTCTACCAATCATAGAAGCTTCTTTAGGAGTACTACTATTAATAATCTTGTTTTTTATTTCTAAATCATTAAACTTCGAAGCTTGATAATAATGTTCAGCAGTCTTATAAAAAATACCGTCTTTATAAAAACCATGATGTGAATAATTAGCAAGATAACCAAGATTTCCAAATTCTTTATAAAAATCAATCATTCCTTAACTTCTCCTGGATAAAGATATTTTTCTTGATCACTAATCTTCTTGTTAAAACCAGAAATATTAATCTTTTTTCTAATTGAAACCTGTCCCTCAGATGAAGCAGTATTAAACAAATCTAATTTTTCAACAAGAATGTTATCATCAAAATCGCATCCCAATAACCAAACATAATTCTCTTTTTTCATAGTTGAACTATGTCTTCCATAATTTCTCTCATGAGTTGGCGTTAAAGGTTCATTTACATGCTTAGTTATCCCCTTAAATAAATTAACAGCCCTACCTAAATTACAAATAATACCAGTATCAATTGTAAATTCTTTATCAAAAAATACAGAAGATGGATAATTGGCTAATTTTAATGCTTTAACATAAACCTCAATAACAGGAATAACATGTTTGATAATATAATTAGACTTTTCTAATTTCCCCTTCTCGTGATAATAAGTTGCATATTCTTTTAGTATATTCACAACTTCTAATACATCATCATAAGTTGATTCATGCATTTTATCTTTTAAATTCATACCCCTTGATATTTTAAAGTTATATAAAGCATTTATAAAGAAGCGCTCAGTAATTATATATCCAGACTTATCACGGTTTTCAGTCTCAGGATAAATATTAATTCCATAATTTCCTGAGCTAGTTAGTTTAGGATCAATTGAATAATAAATACCATCCTTATTACTAAATAAATACACATCAACAAGCTTTTCAGATAACAAATCATTGTTTTCGATATAATTAATAAGAGCATCACGAGTATCAACAATAAATGGTAAATTGTATTCTTCAAATTTAATTCCTTCAGTAGTCAAGTCCAAAGAATGAACATAAGGATCTCTAATAAATGTCTCCTCAAAAGAGATATTATCCTCAATTGAAATATATAGATAATTATTAGTTGCTATTATAAATTTATTATTATAAGAAAAAGTTAAAACCTTACTATTTTCAACCAATGGATTAAATCTAATTTCACAACACATTTTTCTAAAACCAGACCCAAATTTTTCATAATACGGCTTGTATATACTTAAAAAATTAGCTAAATCCTTACTATAATCATCTAAAGAATTGTGAAAACTCTTTTCCTCCCATACACGACCATATTGACTTATTGAAAGTCTAACTCCACCTAATGCATATAATAAATCACTGGAACATATTCTCCTATGCATGGCATCTAATTCTTTATTATATCTAGAAAAACCAACTGTAGATATCCTTGTCCTAACACCCAAATCTTTATAACATAGATCAATATACTTATCTAAAAAAGGATATGCCGCAGTATCATTATTTAAGTATGGAAAAATAACGCCCACACGGTGTTCGCGTCTATCATAAGCCAAAAGCAAATCATCCTTAGTATAAGACTTAGCAGTATATTTTAAAGCAGCAATAATATTACGTAAAGACTCCTCAGACCAATATTCACTTTTACATACAGAAAACTTACTACAAAAACTACAATTATTAAAACATCCTACTTGTGGTTGTAGATGTCTCATTTTTGAAACAAAATTCTCAGGAAGCTTCATAAAAAAACTATATAATTTTTTTCTTATCTCTAAATCTTTTTTAGAAATATTAATTTCATCATTTAATAAAAAATCCATATAATTAATCCCCTATTTTATTATTTTTTAATATTTCAACAAATTTTCTAGTTGCCGAAGTTAAAAAGTCATCTATATATACACAACAGACATCAACGGCAGGTAAATCATCATCAAAAGTAATAACTTCAAAATTATCTTTGTCACTTTGAGTATCAATAACGTTCTTTACAAAGTAACCAATTCCAATACCTTTTCTTACCATCTCTATCATTATTTCAGTAGTCCAAGATTCTAATATAGGAAATAAATTAGTATTTTTAGATTCCATATACTCATCTAATTTTAATCTAATAGAAGAAGTTGCACTAGGTAGAATTAAAGGGTAATTTTTTAAATCATCAACATTATTGATGTTAACATTCTTCATAACATTCTTATTATAAGCAAAACAATTTTGAAGTTTGGAAAGAGTAACTTTAGTAACATCTTTTTTACTATTAATTGGAAGTGTATCAACAATTAAATCAAGTTTTCTAGTTTCCAACATTTCAACCATATCAGCAGTCGACTTACAGATTATTTCAAATTTAACTCCAGGAAATATCTTTCTAAAATCAGCTATATAATTCGATAAATAAAACACGCCAATATGAGATGGAGTACCAATTTTTATACAGCCTATATTCAAATTATTTAAATTAACAATATGTTCTTCTGCATCATGTAAAATATTAAATGCAGTAGAAATATAAGAATACAACTCATTAGCTTCTAAAGTAGGTTCAATCCCTTTACTATTTCTATAAAATAAAGAATATCCCAACTGACTTTCTAATTCTTTTAAACTATAACTAATTGCAGGTTGAGAAACGTACAATCTATTCGCAGTCTTAGAAATACTTTTTTCTTCATAAAGATATAAAAATATCTTATATAAATTATAATCAATATTCATACATATCCCCTCGCGACATATTATATTATAAGTTTATATAAAAGTCAAATATTATAAAACATATTTATAAATAAATATATTTAATAAAAATATAATTAAGTATGAAAAAGACAAAAATATTAATGATAATAATAACATTTCTAATATCATTCCCAATTCACTTTATATATGATAAATATCCTTCATTTATAACAAGTATATTATTTCCTGTTAATGAAAGTATTTGGGAACACATGAAAATATTCTCAACAAGTATATTATTATCAAGTATCATAGAATACATTATTTATAAGAATAATAATATTAAATATAATAATTTTATTTTAAGTATACCAATAACAATAATATTCGGAATAATATTTTATTTAATAATTTACCTACTAATAAACATATTTATCCCTCATAACTTCATAATAACAATAATTTTGATGTTTATAACATATATTATCTGTCAAATTATAAGTTACAAAATTCAAAATATGAAAAAAATCATCAATCAGAAAGAAATTGGTTTAACATTATTGTTAATAATATTAATAATTTTTACCCATCTTACATATTATCCACTAAATAACTCAATATTTATTGATCCCATAACAAAAAAATATAGCATAACAAAAAAAGGATGAAACGCCATCCTTTTAAACATTATGTCCATGAGAGCTTTGATTTTCTTCCTGATTTTCGCTCTGAGCCACTTCATCAAACATTCCAGCTAAATCTGAACTCATACCCTCAGTAACAGAGTTTCCATAATGATTCTTTCCAACAGTTTTGTGTTGAGTATTTCTTAATGCATTTTGTGCCAATCCTAAAGTTCCAATCGTAGAGAATAAGGCCGTTAATTGTGTATCATGCAAAGCAGCAAGTGGTTTAACATAAGAAGCAGCAACAGTTGTTAAAGAATGACCAATATTAACTACATCAGAAGATGCTTTAGCCATATCAACAAGAGCATTTGGATGAGTAGAAACATAATTTAATGAATCAATAACACCATTTAAATCAAAGCTAGGATGATTTTTAGCGTAAGCAATACAATCATTCTTAATACTATTAACAACCTGAGTAACAACTGAACGAGAACTTGAAACTAGTGAAACAGACTGTCGTAAAGCATCAGCAGAGCTAATTGAACCACTAGCAAGCTGTGAATTAATCTTACTTATACCCGCAGCATTATTTGTATTTAGATTATTCCAAAGTGAATGTGACTTTGCATCCATTGAATAGTAATTACCATTTAAAGTCCAGCCATTTACATCTAAATCCCTACGTTCCATCATTCCAGACAAATATCCTGGATCCTCATGTAATTGAGCATTAATACCTTCTCTAAACGTATCTGAATATCCTTCAATCTGAGCACCCTTACTATGAACATTCTGTACCATTGCATTATTTGCACTATTTGCTTTATTAATTTCCGCATTCTTAGCTGCAGCAGCTTGAGCATTAAGCTGAGCTGTTCTTATAGAATTTACAAAATTTACACATGACGCAACAACAGCTCCAGTTGTAACCAAATCTTTTATAAACGGATCATCTCTATAGTCAAACTCCTCAGGTAGTGGAGAATAATACTTACTACCTGCACTACGTTTACCAAAAATACTATTTTTTATCTCAGTGTTTGTAAGATATAAACGTTCATGCTTCATAAAGTTTTTAACAATTTCTTCAAAATCGTCCTCATAGATTGCATTATTTAACTTTTGCTCTACATCTCCAAGTTTAGATAAAAGTTCACCATCAATTTTCTTTCTTTTAGCAAATCTTAATCCAACGTAACTCATCTTAGTATGAACAGCTTTAAAATCTTCCTCAATACCATGAATACCACTAGATAAGATATTATTTGCTTCATTTCTTAATGGGATAATCTTTTTAACACAAGATGCACCAGCTTCATATACACCCTTTAGTTGAGACATGTATAATTGTTTTTCATTATCAGTTTTACTAGAATTTAGATCAGAAGTTAATTTTTTTATTTGTTCCAAAAGGCCAAATAATACTTTATAATTATGAACTATTTGTTCATTAATCTTTTCAACCTTATCTTTAGCATAAGTTCTTAATCTGTCTAGTAATAATGGATTAATATCATCAAGCATTGCAGCTTTAGCTCTACTACCCTTATATTCATTAAACAATACTTCTAATTCATCTTCCGTTATATCATGACCATCATTTGCTTTACCATATAGTCTATCATTTATAGTTTTAGCAGCCTTTCTACCTTTTTTTCCAAGTAAAATCTTCGAACCAATTTTCGCTAATAAACTAAATCCAGCTTTAACAATTCCAGGAACAAAATGAACAACATTATATAAGAATTTTCCTGAATGTAATTCATTTCTAAATTGTTTAGCAACCTTAATATTACTAGCCTGACATCTTTGGCCGGTCTTTTTAGGAATTTCAACTCCATCAGTTATTTTAGCAATAATTGCATCTACAGCAGGTTTTGGAGCCTTTTTCTTTAAACTAACATCTTTATATTGTACATTAACATCTGCTTCATTAATCTTTTTATCATCAGCAGCAGTAATCTTGCGACATCTCTTTCCTTCAATATCAATAGTATCACCAAAAGAAACAATACCATATTTGGCACAATCATCATCACTTAAATATAGTTGACCATTATCACTTGTATCTCTATAAATAATAACGGTTTCGGTTTTCTTCTTTAGATGAACATCTTTATATTGAACATCAACTACAGGATCTAAATTAGCTGCCTCTTCATGTATCTTTCTATCTGTTTCTTCATCAATCTTGTAGCAATCAAGATCCTCAATTTTAGTAACATCACCACTTGGAGTAATTCCAAATCTTTCAAGAACTTCTTGACTTGCATATATTTGATTATTATCATCTAAATCTCTATATAAATAAACTGTTTCATTTTTTTTCTTTAGATGTACATCTTTATATTGAACATCGATATTACTATCCTTAGCCTTTTTATTAATAAGTTCCTCAATAGTATTATCAACACGGAAGCACTCTTCGCCTTCGATATCAACACTTCTTCCATTAATAGCTAATCCAAATCTTTTGAAAATTTCACCACTTGCATATAACTGATTATTATCATCTAAATCTCGATAAATAGTTATAACTTCTCTTTTTAAATGAACATCTCTAACCTCAATTCTTATTTTTGGACTATTATTTGTATTTTCACCATCAACATCTAGTCTCGCCTGGATGACGTTATTAGCAGTTTCATTGTCAATCTTATAACACTTCATGCCATCTATTTCAGTTGGACTTCCAGATGTATAAATTCCAAATTTATCTAATGTTGCCTCAGGAGCATAATACTGTCCATTATCATCTAAATCCCTAAATAAAATATATACCTCTTCATTACCAGCCTCATTAGGATTAGGATTTCCTGTCTCATTATTTAGATTTTCTTGTTCATATTCTTCATCTGTTGTATCGTTGTTATCATCCTCACTAGGATTAGGATTTCCTGTATCATTATTTAGATTTTCT
>CACWWC010000025.1 GCA_902764545.1 uncultured Erysipelotrichaceae bacterium | reverse complement strand
AGATTGGCTCCACCCAACTTATTAAATGTTCCAAGATATATTATAGCAAACGGTTGTTCGATTAACAATAGTAAAAAATAAAAATGTAAAAAATTACTTAGATACCGTTAAGCACGTCTAAGACCTGTTATGTAGGCTACAGGTAGGCTACAAAGTCTTTGCAAACCTTTTATTTATCTAAGTCTAGTAGAACAAGCTAGGTGAACAAATAAAAATTAGTGTGATATAATTAATATGGATGGTGATAGTATGACAAGAAGGTATGCTTATAATGAAAATGATAATTATAGTTTATTAAAAATTGATGAATCATTCTTTAGAGGTTATGCATGTTTTTTAAAATTGCAAAATATTGAAAACCCATTAATAGTTCATAATGGAAATGAAAATATTTGTATTAAAGATAACGATTATGAATGGATAGAAGTTTATCCTACAGATGGCAATTTTGCAATTACTATTATGTATGATGATAATGGAAATCTTATTGAGTGGTATTTTGATATATCTAAAAGCATAGGATTAGAAAACGGTATTCCATATGAAGATGATTTATACTTAGACTTGATAATTACACCAAGCGGAGAAAGAATTGTAATTGATGAGGATGAATTATTAAACGCAAAAGCAATTGGAGACATTACACAAGAAGATGTTGATAATGCATATAAAATCTTACAAGAATTAGATGAAAAATATGTTAATAATTTAGATGAATTAACAAAATTAACTAATTATTTATTAAATAGATTTAAATCTAGTGAAAAAACAAAGAAGTGATTACAAAAGCTAAAATGAAGAAAATTACTTAGATATTGCTAAGAACGTATAAGAACTGTTATATTGGAAATAAAGAAACGTAATTTAATAAGAGATAAAAAAAGTGCATCCTTGAAAGAATTTTACATATTTTTAAAATACACAAGCTCGACTTTATGGGCTTTTTTTGTATGCCAATTTGATGACTTCTAAGCCATTGAATACAAAGTCTTCGGAAAATTTTTACCATAGGATAGTAGGACAAGCTAGATGTTCTTTAAAAGAAAAAAAATGATATAATAGTATATAGGAGCTGATAGCATGAACGATTTAGAAACAAAAGTAAATGATTATATTAATAATGAATTATTAAACTTTAATAATATTCATACTAATCCTTTAGAAGGTGCCAATTTAAAGAATAAAATATTAAATCGATTGTTTTCTAGAAAATGGTCTCGAAAAGCGCAATTTGAAGATGCAAAGAAATTTACAGAGAAAAAAGTTGATACTGTTTTAAATAATAATTATAATTTTTTGTTTTGTTTTTGCTTTGGTGGATACAAGCATTTTTGGACTCCAACATATCCCGAACCTGATTGGGCTGAAATATTTACTATTAAATATCTAATGGAATATATCCTACCAATTGCAGAAACTCAAAGTAAAAGAACAATATTAGAATTTGAATCAGAAGAGGTAGCTCTGACATACATGAATAATACTCCTCAAGAAGGAATGGATAAATATAATTTAGCATTTAGGAAGCTTATCGATTTTGTAAATAACAAAAATAAGTACCCTATAGATTTAAGTTTTGTACTTGCAAGAGATTTTTATGATAAAGATGAATTGCTAAAGAAGATGTATGAATATTTACCTGAGGTTCAACAAAGATTTAATTCTTTGCCAGATGAAGAAAAGAAAATTAGATTAAGACGTGCAGAAACAAATATCATGTGGAATGGTAAGGAAGACTTAACAAATATTTCAGATGAGGAACGAAGAAAATTTATATATGATTCTAGAACCTTAAACGAATCATTTTTAGATATAGATTATGAATTAAGAGGAAAAGAATATTTTGAACAAGAAAATCTAATACCATTACTTGGGTCATTTGGACTAGGTGCTGGAGGAGAAGCATGGTTACATTTGGCATCAAATAAATCTTCAATGGTAGATTTCTGGGCAGGTATAGGAATATTAGAAATTAGAGAAGATAAGATTATAGAAAAAACAATATCTAAAAAACAATTTGATCAAATTAAAGATAAATTAGTAAAAGTATATATTGATAATGAATTATGTAATATAAGTAGTAATTATTCATGGATTTATGTGTATGAAGGTAAATTACCGTTTTAGCATAAATATGATAACTATAAAAAAGTGGAAAAAATCACTTGGATAATGCTAAGAACATATAAGACCTGTTATGCAGACTGCAAAGGGCTCACAATCCCTTTATTTACTTTAGGCTAGTAAAACAAGCTAGTGGAACAAATTATGAATTATTGTGATATTATTATTAATAGGATGTGATTCTTTATGGATAATTATATTTGTAAAATAGCAAGTATTGATGAAATGAACACCAAATGGGATTATTCAATAGATAATGCAACAGATGATAAAGAAAATTGGATAATATGGAAAAAAGACAATATTGAAAGATTTCAAAAAGGATTTATTATTCCATACTACGGATTATTAGATGGTAGAATAATTTGTGAATGTACTGCCACACTTAATCCATCAGTTGTTCAAAATTCAGAAAATTTAGTAAGTGATAAAACCGCTTATCTAACTGCATTTAGAACTATACCTGAGTATCAAGGACAAGGTTATTTTTCAAAATTATTTAAATTTATGATTGAAGATTTAAAAAATAGAGGATATGAAAAGGTTACGCTTGGAGTTGAACCAAAAGAAGAAAAAAATAAAGAAATATATTTTAAATATGGCTTTAATGAACACATTAAGGATTCAAAAGAAGTTTATCCAGATGGAACAGAAATTGAAGTAGAATATTATGGTAAGGCTCTAAAATAGCAAATGGAGTAAAACTGCATAGATATTGTTGGGGATATAAGAGACCTTTTAGATAACAACAAGTAGGCAGCAAGTATTAGCGAGTCATTTACTAGTAGAACAAGCTAGGTGAACAATTATATGCTATAATATTTAACAAAAGAGAGATGATTATTAATGATTTTAGCAAATGAAAAAAAATTGGATAGTTTAAATTCCATATCTATAAACGATTTATATATATTGACTGATTTTGATGGAACAATCACAAAAGATAATAGTGATAGCTCTTGGGCAACTATTTTCAAAAATCCAAAAGTTACAAAAGAATTTATAGATGAATGTTTGAAATTATTTAACTATTATCATAAATTTGAAATAGATGAATCAATAACATTAGAAAAAAAAATATCACTAATGAATGAATGGTACAGAAAAAACATAGAAACTTTGGCTAAATTTGAAATCACAGAAGAAATTATAAATTATGCAGCTAACAATGAAAGTGTTATGTCATTTAGAAATGGAGCAATCGAGTTTTTAAAAGCAATGCATGACAAAAATATTCCAATAATAATTATATCAGCAGGAGTCGGAAATATTATTGAACAATTTTTAATTAGGTACAATTGCAATTATCCGAATATATATATTTGTTCAAATTTTTTAGAATATGAAAATGGAATAATTAAAGGAGTTAGAAATAATAATTTAACTCACCCATTAAATAAAAACGAAGTGTATTTACCACAAAATATAAAAAGTAAAATTACTGATAGAAATAATATTTTGCTTCTTGGTAATAGTGTTTTAGATATAAATATGGTAAATACCAGCAAAAATGTTTATAAATTAGGATTTTTAGATGAAAAGATAGAGGAAAGATTAGATCCTTTTAAAGAAAATTTTGACATTGTTTGTATTAATAATACATCTTATGATGAGATTAGAAGTAAGATAAAAATATTAAATTAAAAAGTGTAAAAAATTAATTAGATACTGTTAAGAACAAGTCTTGCTAAATAGGTGACACATAGGCTACTAAAGTAAGAAAGTTATATCAAAAAAAATGGAGAGGATAATATGTCAATTATCGAAGAAATGAATTTAAGCTATAAATATGTAGTTAATAATTCCATACACGTAAAAATTAATTATACTGCAGTAGATAAGATGATAAAAATAATTAAAAATTCTAACGTCAAATATTGGTTGGAAACTAATCCCTTTGGAGTTTTAGATATGGAATTGGAAGATATTATTAATTTTCTTCTTATATATCATACAATAGGTGATTATTGCTTTTGGGGAGAACCCAAGTGGGAAATAGAGACAGAATATGGAAAATTAGACGGTTCTTATGCTATTATGAATTTAATAATTAATCGCTATAAAGAAAACCAAAATTTTGATATGAGCTATGAAGAATTTAAATCATTATTAAAAGGAAATGTTGAAATACCGTTATTAGAAAATAGATACAACAATTTAGCTGAAATGAACAGATTTCTAAAAAAAAGCCAAACAGACTTTTTCAAAATGATAAAAGATATGTATGATGATGTTCAGTTATTCACATTTATTGTGGAAAGTTTTCCATATTTTCAAGACGAATCGGAATATGATGGTCATAAGGTCTACTTTTATAAAAGAGCTCAATTGTTAACATCAGATATATTACATGTAATAGCAATAAAAAAAGGTATAAAAACAGATTATTCACACTTAATAGGATGTGCCGACTATAAAATACCACAAGTTATGCGGTGTTATAACATGCTAGAATTTGATAAATATTTAGAAAATAAAATCGATTCAAAAGAAGAAATAAAAGAAAACTCAAAAGCTGAAATAGAAATAAGAGCATGCGATTTAGAAGTAATTAATTACATCTATGAAAAGTTAGAAAGAAAATATCCAAAAATGGATATTAATGATTATATATGGCTACTTGGACAAGACAAATCAAAAATGACAAAATTATATCATAGAACCCTAACAAGCCATTACTAATCAAGAAAATAATTAATATGAGATGGTAAATATGTATGATAGAAGTGAGATTCTAAGAAAAGTAGATATATTATATAAAATGTGGAAAAGAGGAAGTTTAGGTGGAGAAGTTATGCCTGAGGATGAAAACACACATTTTGAAAAATCTTCATTAAATAATTATCTTTATTTTACTTTGCCTATGGCGCTTAATTATCAGAGAAACTCTTATAAATTATGGGAGAGCGCGCATAAAACATATCAAGATAAAGAAACTAGATTTGTATTTGACCCAAAACAGTGCATAAATAAGTCTTTTGTTGATGTACAAAATGCTCTTACAAAGTATAAAGTTGCACTACAAAAGCAAAAACAAACAAAGATATGGATAACATTATGCAAAACATTTGTGGAGCTTTTTGACGGGGATATTAGATTACTATTTAATCAACTAGATAATAATGTAGATAAAATAAGAAATTTTATCCAAAAAGATAACAAAAAAAAGTTTCCTTACTTATCTGGGAATAAAATATGTAATTACTGGTTATATGTCATTTGGCAATATACTGACAAAGAATATATAAATCTAGAAAACTTAACAGTTGCACCAGATACACATGTTATAAAGTTTACTTACAAATTAGGGCTGATAACAGAAGATGAATATAATAGAAACGATGTACAATTAATAGTGATAGAAAGATGGAATAAATTGTTAAAGGGTACTAAATTTAGCCCCATCGATATTCATACACCACTATGGCTATGGAGTAGAAATGGATTTATAGATATTAAATAATAGATAAAAATATTATCTATTTTTTTTTAGAATAAAATAAAAATAAGCATATGATATTACAGGAGGTAATTATATGTTTGATCTGGACTCATTAAAATTATTTTTAGTGATATCAATTGCTTTAAGTTCAATTACATGTGCAGTGATTCAAAAGACAAAGATTTTATTCAAGAATAGCAAGTATATTGTTTATTATTCTTTAATCATTAATCTTTTAACAAGCATTCTTTTTTGCAAAACATTTACTAGTATCTCCTTTCCTAAAAGTTTATGGATTGGATTATTTTCTTTTATAGGAGCTGACTCGATTTATAAATCTCTTGAGGGAAAGATCTCCTCATATAATGATATTTTAACAAGAAAAAAAATCGAAATTGAAGAAAAAAATATTATTAATAAGGAGGATAAATAATGGAAAAACCAATATTTCCTATGGAATATATAAGAATTACCCAAGGATACAATGAAGGCACACATCTAGATAGTTATGCCATTGATAACGCAGGAAAAGATACAACTATTAGCGATGTAAAAGCACCATATACAGGAGTAATAAAGAAAATTTATCAAAATGATGCAAATGAAGTATGGTTAGAAAGCTCATCAGAAGTAGAATATCCCGATGGAACAATAGATTATATGACAATTATGTTTGCACATGATAATGATGTAAGTAATTTATTTGTTGGAAAAGTAATAAAGCAAGGAGAAGTTTTTTATCACGAGGGAACAAAAGGAAACGCAACAGGAAATCACTGTCATATTGAATGTGGAAAAGGGAAATTTGTCAATAATGGTTGGCATAAAAATTCCGCTGGATATTGGAGTATTAATAATGGAAAAAAGCCAGAAGAATGCTTATGGATTGATGAATCTACAAAAATAATCAGTGCAAATAATTATAAATTCAAAAAAATTCCCACAACAGTTGTGGAAAAACCAGATATAGCAAACTCTACAAAAGATAATACTAAAGATAACAAAACAGAAAAAATATTTATAGCACCAGAAAATAATTTATATGGAGTATACTTAAAAGAAAATCAAAAAGTTATCATAAAATATTAGCCTAGTAAAACATCTAAAATCATCATTGTTGAAAATCCAATTATTAACAATAAGGCCATTAGGTCTTTTTTTTCATCTGATTGACTTTCAGGAATTAATTCTAAAATAGTAACAAATATCATTGCACCAGCTGCAAATGCTAAAATAAAAGAAAGAATATGATTAATTTTTAAAACTAAAAGAGAACCCAAAATAGCTGAAATTGGTTCAACCAGACCACTTAGGACTCCGATTAAAAATGACTTACTTCTTGAAAAACCTTCTCTTCTTAAAGGTAAACTAATTGCAGAACCTTCTGGGAAGTTTTGAATTGCTATACCAATCGTTAAAGATAAAGCTGATATCAGACTTCCACCATAATGAATGTTCCCAAATGCAACCCCAACTGCTAATCCCTCAGGTATATTATGAAGTGTAATAGATGTAAATAATAAAATACATCTTTTTAAATTAAACTTGTCGTCAGTATTTATTTTGTCAAAAATCTTATTTCCAAAAAACACAAAAAAACTACCTATAATAAATCCCGCAATTACTGTTAAAAAAAAGTTTTGTTTTAGTTTATAACATATTTCTATAGAAGGATTGATTAGTGAAAAAAAACTAGCCGAAAGCATTATTCCAGCAGAAATAGATAATAAACCATTCATAAATCTTTTATTTGTTTTTTTGATGAAAAAAACAATAGCAGAACCAAAAGCTGTAAATAAAAATGTAATTACACCACCAATGCAAGATAAAAATATAGGGTTAATTTGATATAAATCTTTTAACATACATATCACCATTATAAATTATGTCTTAAATAAAATATTGTTCAATATAATTATTGTAAAAAATGATAAATGAAGATATAATATAATATATAATTAGAATAATAGGGGTGAAATGCATGATTGTCAGATTAATTAAAAAAAAGAAAATCTACAATTTCACACTACCTACCAAAGTATCGGGTAATTATTGGATTACTGATAATGATTATTTAGGAAACGTCAGAAATCTTATTAATGTGGAAGAAGATAACGGTAGATGGAAAATAAAAAGTGACTTTGAAACAAAGATTATGTCAGGCGAAAATGAAATTGATTCAGCATATTTAAGTAACTATAGTCTTTATTTCTTAAAAGTCAATACTGATAATGAATATGTAATCCTATATTGTTCACCTACAGTTGACAAAGAAGTGTATAGACTAAAAATAAGAAATCAAAATGAAATTTTAATTGGAAATAATTCAGAAGCTCCAATAAATTTTAATTATCCATTAGTTTCAAGACAACAGGCAAAATTAATATATAATAATGGTAAATGGATAGTTCAGGATTTAAATAGTAAATATGGAACATATGTCAATAACTTTCTGATAAGATCTAAAGAGTTAGAATATGGTGACATAGTGTTTATAATGGGACTAAAAATAATAGTGCTAAATGATACTATTATTATCAATAATATTGGAAACAATCTAAAAATAGATAGTAGCATTTTTGACTCCATTCAGCCTTTTGTTCAAAAGCAAGTTTCATTTGACAATCCAGATGAAGAAGGAATTGAATTTTATAAAGAAGATGACTATTTTTATAGAGCACCTAGATTTAAAACGGGTATTGAAGAGGCGATAATTGCAATTGATCCACCTCCAGGAAAAGAGGAAGAAGATAAAACTCCTCTAATATATACGATTGGACCAATGTTAACTATGGCGATGATGTCAATGTCTATGGGAATTTCATCATTACAAGGAGTAATTGAAGGAACAACGGACTTTAAAAATGCTGCCCCATCACTAATAATGTCAGGAGCCATGCTTACTACAATGTTGTTGTGGCCAAATTTACAAAGAGGCTATCAAAAAAGACAAAGAAAAAAACATGAAGAAGAAAGAAAAACAAAGTATTTAAAATATCTAGAAGAGAAAAAAGAAAAAATTCAAGCTGAAATGAAAATACAAAGACAAATATTGATAGATAATTATTTGCCACTAGAGGATGTTAAAGAAATAATTTACCAAAGAAAAAGAAATTTATGGGAAAGAGAAATAACTCAAGAAGACTTTTTAGACCTAAGACTAGGAGTTGGATCAACAGAATTAAAAGGAAAGATTACTA
This sequence comes from uncultured Erysipelotrichaceae bacterium, assembly GCA_902764545.1. GTDB lineage: Bacteria > Bacillota_I > Bacilli_A > RF39 > UBA660 > UBA3789. Next base: position 16,569 of record CACWWC010000025.1, on the reverse strand, counting down.
CTCCTGAAGAGCACTTTTCACTAAAGTCCGATGATTTATTAAAAGAAGTATACAAAGTAGGTACAGAATCAAGAACGTTAGAAAATGTTCCAGTTTCATTAAACTTTATTAACAGAAACATAACAGCGATAATAGGCTCAGGGGCTAATAAAAAACAGTTTATAGAAGGATTATTATTGCAAATATTAGCATTCCATAGTTATGAGGATCTTAAAATAATAATATTTACTAATGAACAAAATGAAGGTAACTGGGACTATTTGAAGGTTGCACCTCATAACTGGAATAATAATAGAACATTCAGATATTTTGCTTCAAATATAGATGAAGCTAAAGAAATATCATTTGAAGTTGAAAAAGAGCTGCAATCAAGAAAGTTTGTCGATCATAATGGAAAGATGGAACCAAGCGCAGTAGATTATAGACAGTATAAACCATATTACTTAATAATAACAGATGACTACAAATCAGTTAGAGATATAGAATTAATTAAAGACGTAACCGAAATGAAGATAAACTATGGCTTCAGTTTAGTTGTTATAAGTCCTCGACTACTTAATATTCCAAATGAATGTTCAGCTTTTATAAGCGTAGGAGACAGAAAGTCGGGAATATTTGAAAATGAGTTAGTATCAAATAAGCAAAAAGAATTTGTTGCAGACTTTGATCCATCACTAGATATGTTTGAATGCTGTAAATTGATAGCAAACATTCCAATTGATATTACTAAAGAGAGTAGAGTCTTACCTTCTAGTGTTTCTTTTTTGGAAATGTATAACGTAGGTATGGTTGAACAACTTAATATACTAAATAGATGGAAAACAAATGATCCAACTAAATCACTTCAAGCGGCAGTAGGTTTAGATAAATCTAGAGAATTATTTAAATTAGATCTTCATGAAAAAGCACATGGACCTCACGGATTGATTGCAGGAATGACTGGATCTGGTAAATCAGAATTCATCATAACATATATTCTATCAATGGCACTAAACTATCACCCAAATGAAGTATCATTTGTGCTTATAGACTATAAAGGTGGAGGATTAACAGGTGCCTTTGAAAATAAGGAAACCGGAATAAAACTACCACATCTAGCAGGAACTATAACAAATCTAGACACAGTTGAAATGAATAGATCATTAGCTTCTGTTCAAAGTGAGTTAAGAAGAAGACAAAGATTATTTAATGAAGCAAGAGATAAACTGGATGAAAGTACTATTGATATATATAAATATCAAAGCTTGTATAGAAGAGGGCTAGTCAATAAGCCAATTTCACATTTAATAATTATATCAGATGAATTTGCTGAGTTAAAAGATCAAAGACCCGAGTTTATGGATCAATTGATTTCTACTGCCCGTATAGGACGTTCACTCGGGGTTCACCTAATCCTAGCGACACAAAAACCAAGCGGAGTAGTAAATGATCAAATATGGTCAAACTCAAAATTTAGAATATGCTTACGAGTCCAAGATAAGTCAGATAGTATGGATATGATAAAATGTCCAGATGCAGCAGAATTAAAAACAACCGGAAGATTTTATCTACAGGTTGGTTATAATGAATTATTTGCAATGGGACAAGCCGCATGGGCAGGAGCACAATATTACCCAACTGAAAAAAGAAAAAAGAAAATTGATCAATCAATAAGAATAATTGATAATGTTGGAGCAACAATAAGGTCTCTTGATACGAAACAAAATGAAGTTGCACTTCCATCACATGGAGAAGAAATCAGAAGCATAATCAAGTATATTGTAGATGAGTCAAAAAAAGAAAATATTTCAATTGAACAATTATGGCTACCAAGAATACCAGATGTTATATATACGGACAAATTAAAAGAAAAATATAGCTATGTTGCGAAGAAAAATGTAATTAACCCAATTATAGGAGAGTATGATGACCCTGATAATCAGGCACAGAACATACTAACATTACCACTATCTGCAGAAGGAAACACAATTGTATTTGGATCAGCTGGAAATGGAAAAGAGTTAATGCTATCTGGAATAATATACTCGTGTATCACTAATCATGATACAAAAGAAATAAATTTCTATATTATGGATTTTGGTGCAGAAACGCTTACTATGTTCAGAAAAGCACCTCATGTAGGAGAAGTTATTCTTTCTACAGATATTGAAAAAATTGAAAATCTCTTCAAGATGATAAACCAAATTATTGAAGAAAGAAAAAAGATATTTATTGATTATAATGGATCATATGATTTTTATATAAATCACGGAGGAAAGCAAATACCGATGATTGTCGTAGTGATAAATAATGTAGAAGCTTTTTTAGAAACATATAGTGATTATGAAGAAATTTTAGCACAAATAACAAGAGATTGTCTAAAATACGGTGTTGTGTTTATCTTCTCAACAAATGGACCAAATACTATTAGATATAGATTAAGACAAAACTTTAAACAAAATGTTGTCCTACAATTTAATGATCCAATGGATTATTCAGCTGTAATACCGGGAGTACGTAAAAAAGAACCATCAAAGGCATATGGTAGAGGATTAATTTTATTGGATTCTATATTTGAATTTCAAACATCATATCCATATAAGGAAGAAAGAATGTCTGACTATATTAAAGTAGTTTCTGAAAAATTAAATGATATTTGCGATTATAAAGCAGTTAAAATACCAATTTTACCTAACATAGTTACAAAAGATATTGTAAGTGAATATTTAGGAAATATTAAAACAATTCCAGTCGGAGTAGAAAAAGATTCACTTGATATTTCTAGAATAGATCTTAGCAATGAATTTATGTATAATATAACAGGTGAAGATATTACTTCATCTCCTGAATTCCTAAAAGGAATGATTAGCAATATACTATCAATTAACAATTCAAAATGTATTGTATTTGATGCTTTAAGTTGTTTAGAAACATATGAAATACCAAATGCTTTTTATAGTAGTAATTCATGTTATCCATCAATAGATAAACTTGCAGAAGCAATGAGTGATCCAAACCCTGATAGTACAACTTTTATATTTGTTATTGGAATTAACACATTAATGAATAAATTAAGTTCTATAGAAAAAGGCAAACTTCAAAAACAAATTATTGAATCTAAAGAAACTGGCAATATAAAATATATCATAGTTGATACAATAGATAATATTAAGAGTATTAATTTTGAACAATGGTACAAAGGAAATGTAGACTTATCAGAAGGTATTTGGATTGGTAATGGACTTGGAAATCAATTTACACTTAAAGTTACAACTAATTCACGTATTTTAAGAGCTGAGGTCGAACCTGGATTTGGATATTGTATAAAAAAAGGAAAAGCTGTACTTATTAAATTGATGTCTGATGAATAGGAGAATAGTATATGAATAACAAGATATTAGTTGAAATTGAAATTCCATTAATTGAAAAAAGATATGATATATTTATACCAATAAATAAGAAAATCGGAACAATAAAAAAGTTGCTCGATGAAGCTTTAGTGGATTTAACAGATAATGCCTATGAACCAGTAGATGAAACGAACTTTTATAGCAAGGATACTGGAAATATTTATGATGTTAATAAAAATGTGCGTGATACAGATTTAAAAAACGGATCTAGAATAATATTGATATAAGGAGGTTCATTATGTCTGAATACAATCAGTATATAACAGCAATTAACAAAATATTTGATTATTTATCAAAAATGAAAGTAGGTTGGACAGGGGTGGATAATATAAATTATATTGAAAATATAGAAGAATATAAAAATATTGTTGTAAATAGTCTTAACTTATTTACTGAAAACCCTGAAGTTACTAATGATAATGTTCAGGAGGTACTAGGTGATGATTGATAAACTAACATATGATCAGATTTTAACTATATCTCAGGAACTAAAACAACAAGCTGGAGTCATAGAAAAGTTAATTGAAAAAAAAGATACTCCTGAATTAACAGATTTTATTGCAACAGTAGAAGGCTATTCAAAGTTTCTTGAAACAAGTGTTGAAATATATAAAGATGCAGATAAAGCATTAGAAGGTTTAGTAACACAAAAAAAAGGACCAGCAAAGCATTAAGCTTTTGTTGGTCTCTTTATATATTTACATATTTTAACTTTAGGAAAAAAATATCTTAGAATATCATAACAAGTACCACTGTTTTTTTCAATCTCCTTAGCCCCATATAAACTTAACCCCATAGAATTACCACATCCAACAGTAATAAACTGTATATTTTCTTTATTTAAAATAATATTAATATTGTTTGATTTCAAATTTAAAATACTTTTTACTTCTTCAACAGAGTATTTAATATCATTAAAACTTATTTTATTTAATATATGATTATATTTAACATTAGCCTTAGAATCTATATTAATTTTTAATTTATCATTAATTTCCTTATAACTAAATTCATATAAATTAATATAGTTATCAGATAATAGATCCCATAAGCAATTTACACTGCTTAGATAAGGATAAAGATTATTAGATTTTGTTTTTCCACTATTAGAATAATGAATAAAAGGTAGAATATAGTTTCCATTATATGTTAAAAATACACCAGCAGTTTGATTTATTATAGAATTAATTAAGTTTGTATCCTTAGTATTAGCCTTGGACCTGTTAAAAGTAATCATATTGCTATATACGTCTTTACAATCAATATAACCTTTTTCCACCATTAACTTATAAGCATATGTATTATACAAAATACATATAGATTTTAAAACTTCAATTGTTAGATCCATATTGTAATAAGGTAACAAAATATTAATTAAATACTTTCTTAAAGTTATTTCAGAAAAACTTCCATCATTCATTCTAATATTAACAAAAAATTGATCGGGCAAATATTCATCAGAAGTTGAATTATCATCTATGTCAATATTTTTAACAATAATTCCATCAACAACAAAATATATTTTATGACCATCAAAATTTATATTATTGATTTTAATATAATCTCTAGAAACTTTTTCTAAAAAATTATCGTTATTAATTTCAACAGAAAACTCATACTTTAAAGTTGAATAAAGAAATAGTACATTTTGATTATCTATATTTTTTAATTCATATTTATAAAACATTATATCACCTGATATTAATATGAATAAAAAAATAAAAAATATACAAAAAAGAATTAAAACTCAAAATATTTTAATTCTTTTTTTTCATCACAGTTAATTCCACTTATATAGCTAGAATTGTCAAATATTTTATCCAATTCAATATCTTTTCCATGAATATAATCACAACTTGCGCACATAATTATTTTCGCTCTTTTAATTGCTTTTAAATATAGATCGACGAAGGACTCCGTACTAGTAATATCATAAATTGATGGATTTCTCCACATTAAATGATTATTATTTAAAAAGTTATGTTTATCACTCAATTCATAATGATAACTTATAGATTCTAGTCTAAATGTTTTCTTGCTAGTAAAAGTATCAAAGAATTTATATATAAAACGTTTAATTCCATAACTATCTTTTCGAAAAAAATTTATAAAGAAATTCATTTGTTTCAATGATTTGAAGTAAATTTTACTCATATTTTTGATTTTAAAAGTGTTATAAAAAGAGTAATCAATAATTTTCTCTAATTCTTTAGAAAAGGGAGAAATGTTAAATACAAACTTTGAGACTGAAAACTTATAAGGATTTGTTCGAAATCTTCTACTAATCATATCATTATCAAGAAATGTTTCCATAAAATGATGAAGACAATTATACTTATATGATAAAGCATTCTTTTTATCAAGTACACCTGTTTTATATATTATATAAGGATGCAATGTGGAATCTAGAACATAATGACATATAAATCCAAATAAAAATGAAAAGGATTCCGGTTCTGTTATTTCATTATCTCTCATATAATTTAATACATTAATAAAAAATTCTTGAGATTGATTATCATGAAAATAATCTGAAAAGTTTCTAATATTTTTGCCAGATTCGAAGGATAAAATATTGTAAAACTTGCAAGCATCAATACTTTGAGCAAACATTTTAATTTTATCTTCCTTAATATTTTCCTTTACTGTTATAGGTAAAATATCAAATACATCTTTTGCAAAAAAAGCATGTACAGCTGTAGCTGGCATAAAATCCCCCCCCAAAAAATAATACGTTTTCTAAACTGATTATAACACATAAATATTTAATACACAAAATATTAGATACGAATAATTTAATATATTTTTTACACTAATAATATGTTATAATATACAATAGGTGGTACTATGAATGATAAGATAGAAAAAAACTTTAAAAATTTAAATGAGCAAGTTGATATATTAAGGTTTAAAGAATTAATAATCAATGATGAAAACTATGCAAAAAAAGTACTATTGCGAGAAAACTATTTCTTTTTAATGGGATATCGCCATTTATTTATGGAACCAGGAGATAAAAAATTTAAAAATGGTACAACATTTGAAGAATTATATAGTTTATTTTTATTTGATAGGTCAATAAGAAACATATTATTTAAATATATCTTAGTAATAGAAAATAACCTAAAGTCTATTACCTCTTATCAACTATCAAAAAAATACGGATATCGTGAAAGGGATTATTTAAAAGAAAAGAATTTTACATCTGACCCATCAAAACAGGCACAAGTGAATGATTTATTAAAGAAGATGAAAAGACAGATAAGAGTTAATGGGGCCCAGCATTCCGCAACACTTCATTATGTATCTAACTACGGATATATTCCTTTATGGATTTTAGTAAAAGTACTATCTTTTGGTATTGTCAGTGAAATGTATTCAATACTAAAAAAAGAAGATCAGAAAGATATTGCTGCGGTATATGAAGTAGATGCTGATACATTAACAGTATATCTACCTATACTTGCTAATTACAGAAACTTATGTGCACACGAAGATATACTATATGAGAATAAAACACAAAAGTTTATAGAGGATACAATTTACCATCAATTACTTAATATAAAAAAAGAAGATGATATTTATTCACAGGGCAAAAATGATCTCTTTGCACTTATAATAATTATGAAACAAATGCTAGGACAAGAAGATTTTCAAAATATGACTGTTGAATTAGAGCATATAATTGATACATTAAATTATAATATTAAGACAATTCCAATTAAAAGCGTGCTAGAACGTATGGGATTTCCAATTAACTGGAAGGAACTAGCGAAGATAGAAAGAAGTAAAGACTTAAATGAAACTTAATAATTTTAAATACAAAAAAGAAATACTAAACTAGGTAGTGAAAAAATTACTATTTAGTTTTTTTAAATTAAATAATATGATACAATATACCAAAAAAAGGAGGAAGAGTATGATTAAAATATATAAAACCAGTTCTGTTGAAAAAAACATAAAAAAGTCAAAAAAAATAACAGTAGATTCATGGATTAGTTTAACATCACCAACAAATGATGAAATAGAGAAAGTAACTGAGAAAACCAACGTTGATAAAGATCTAATACTGAAAATGTTAGATATAGAAGAACTTCCTCGTATTGAACAAAGTGGTAATGCAACCCTTGTTGTAATTGATACACCGTACCTAGAAGAAGGAGAAACATCTCATATATATAGTACATATCCCCTTGGAATTATAATAACAAATAATGGGTATGTTATCACAGTGTCACAAAAGAGAATATCTATCTTAGATGATTTTATTAAGAATAAGGTAAAGGACTTTCGAACAGCAAAAAAAGTAAGGTTTTTAATCCAAATACTCTTAAAAACATCAAACTATTATCAGAGAGCATTAAAACAGGTTAATATTGATATCGAAAAAAAAGAAGCTGTATTAAAAAAATCTACAGAGAATACAGACTTACTTGACTTGCTTGAAGTTGAAAAAACACTTGTTTACTTTATTACTTCATTAAAAGCAAATGATCTTGTATTAGAAAAGTTATCTAAGGGAACGATTTTTAGTTTATATGAAAGTGATATAGACTTACTTGACGATGCAATTATTGAGAATAAACAAGCAATTGAAATGAGCAGTATATATAGGGATATATTATCATCTATAACAGAAACATACGCTACAGTTGTATCAAACAATCTTAATAATGTAATGAAATTTTTAGCAGGAGCAACTATTGTCTTATCAATACCAACAATGATTTCTTCATTTATGGGTATGAATGTCCCCTTAGGAGACTTTGAAACAATGGGTAGTGCTTTTATATTTTTACTAGTAATATCAACAATACTATCTGTTATTATAGCCCTAATCTTGAAAAGAAAAAATATGTTATAATAAAAAAAGAATATAGAAATAACGATTCTTTCTATATTCTTAAAAATAATTTACTATATTTTATGATTAGAATGAAATCTGATAAATAACAATCTAACTGGTTTACAGATTAACAACTATATATCGTTAAATATAATTATTATTATCAATTTATGGTTTTCCTTCCAAATATAATCATTTTTCTAATAATGAATAAGACACGTACTCACAATCATTAATCTCAATTTCTCCAATTAATTAGAGTACATTTAATTAGCTTTTTTAAGAGTTCATCCGAGTTTTTATTACATTTTTATAAGTAACGTTATCAGCAATCACTTATTTCTTACTCATTGAAGTTTTCTTTCTTCAAAAACAATTATATTAAACTAGTTTTTGATAATTATTTCAAATCTGTATTAATTACTAATAGATTTATAAATTTAGAAATTACAAATTATATTAATATCAAATTATAAAATTGAACAATTATCAAAATTAATTATAAATACAATTTATGAATAATACTTAATAAAATATCAAAGAAATAAAGAAATATCTTAATAAAGAATAATCAAAAAATCGCATAAATAAATTAGTAATCTTGACTTTTGACGATAAAAACCTAAAATTAATTATTAAAGAAAATATAAAATTATCAAATTGAGCAAATTATCATAATTTATTAAAATTATACCTTTAGTAAATTATAATAAAGAATCAAAATTAATAAATGAATATCTTATTAAAGCATAATCTTGATTTAATATCATACTACTCACTAGTTTATGTATTTATTATCAAACAAAATAATTTTTTTGTCAATAGATAATTAAAATTTTTTTTAAATATGTAAATTATTAGACATATGACAAAATTATATTAAGTATTTATAACTTTATTCTTGTGGCAAGTTGCCCAAAAAGACATATCTTATATTAGAGGTGATACAATGAATAATTATTCAGATGTATTAGTTATTGTAGATGCCGGGCACGGAGGAATAGATAGTGGAGCAGTAGGCAACGGATTAGAGGAAAAAGATCTTAACTTGAAGTCTTCGCTATATATTTATAATAGATTGCAAGAATTGGGAATACCAGTAGTAATAACAAGAACCAATGATGAATATCTACCAAAAGCTAAGAGAATTGAAAGAATTAAAACACTTACAAACAATAACCCCAATACACTCTTAATATCCAATCACATAAATGCAGGAGGTGCTACTACAAGTAATTATAAATTAATTAGAATAAAATGGTATTTCTTCCTTTTCTTCCATAAGGATTACGAATTCTATTATCTTCATATTTAAAAGAAAAATTACTTAGAATATTATATTTAAATTTAATAATTATATTTCTATCTTTATCAGCCTCTATTCTTTCAATTAAAGTAAATAATAAGTCTTTATTAGGCTTATCTAAGTTCAGCAATTTTTTAATTATATTAATATAATTTTGACTTTTTTCAATATTATATTTCTTTTTTTTAATTTCAATAATAATATTTTCTAATTTACTATTTAAATCCTTTAATTTATCTTCATATGGTTTAGATAATAATTTATATTGATAAAGTGTGATATTACCTTCTAATCGATCTTTATAGATAGTTTGAATAGTTTCATATAATTTGTTTTGTTCTTTAATAATATCTTCTTTTCTTTTTTTATAATTATTAGAATTACTTTTAGTTCTTTTAATAACTTCTTTATTTAATTCTTTTATATCTAAATCATTAAATAATTTAGATAGTAATTTTTTGATTTCATTTAGAACTAATTCTTCAAAATAGTTATAAGCAAAGAAATGAGATGTACATAATTTTCTAACAGGATCTCTAGCATATTTATTACAATTAATACACCAGTAATTTTGTTTTCTTCTATAAAGTACTCCTAATCTATTGCCACATTCATGACAAAATAATAATCCCTCTAATAATCTTTCGGGTCTTTTTCTCTTAGAATAACATCTATTTTTATTCCTAGTTTTTTTATTAATTATCATAAATGTATTCTTGTCTACTAGAGGTTCATGAGTACCTTCTACTACTATCCACATGCTTTCATCTAAAGTAATTCTTTTTTTAGATTTATAGCTTATATTAGTTTCTTTGTGTTGTACCATATCTCCAGTATACATTCTATTATGCAGTATATTATTAACAGTATGGATAGTCCATTTCTTTTTTTTCTCAACTATACTAGATGAAGATAAACGTTTATATGAAGCAGGAGTAGGAGCTCCTATTTTTGTAAGTCTAGTTGCTATCTCGCTAATACCAATTTCTTTTGCTCTCCACTCAAATATAAGCTTTACATATTTAGCAACTTCAAAATCCGGTATTAGATGTCCTTTATCTTCTGGGTCTCTCATATATCCATAACAAGGTTTACTACCTATAAATTTCCCATCTTTTCTTTTTAAATCTAATACATTTCTAATCTTTAAAGAATTCTGCTTACTATAATAATCATTAAATGCAATTATAAAAGTTGAGGAATCATTACTAGCTTGATTTTTAATACTATCATAATTCTCAACAACAGAAATAAATCTTACTCTATTCTCAGGGAAATATTTTTCAATGTAATAACCAGTCAACACATGATCTCTACCAAGTCTTGATAAATCCTTAACTATTACTAAATTGATCTTTTTATCTTTAATATCTCCAATCATTTTAGTAAAACCAGGTCTATCAAAATTAGTTCCAGAATATCCATCATCAACGTATTCATCATATATATTAAAATTATTTTTTTTACAATAATTTCTCAGTAACTGTTTTTGATTCACTACACTTTCACTGTCGGATTCATATTTTTTGTTTTTATCTTCTTGAGAAAGTCTAATATAAATACCTGCATTATAATTCATATTTTTTGTCCTTAAAGATATGGTCAATTAAATATTCAACAATTATATTTTTTAATAATTCATTTTTATTATTATTCATACTTGAGTATATGATTTAAAAGAATTTTTTATTCAAATATTTCTACAAAGAAAAATTGTACTTTTTTATTTATGAATAGAAAAGTGCATTAAAAACATCACAATTATAACAAAAAAGCAACATAATAATACTTTGATGTTGTTTTTAGTTGTGAGAAGCACACTACTGCTATTTTTGAAAAAAAATAATTTTTAAAATACTAGAAAAGCAAAGATTTTTCGAGTCGTTTTTTGTCTTGAATTGTTGTCATATAAGGGAATTTATGGTATTATAAAAAGGTAAAGTAGTAAAGTATGAGAATACCTTTACAAAAAAATATAAAGGAGGTGTAAAGAAGTGAAAGGAAATAAAAAAATTCTAATAGCAGCACTTTTGGTTTTATTACTTACAGTATGCTTTGGAACATATGCTATTTATAGAGCATCAGGAACAGCAACAGGTAGTATTAAGGCAGCAACTTGGTCTGTTAAGGTAAATGGTACTGATATTGCTTCAACAAATTACACATTTGGTGTAAATAATATTACTTGGACAAAGTTAACTGGATACAATAATACAATTGCTCCAGGATCAGAAGGCTACATCGAAATTCCTGTTGATGCAGATGGGTCAGAAGTTGATGTAATTCTTACTGCACAATTAGGAAGTACTACTCTTCCTACTGGAATGACTGCTACTCTTGCAAATTCTTCACAAACAATCAACTATTCATCAACATCAGGAGCTATGGAAACTATGGTAAGAATTAATATAGCATGGGCAGGTGCAGAATCAGATGATGCTGAAAAAGATAGCAATGACTTAGAATCACAAGGACAAACTTTAAGTATTCCAGTTACATTAACTGCTAAACAATCATTGACTAGTCATAGTTCTTAATAGATGTAAAACAAAAGAATAATACAATATTATTCTTTCGTTTAAAGTTTATAAGGAATTGTAGATTTTAAACGAGAGAATAATCTTAAGGAAGTGAGACATATGAAAAAACAAGAGAAGAATAATGATGATAAGACAATAAATAGAATAATTCAAATAGTACTATTTATTATAATTATTCTTTTATTATTACAAAATTGTTCATTAATTAAGAAAAAAGAAATTAAAGAAAATAACAAGATTAATAATATTGATATAAAATGTAACAGTAACAAGTGTCAACAAAGTAATGCAATGACTGATTGCTTACATGATGAAGAAAACACTAAATGCTTAGTTCCTAATTTTGTAGGAAAAACAAAAAAAGATGTGATAAATTGGCTTAATTCAATATCAAATAATATTGAAATAGAAATTAAATATGTAGAAAATCAAAATTATAAAGATGGAGTAATTTTAGAACAATCAACTGTAGGAACGAGTGTTAAAGATTTACTATCAGGTAGAACAAAACTTGTAATCACAATTGTAAATAATGGTTCGCTAGTAGACTGTCAAAAAGATAGTCAAAATACCAAGTGTATATTACCAAATTTTATAGATAGAACAAAAAGCGATATAGATAGCTGGATAGAGGGAATTGCAAATCATATAAAAATAAAGTATGCCTATGTTGATTCACCTAAAAAATCAGGAACTATTATAAATCAATCTATAAAGAGTGGAACCTTAGTTAAAGATATATTAGATAAAAATGAAACAATAATTATATATATATCAAAAGGAGATAATGATTATAATGAACAATCTACTTACAACAATGATGACAATCAGAGTGGAGATCCTACACCATCACCAGATCCTGAACCGGAATTAGATGATGATTTTTATGTAAGTGACAATGAAATAATAAAATGGCAAGACAATATAAATATAAATATTTTTGAAGACTCAGCAAAAATATCTAAAGTAAATGGTAAAATTGCTCCTGAAAGCAAAGGGATATATAAATTTAGTATTAATAATGGTACTAAGTATAATTTAAAATATAAAATTTCATTTAAAGAAAAAAATCAACATAATATGAATATGAAATTTAAATTGAAAAAAGGAAACACTTATTTAGTAGATCAATATGTATCATATAATCAATTGAATATAGATAATATGATATTAAATACTAAAAAGTCTGATACATATTATTTGGAGTGGAAGTGGTTAGGCGATAATGATAGCAATGATACGGCTATTGGTAATAATGCTAAGAACAGTGATATTAGTTATGAATTAAAAATAAATGTAGAGGCAGAGAATATACAATGAGTAAAATATTTAAACTAACTTGTGACATTATATTTATCATTTTAATTATTATTTTATGTTTATACTTTGTATTAAGATTATTTGGAATAACAAAAATATATGAAGTAAAAACAGGATCTATGGAAGATGGGATTCATACTGGAGATTATATATTAATAGTTAAAAAAAACAATTACAAAATAGGAGATGTTGTTACATATAAGAAGGAAGATTACTATGTAACTCATAGAATAATTAAAAAAAATAAAAACAAGGTTATAACTAAGGGAGATGCTAATAATATTGCAGATGAAGAAATAAATACATCAAGCATAATTGGAAAAGTAATCTATCATGGTGGAATATTAAATTTTATAATAGATTATAAATATATAATTGCATGCGGCTTTTTAGGATTATATCTATTAAGTATCTTTTTTGAAAATAAGAATAAAAAAACAGAATAAAAAACGAAAGGAGTATTGATATGAAAAATAAGCTAATAAGAATTCTAACATTTGTTATAGGAATATTACTTGTTTTCTATGCAATACAAACCTTTGCGCTAATGAGAGCTAGTACTAATGGAAGTGGTTCTCTAAACACATCAACTTGGAGTGTAACAAGAAATCAAAGTCAAAGTGGTGATTCTATTGATATATATAGAGGAGGGGCAACAGATAGTTATACATTAACAGTACAAAGCAATTCTGAAGTTGATGTTAGATATAAAATCATTATTAATAATTTGCCATCTGGAGTAGAGGTAGATATAGATAATTTAGGATATCAAACCCCAACAAGTGGATCACTAACGGTTGAAAATGCAAATACCATTATTAATTATAATGATGCAAAAAAAACAAAAACACATATAATAACATTTAGGGCAACTGATGAATCAACACCTGTAACAAATCAAAAAATAGATATTGATGTAGAATTCAGACAAGGTTTATAGTAAAAAAATAGAAAAAAGGAAGTGAGGTATAGATATGAAATTCAATAAACACAAAAAATTGATTGTTCTTTTTACATTAATGTTCATATTCTACGCCTTAATCAATTGTGCTTTTTCTATTTATAGAGAAAAAAAAGATGACAAAATTGATTTAAGTATTATAGATTCATCTGGAATGGTTACAGTAAGATTTAATGCAAATGGTGGAACAATGGATCCATCTGATACATCAAGAAGCGTCCAAGCGGGAGAACAAATTGGACAACTGCCAGAAGCAACAAGAACTGATTATAACTTTGATGGATGGTATACTTCTCCAACAAGCGGAGAAAAAATAACAGAAAATACAAAAGCAACAGGTACAATAGTTGATTACTATGCTCATTGGACAAAAATAGTATGTAAAAAAGCTTCAACGGGTACATTACATAGCGAAACATGTACTTCAACAGGTTCATGTGCTAAATCAGGTGGAGGATATAGTGACAATGATATAATATATTATGGATCAATTCCAAGCATAAATAGCCCTATCGTAGGCGATGCCTATGATTGTGATGTAAACAATGATGGGATATGGGATTATCAAACTGAAAGATTTTATTATGTAAGAAGTTATGGTTCACAAAACCCATATGAGAATTCAGTATTAGTTCACTATACAAGTTTTGATGAAGATGGACAAATGGATTCATCAAGCACAAGAAAAAATTATTTATATGAAGATGCAGAAAACTATCTTCCAACAGCATCAACTTGGAGTAATCCGGCACTTATTGAGATGAATGGAAATGTTACCAGATTAATCTCAAATGAAGACTTAACTTCAGCATGTGGTTCTAGTGCAGGCGGAAATAAATTTGAGAACTGTCGTTTTTACCTAGAAAATAGTAGATACCAATCAAAAGAACTAGGTAGAGCAGGTATATGGTTAATGTCAGAAGGAAATAGTCTTTATAGAATCCATACTGAACAACTTATTGCATCAGTTGCTGAAGCAGATAGTAAAAATACAGTAAGACCAACAATTGAAATTCCATCTAATAGAATTGAAGGTTTTAGAAAGAAAGAAAAATATAATATATATCTTGATTCACAGGGAGGAACTCCAAGTGAATATAATATAGATAGGTATGATGGAGAAACAGTAGGAACATTACCAAGGCCAACAAAAGCTAGAAGCATATTTGCCGGATGGTATACTGATAATGAAAATTATACTACCGAAATTGTAGAAAATGATGTTGTAACAGGAAATATACATGGATATGCTAAATGGGTACCTAAAGAGGAAGCATTAGATTATGTATTCTATATTCCAGGAGAATGTACATTTACATCAAGCGGTATTCAAAATGGAGAAAATGGTGACTGTATAAGTACAATAAATCCAACTGGATCAAGCATAGATTATACTGAAAGCCAATTATCTACCAAAAAGTATATTGATACTCAAGTAGGATTATACAATACTATAAACCATGATAAAAATTTTGAGGTTGGATTCACAATAGAAAGTTATAATCCGGCTAACAACGTAACAAGGTCAACATTAGTACATTCAAAGGCTGAGATAAGAAATAAATGGCCAGGTTTTACTTTTAGAAGAGATGAATTAACAAATAATTTTATTTTACAATCTAGAAAACTTGAATCAGAAAATGCATTTGTTACATTTCCTTACACATCTGTTCAAAATGTCAAAATATATAGAACAAAAGGAGCAATCTATTATAGTATAAATGGTGGAGAAAAAACCTGGCTAAATAATCTAGATCAATATAATCCTACTTTTGATTTAACAACATGGTTTGGAGGTGCACCAAAAGATGAAACAGCATTGACAGCTGAAAGATTCTTTGTTGGTACATTAAGTAACATGTATATAAAATTATCGCCTTCAGTAACCGTAACATTTGATCCTAATTATCCAGGAGTCTCAACATTCGATAGAAATGTAATTGTTGATCATGAAGTAGGAGAATTACCGATAGCTACAAGACCAGGTTATTCACTAGCTGGTTGGTTTACCGATCCAATAGGTGGTACACAAGTAAACTCAAATACTATTATTGATGAAAATACTACATTATATGCACATTGGAGTGAAGACGTAACAGTAACGCTTCATGCAAATGAAGGCTATGTAAGTCCAAATACAGTAACAGTTCTTCAAGGAGCAGCAATAGGAACTCTTCCAATCCCAGAAAGAACAGGATATACATTTG
>CACWWC010000024.1 GCA_902764545.1 uncultured Erysipelotrichaceae bacterium | reverse complement strand
ATTAAAGTAAATATGAGAATCTTTAATTGTTTTTTATTATTTATATTAACCATAAAACGCACTCCTTTTATCTTATATTCTTATTGTAAACTACCCCCCCCGGTGTCAAATTTTCATTATAATTTTTGACACTAAAAAAAGCATATAATGTAAATACATGTTGTAAATTATTTATTTAAATTCCCTTTTTGATTCATATGAGAACTTACCTTTGAATTTTTGAAGGGGAATACAAAAAATAAATCAAGGATTCTAACTTGTCTTGTCCTTGATTTATTTTTTTATTCTCTTAAAATTTTCTTCCAAATAAAGGTCTCCTTTATTTGTTATTTATTAATTAAATAGCTATAATAATTCTTTGTATTTTGGCTTATCAAGAAAGGAGGACTTTTTTATGAAAGTCAAAAAATACAAACATCTTTCTTTTGAAGATAGATGTGTTATTGAAGAGTTCTTAAATCATAACTACAATTTTACTCAAATTGCCAATAGACTTGGTAAAGACAGAACTTCTATTTCTAAAGATATTTTAAAACACAGGTTTTTAAGAGGTACTGCCTCTAAGGACAGACCTTGTTGTTTTGAATTTAAACCACCTTATGTTTGTAATGCTTGTGAGAAATTTAATCATTGTAAAAAACAAAAATATTCTTATAATGCACATATTGCTTATAATGAATATAAACAAACTTTAATATCTCAAAGAGAACATCTCAAAATAACTAAAGAAGAAATTGCTTCTATTAATGATATTATCGCTCCTTTGATGATTTATAAGAATCATTCTGTTAATCAAGTTTATATTTCTCATCCCAATTTACTTCCTTTTTCTAAGTCTACTTTTTATAAGTACATTGATTTAGGTATTCTTAATGTTAGAAATATTGACTTACAAAGGAAAGTTAAATGGAAATTAAAGAAAGAATATGATTATCATAAAGATAAAGTTGATACTTCTATTAAAGTTGATAGGTTCTATACTGATTTTAAGGATTATATAGAACACAACCCTAACGTTTCTATTGTTGAGATGGATACTGTTATTGGTACACAAGGAGGCAAAGGTGGTAAATGTATGCTTACTTTACTTTTTAGACAATTTAACTTTATGCTTATATACTTGCTTCCATATAAAAAGTCAGTATATGTTACTGAGGTATTTAATAATATAAAGAAATTAATTGGAATAGATGAATTTAAAAGATTATTTGAAGTAATATTGACAGATAATGGAACAGAATTTTCTGATCCCAAATCTATTGAAATTGATTTAAACTCTGGAGAAAAAGTGTGTTCAGTTTTCTATTGTGATCCTAATTGCTCATGGCAAAAAGGCTCTATTGAGAAAAATCATGAATTTATAAGATACATACTACCTAAGGGAACATCTTTTGCTTCTTTAACACAAGAAGATTGTTATCTTATAGCTAGTCATATAAATTCAACACCAAGAGTATCTCTAAACAACAATTCACCTTATGATTGTGCATTACTTTATTTAGGTAAAAATAATATTGATAAATTAAATATAAAAAAGATCGAATACGATGATATCGACCTTTCATATAGATTATTACGAAAATAATAATCTAAAAACCCATTAAACTTAAGCCAAAATACGTCCTATATTTTATACAAAATGCGGGAAGTTAAATCTATTCAAAAATTTTTTTCAAACTTCTCGTTCCTTTTGTATGGAATAAATTGGTTTAAATCAGCATAAATTCTACCACATTTTAATAATTTTTTCAAATTTTTATTTCCAAAAAACAAAGAAAAGTCCCCATTTTATGGGAACTTAATAATTTAAATATAATTCTTTCTTAACCGTGACGTTAACTTTTAATTTAACGTGACAAAAAAAGTAGAAAAAAGTAGACTTTACGTCTACTCCTTTACGTCTATATAAAAATAGTTTGAGTCCATTGTTGCTGTTAGTTCATCTTTTTCATTATAAATGTTTGTTCTCATATAACATGTTGTTTTACCACTTTTTATTATCTCTGACTTTGCAATTAAATATTTTCCTTTTGATGGCTTTAAATATGTGATATTTGCTGATAGTGTTACTGCATTTCTTCCGGTTGATGCAGCAAGAACACCCATTGCAGTATCTCCGAGTCCGAAGATATAGCCACCATGTGCAATGTTGTATGGATTATTAGATGTTTCAGTTATTTTTCCTTTTAGTGTTACTTTTTTGCCTTCTTCTATATCGACTACTTTATAGTTGTTATTTTTTATAAAACCCATATTTTCCATTTGTTTAATCATTTCTTCTTTTGTCATATTGTATTCCTTTCGTTTCTGTATTATAATTTAACTCTTTAAATGTTTTTATCGACTTTGAAACATTTATTTTATATATTTGTAGTGAATTATCTTCAAAACCGTATTCATCATCAAGTTCTGCCCCAAGTGAAATCATGGATTTTGATGATGCAATATTATCTTTCATACAGACTAAACATATAGTCTCAATCCCTTTTTCTTCACACACTTCTAAAGCTTTATATAAATTTATTTTATTATATCCTTTTCTTTGTTCTGTTGGTCTTATGTTGTAGCCAATATGGCCTTTAAATGCTGTGTCACAATTTGAAAAAAATCTTATATTAGTTATTCCTATAATTTTATTGTCTCTTTTTCTTATAAACAAATATGTTTCTTCTGGTGGGCATAGTGTATTATTAGTTGTTTTCCGTCTTTTTTCTAGGTCAAGGAGCCATTCTTCATATACTTGAATATAAGATAGCGAACCTGTACCATCAAGATTTGAATTACACCTATATACTTCGTCTATATAATCTAAAACATCCTGTTTTCTTTCTAATGTAGGTGTTTCATAGAAGAAGTCATTCATATCATCACTTCTTTCTAATTAAATAAATTACTGTAATATTTCCAAGCAATTATTCTAGTTACAGCATTATTTATTGTTTCTTCTTGTATTTCATTGTTTTCTATTGATTTTAGAATTTCATTTTTCATTGTTAAAAAATCACTTGTAATAATCATGTCATTCCCGGCATTAATGGCCATCGTTGCGGCCTTACCATCTTCCACGTAACTTTTTACAGCATCCATTGCTAGATCATCCGTCATAATAATTCCTGTAAATTTTAATTTATTTCGTAATTCTCCTATTACCTTTTTGCTTAGGGATGATGGGTAAGCTTCATCTATACATTTTACTATGTTATGAGATACTAAAATACTTGGAACGTTTGCTTTTATACCTGCTTCAAAGGGTTTATAATCGTTATCAACAAAATTTTGATATTCTCTTTCATCTATAGCAATTCCTGTATGGGTGTCTTCATTATTTCCATATCCTGGGAAATGTTTTAGTGTTGAATTTATTTTATTATTGTTGGCATATTCTACCATTTTTGTAATATATTCACTTGTTTTTTCTGCATCATAGCCAAATGATCTATTATAAATAAAATCATTTTCATTTGTTGATATATCTGCAACCGGTGCTAAATTCAGGTTAATTCCTAGACTTCTAAGAAGTGTTGCTTTCTCATTTTCCATTTTTTCCAAAAGAGCATATCCTCCTAAATCATAGTATTCTCTTGGTGATTTAAACTTTTCATCTCTAAAGTTTTGATATCTGCTAACTCTGGTAACATATCCTCCTTCTTCATCTACACCTGTTATTAATGGGTATTTACTTATATTTTGGGCGTTTCCTATCTCTTCTTTTATTGATTCTTTAGTATGATTATTAAAGTCTTTAGCAAATAAAATATATCCTCCTGGATAAAAGTTATTAAGATATTCAACATCATTTTTGTTATACCTTACCAAAAATAATTGTCCAACTTTTTCTTTTAGTGTCATTTTGGAAACTACTTCTTCTGCTTCTTTATAATAATCTTTAAATAATCCTTTATATTCTTTCTTTTTTGTTTTTATTACTGATTTTTTTTCTTCTTTATCAAAACTAATGTAATTTTTATCTTTTAAATAGAAAAGTAATATTCCAAATATAGCGGCAATAATTAGTACTAATAATAGTTTCTTTTTCATAATCTCACCTATTTCATTATTTTTTTAAATTCATTAGGTGTTGAAGTCTCAAATAAAATATCTTTCTTTAAGTATGGATAATATAATTTAAGTCTATTGGCATGAAGATATAGCCTATTTTCTTTATCTTTTATATTACTATATTTCTTATCACCTACAATTGGATTATTTAATGTTGCGAGTGCTACTCTTATTTGATTTTTTCTTCCTGTTTCAATATTAATACTTAACATAGAATAATCATCATTTTCTTTAATTACTTTATAATTTGTAATTGCTTCTTTACCTTCCTCATTTCTTGATACATAAACTAAATTGGTTTTTGTTTCTTTTAATCTTTGAACTATTCTATTACTTTCTTTTTTCATGTGACCGTGTACAACAGCAACATATTCTCTTAAGCTTACATATTCATTCCAATTTTCTTGAAGTTTATTCTTTGTTTTTTCATCTTTTGCAAGTACTACTATACCACTTGTGTCTTTGTCTAGTCTATGAACTATAAATATTCTTGCATTTCTATCTTTGCTAACTAGATATTCTCTAACAATATGATATAGTGTTTTATCTTTTTCTTTTGCTGTTGCAATCGTTAATAGACCGCTTGGTTTATTAACAACTATTATATGTTCATCTTCAAACAATATATCAAATGGAAGTGTTTTTTTTGATTTAGAGTCTGTTGCAATTACAATGTTCATTCCTTTTATTAATTTATAATTATATTGTGTTGTTCTATTATTATTAACATATATAGCACCATGTGTTAAGTATTGTTTAATTCTTTTTTTAGGCATATCGATAGTTTTATATAAATAATCTAGTAGTTCTCCTTCTTTTTCTACTATTATTTTCATAGTATCCCCTCCACTCATATGATATTATAACAAAAAAAGAATACTATAACTAGTACTCTTATTGTTTTATTTTACGTATTAATAATATTATAATTATTAATTCTATAATACTTGGAATTATATATTTAAATGACCCCCCCCAACTATTTTTTTTCTTTACTTTTTTCATAGTATCCTCCGTTATTTTTATCCTATTTAGATTTTATCATGTTTCTTATAATCAAACAAATAAAAAAATCAATTATTAATTGATTTTCGCTTCTTTTTTTATTACTTGTTCTACTCCTTTTAGATTATTAGACTTAGTTTTATAATTTGCCTTTTCTTTTAATTCTTTTGGGGCATTACTTACTACATATGTTTTTTTAATATTTGCAATTATTTCTTTCTCTGCTAGATTACCAATTACTGTTATGATATCATTATTATCTATTTTTAGTTTTGTTTTTAATGCGTTTATTCCTTCATATGTATTATTATTCGTTATTTCTATATAATAATCTTTGTTTAATATAAATATTGAAGTATATATATTTAAATTTTCAAGTTCATTTATTAAATCTAGTTCTTTTCTTTTAATTTTTATCTCAAGTTTATATATATCTTTATTATCTTTATAATAAATTATTTTTTTATCTTTAAATATTTCTTCTACTTTTTTTATTAAAGTCTTTTTTAATGGATTTTTATAAATATTTTTTTTCTTTTTTACATCATATATATAATTACCATTATATGAAATAATATAATCTATAAATGGATAGTCATGATTATAGTATAAAACTTCTTCATGAGATCTCGAAGTACATATTGAAAATAAGATATCTTTTTTTCTTAATTTATCTATTTCTAACATTGTAGAGAAAGATATCGCTTCTTCTTTATTTATTAAAGTATTATAAAAACTACTTATTAACATCCTCATTATTTATATTCCCCCTAATATGATTATTTATTATTGTTATATTTATAATTAATATTGATATCGTGAGAATAAATCCTGCTAAAACATCACTTGGATAATGTACTCTTACATAAATTCTGCTTATTCCGATTAAAAGTATAATTATTGTTAAAAGAGCTGTTAAAAATATTTTTAACTTTTTATCTTTTATTTTTGTTTGAACAAAATATATGAGTACTCCATATAAACATAATGCCATCATTGAGTGACCACTTGGATATGAGTAGCCTCCTTGAGTTATTAATCGTTCTTCTATAGGTGGTCTTGGTCTTCTAATAATGTGTTTTAGTGCTTGATTTAATATTAGTGTTGATATAACACAACTTCCTAGTATTAATCTATCTTTTTTATTTAATAAAATTAATAAGAATATTACTATTATTACAACTGGAATAGTATTTCCTAGGTATGTAAATGATTTGAATAATATATCACAAAAATTGCATCTCATGCTGGATACTACTTTATATATCGAATCATCAAATACAGTCAGACTCTTAGTTAATAAAAGAATTGTTATTAATATAAATATAATTAATAATATACTTGATATTATATGTCTTTTCTTCATTTTTTATTATCCTTTTAAAGTTTCTTTTATTTCATTTTTATATATTTCTACTCCTGGTTGATTAAATGGTTCTACTCCAAATAAGTAACCTGAAAATGCTGCGGAAAGTTGAAAGAAGTATATAAGAGATGAAATGTTATAAGGAGTAAGTTCTTCAATTGTAATATCTATGCATGGTACGTCACCTTTAAAGTGAGCTCTCATTACTGAGTCTTCTACAAGATTGTTTAGTTCATGAAGATTTCTTCCATTGTATTCTATATATTCATTTACTCTCTTTACTTTTATATATGTTTCAAAAACAATTTTATTACCATCTTGAATAAATTGTCCTAGTGAATGAAGATCTCTTGTGTGAACACATGAGGTTGGAAGTATTCCTACTCTTTGTTTTCCTTCTGTTTCGCCAAATAATTGTTTTAGCCATTCTGTAAAATAACTGAAGTTTTGTTCACTAACACAAAAGTTTTCTACTTCTCTTGTACTATCAAATAATAGTTTTCTTACTACTGCATAGTTGTAGGCATTATCTATTAGTCTTTTTCCATGATAATATCCATCTATTATTTCATTAATATTATAATTTATTGCGAGTGGAAGTAGGTGTGCTGGAGTAATAAATGAATATCTTCCTCCAATGTCGTTTGGAATTACAAAAGACTTATAGCTATTTTCTTCTACTTCTTGTCTCAATGGACCTTTTTCTTTATCTGTTGTGATTATTATATGTTTTTTAATCTCTTCATCAGAGTATTTTCTTTTTAATAAATCTTTTATTAATTTATATGTTATTGTTGTCTCCATTGTTGTTCCACTTTTACTTATTACATTTACACAGAAATTTTTGTTATTTAAGTAATTTAATAATTCATCTAAATATTTACTAGAAAGTGTTGTTCCTGCATAGATTATTTTAAACTTATCATCATTAAAATATTTTCTAAATATTCTATCAAATGAATAACTACCTAAAAAAGAACCTCCTATACCAATAACTAGTAAACAGTCAAAATTATCCTTTATATATTTTGCAGTGGAATTTATATCTTGTATTAAAAACTCATCAATTCTTTTAGTCCAACCAATCATATTACTATTATTAAATTTAGTAATTACTTCTTCTTTTTTAGACATTAATTTGTTATATTTTTCTTTATCAAGAAAGGAATCTACATATGTATTGAAATCAAATTTAATCATCAAATCATCTCCATTTTATTTATTATATCATTATTCTTTAAAAAGAAAAAGAAAGTCAAATTATTTGACATTTCTCGTACCAAAAATAATCATTCTTCTTGATTTGCTTTCTTTTTGTTATTCCCTTCATATATTATAGCTTCATATATTAAGTCCACTAAATGATCAGATAATTCTAATTTATATTTGTCTATTATTTTATCAAATATACTTGTTTCATATTCTAATCCTAGATAGGGATATACTAATTCTTTTTTATTATTCATATCTTTAAGATAGTCTTTGGTATAGCTTTCTTCTAATAATAGTAAGGGATAATCTTTTGCCCACTTTTTAAATTTTTCTAAAATAAAATAAATATTATTTACGTATGTAAAACTTTTTTTATCATATTGAATCATATTTTTTAAATCATTATTTTCTAGGAACTTATCTTCTACTCTATAATCAAATCTATCTTCTAACTTTATACCATTTAATTTTAAAGCACTTATTTGAGCAATAAAACCCTTTTCTGGATTACTATGTGTTGGGATTATTTCTACTATTATATAATTATCTTTTTGCAGATTCATAAACTTCATCTCCAGTTATTGATTATATCACATTCTCTAAAAAATAAAAAAGGAGATATTCTCCTTATTTTATCTGAAGTAACACTTTATGTTCTTTTTGATCATTAACTAATTTTATTGTGTTAGTTTTCTGATTCATACCATCTAGCTTTAATCCTTCTTTTGAGGATTTTTCTACTTCAATTATATATTTAGTATCCATATATTGATATGTCATTTTAAATCCATCCCATGCAATTGGGATTCTTGGATCTAGGAGTAGTTTGTCTCCATGTTTATGGAAACCTAATATATCTTCAATTCCTACTTTATAGAACCATCCTGCTGATCCTGTATACCAAGTCCAGCCTCCTCTTGCAGGGAATGATTCTGATGAATAAATATCTGCGACGATGACATATGGCTCTACTTTATATTTATTAGTTTGGCTCTCTGTTTTTGTTCTGTTTATTGGATTTATCATTTGGAAGTAGCGATATGCTCTATCATGATATCCTGCTTTAATTAAAGCCATTAAATACCATGATACTGAGTGTGTATATTGTCCTCCGTTTTCTCTTATTCCCTTTGGATAGTTCATAATATATCCTGGGTTATTCAGTGTTTTTTCAAAAGCTGGTGTTAGTAATTTAATAATTTTATTTTTATCATCTACTAAGTTTTCTTCGACAGAATTAATTGATTTCTGAACTCTATCTTTTGGAGCAACACCGCTTAATATTGAAAAGCTTTGTGATATTAAATCGATTTTACATTCTGTGTTTTCATGGCTTCCAAGTTTATCCCCATTATCAAAGTATGCTCTTAAGTAATACTCTCCATCCCATGCATATTCATTTAAATCTTTTTTTAGTTTTTCATTGAATGATTCAAACTCATTTAGATCCATTTTTATTTTTGCTTGTCTAATTATTTTAATGAATTTTTCGATTGTAATATATAGGAAGAATCCTAACCATACACTTTCTCCTTTACCTTTAATACCTACTCTATTCATTCCATCATTCCAATCTCCACCACCCATTAATGGGAGATTATGCTGTCCTAGAGATGTCATTGATAGTTTTAGTGATTTAAGGCAATGTTCTAGCAATGATTCTGTCTTTTCAGTATAGTTAAAAATAATTCCTTTTTCATTCTCGTAATCACTTAATTCTTCTCCTGATACGTATGGTATCTGTTCTTCTAAAATACTGTAATCACAGGTTACATCAATATAGTAAGATGTGGCATATACAAGCCATAAGAAATCATCTTTATATCTACTTCTTAGTCCAAAATGATTTTTTTCATGCCACCAATGAAGAACGTCTCCTTGTTCAAATTGATGAGATGCGTTTCTTATAATTTGTTCTTTTGTATATTGTGGGTTTACCATTGCGATATTCATTGCGTCTTGTAGTTGATCTCGATATCCAAAGGCACCACTTACTTGATAAAAGCCAGCCTTAGCCATTATTCTTGATGATAATGTTTGATATAAATACCAACCATTAATCATATAGTCAAAACTTGAATCAGGTGTCATAACCTGGATAGTTCCTAATGTACTTTGCCAAGTTTCTTTTACTGTTTTTAATTCTTTTTTGACATTTGTAATATCTGTATATTTTCTGATTAATTCAAGATTTTGTGAATCACTTAAGCTGCATCCTAACACAAATACAATTTGTTTTTCTTCTTCTTTATCGAGGTTAACATCAATAGAAATATTTTTAATTAACATTTTGTCACATATAGCACTTTTGATTTTTTCTGATGAAGACATAAATACATTAATATCTCCATATTCAATACTATAGACATTTCTCATTTTTAAATAATTGTCGTCTCCTAAAAACTCTGTTAGGATATGTCTAGAAGTTTTTTCTTCAAAATTACCAAATGTAGGATTTATCCAAAATTCAATATTTTTCTTCAATTTGGAATTTGTTTTATTTTTAATGTTCATCAAATAGATTTTTATATTATCCTTTACTGGTACAAACTCTGTTATTTGATGACTTAATTCACTGGTTTCACTTTCTAGGATACTGTATCCAAATCCATGAGTACATTTTTCTGGATCAAATTGTTTGCCATTGAATTTAAATCCTTCGGACTTATCATTCACTACCATTTCATTGGTCCAAGAAGTTATTTTAAATTCTCCTGAATTGAATGCATATGTATATCCACAACCGTTATTTGTTACAATTGTTCCAAATGTTTTATTAGCAATTATATTAGACCATGGAGCAGGAGTATCCTTATTATAAATCACATATTCCCTACCATTATTTTTAAATCCACCATAATTATTGTTAAATTTTAGTTTTTCGTTATTATTCTCTCTTATATTATCTTCATATGAATATTTTGGATAATCACTAATCATATTTGTTTTTTGGAGGTTTTCAACTGCATCTTTCAGATTGTTGAACTCTCCACTTTCAAACTTTATTCTTGGGACAATATCAAGTAAACTTTTATCTTCTCTTGTTATATTTTCTGAATCAATTACTGTAACTGTTCCTGGCGTATGATAAAAATTGTTTAGTGTATATATTCTATATAGTTCATCATCTATTTGTTTTTTGATTAACTTTTTAGATTGTCCTTCTTCATTATTTATTATCATCACATCAACAAATATAGATTTTGATTTAAAGTATTCAAAAGCTTTTAATATTTCATAAATAAAACTCATTTCACTTATATCATTTATTTCTGCACTTATGATTGGTCTATCTCCACTAATACCAAACTTCCATAATCCAGATTGCCCTAACGCGTTCTTTCTTAGTAAGTCCATTCTTTCTTCATTAACTGATACTCTTGTTGTTTGATATAAATAATTCAACATAATATTATATGTTCTCATATTTTCGCCAGTGATATTTAAATTCTTTGTATCAACAGCATTCATTAATGTAGATATTTTGAATTCTCCCTTTAGAGCGCTTTTTGTATTATATGTTGAAATAATATCTTTTATTTGTTCCATACTTCTTCCAAATCCAACTAATAAATATACAGATACTGCGGATGATGCTGGTACAATTATTTTATTTCTTATGCTTAATATAGGATCTAAATTATCTCCTGTATAATTAGTTAAGTCTTTATTTAGGGCTTCGGCATTTATTAGAGTATGATTTCTACCTATAAAATTTAATCTTTCTGTTTCATATGAATAATCTGTTTGGGGTTCATCTATAATTAGCCTTGTAAACATATAACTATTTATATTGGAATCTCCTCTATTTTTCCTTTTTGCTATTAAACTGTTAGTTTTCTTATCAAATTCCGTTTTAATAAACATGTTATTAAATACTCTATGACTTATATCATCACCGTTTTCTGATAATATTGGTTCTGTATAAGTAGTTAGTTCAAGGGTTTTATCTTCATCAGATTCATTTTTAAAAGATATTTTTCTGATTTCTGCATTATGATTTTTACAAACAACTATTTCTGTTTTTGTTGATAAGTCTTTATCTTTTCTTAAATATTTTATTTTGTCTGCTGCGAATACAACTTCATATTTATTAGGTTTAAAGTTCATTGGAGCATATGTATTACTCCACATATAGTTTGTTTTTGTATCTTTTATAAGTAAGAATATTCCATAATCTTGCTCCGTTACTTTTCTATATCTATTTAGTTGTTGTGTCCTATATCTTGAAAAACTGTCTCCTCTATCATTCATGATAAGTGAATATTTTTTATTTGATAATACAGACATTTCTGGTAAATATGAAATATAATTAAATGATCTAATATCATTTTCTATTGTTTCTTTTTGATAATCATATTTTTTATATCCTGCCATTTTTAAATCTATACTTGATTGAATTTGCACTTTTTCTTTTAACAATAATTCAAATGTTTTGATATGAATATTTGAGTGAAATAATTCCTTTATTACTCCTTTTTTTAAGTAATTGGTAATTCCTAAAAGGCTCATTCCTTGGTGATGTGCAAAATATGATTTTACTATACCTTCATTATCATAGTCATATGATTCATATAATCCATATTTAGAATACATGTTCATTTTCTTAAATTTATTAATATTGTCATATACGTCTTCTGGATACATGTCTAATACCATTAAAGATGAATATGGAGAGATTACTATTCGATTATCCTTTTCTTCCTTTGCTTTTAAATATGGTGTTGAAAAGGCTTTATACTTATAGTTTAATGAGTTATCTAATTCATTATATGCTGATTCAGATATCCCCCAAGGTAATTTTTTAGAGACATTTTGAATATAGTCTTTTTGGCAATAATGAGCAAAGTTGTATGATTCATCTAAAAGAGTATTTGGATAGTTTTTCATGAATAAAAGGGGCATATAATATTCAAAGGCTGTTCCACTCCATGAAATTAAACCTTTATGATTTTTAAATGTTGTTAATGATTTATCTAGACAGAACCAATGCTTTGATGGTACTTCTCCTAAACAGATTGCTATAAAAGATGTTAAGCGTGATTCTGATGCAAATTTATTATAATTATATTCAGATAGTTTTCCTTCATTTTCATCATATCCGATGCTAAATACATCTCTTTTTGTGTATAACTTTTTAAAGTTAGTGTTCTTAATTAATTTATCGCAAATTTTTAAAATATCCTGATAATGTTTCTCTTCTGCAAACTCTCTTACTACTATTAAACTTGCAATAAAGTTTCCTGAGTCTACAGTTGATACAAAATATGGATATAGATATTTCATTGTTTTAATATCATACCAATTATAGAGATGTCCATTCCACTTTTGAAGAGAATCTATTGAGTTTAAAATATTCTTTAGTAGTTCTTTAGTATTTTCCTCCTCTATGAATCCAAGTTCATAGGCACTTATAACAGCAGTTAGTGAAAAACCTATTGCAGTAGGAGATGTTCTACTGTCAAATTTTTGTTCTCTATTTTCTTGATAATTATCTGGAATTAAGTAATTATTTTCTTCTGTTAAGTTTTCTTCAAAATATTTCCATGTTCTCTTAGCAAGTTCCTCTAAATCATCTATTTGTTTTTCTTTTAATTCTATTTTATTAGTTTTAATATCTTTACTGACAAAATATAGAATAAATGGTGCAGTTACAAAAATAAATGCAATTATGTAACCTGCAATATTATGAGTTACATAACCTATAGCAATAAATATAATTGAAAATACATAATTAACTAAGAAATCTTTTATGTATGTATCCAAATTATTTTTTGCAGATTTAGCAACATCTTCTGCTGTAGTCCAATTAAGTAGATTTTTATGACTATAAAATACTCTATATAAACTTCTTATAAATGCATCCATGTATAATTTAGTATAATATGGTATTGTTGCGAAAGAAATATATGATCTTAGTAATATACTTTTTCCACCATAAAACAGATTTTTATAATATATTTTCTTTATATTTTTAGGTTTTATTGCAACTTTACTTCTTAAGAAGAATAGTATTGACAATGCAATTTCAACAATAACTAGTCCTATCCAAATGTAGGATAAATATTTTTTACAAGTAAATGCCAACAATAATATTAATAAAAGCATTGGATTTAAGAACATTCTTGCTATATTATCAAATATTTTATATTTACCTAAGATACTTATAGGGTTATTTACTTTGTGTTTTTCTTTATTTTTAACTTTTGGAAATAACCATCCAATTATTTGTGCATCTCCTCTTGCCCATCTATGATGTCGTGTAACATCCACTGTAAATTTTGATGGAAAATCGTCAATTAACTCTATATCTGATACATATCCGCATCTTAAATAGTTACCTTCTAATAAGTCGTGTGATAGTATTAAATTATTTGGGAATGTTTCTGATAAAATTTGATTAAAAACTTCAACATCATAAATTCCTTTTCCTACGAAGCTACCTTCTCCAAATAAATCTTGATAAATATTTGGAACTACTGCAGAATATGTATCAAATCCTCCTATACCTGCATAAATCTGACTATATAGACTTTTATTAGTTGCTTCAATGTCAACTCCTACTCTAGGTTGCATTATTCCATATCCACTGATAACTTTTGTTTTCTTTTCATTAAGTATTGGTTTGTTTAGTGGGTGTGCCATTGCTCCTACTAAATTTAGTGCTGAATTTAATACTAATTGAGTGTCTGAATCAAGTGTTATTACATATTTGATATTTAATTTATTATCGTGAAGCATATTAACATTAAAGAATTTTGTCTCATCTACATATTCTCCAAGTAATATTTTATTAAAATGTATTAAAGCTCCTCTTTTTCTTTCATACCCGATGTATGAATTTTCTTTTTTATTCCACAAACGCTTTCTATATAGAAAGTAAAATATATCTTTTTTATATTTTTTATTTAGTTTTTCAGCATATTCTTTTCCATACTCTGATATTTCTTTGTCAAAATCATATTCTTTTTGGTCTCCTTGTTTTGCATCACCTAATAAACTAAAATATAAATTTTCTGTTTTATTGATTAAATAAAATGATTCTAATACATCAAACATGTGCTTTACTTTTTCTTTTGTTGATACAATTGTTGGTATTACAACCATGGTTCTTGACTCTTCTGGGATACCCTTAGAGTAATCAAGTTTTGGAATTATTCTAGTTGGGACTATTCCTGTCAAGAAGTGATTAACTATCTGGATTATTATTTGACTAACAGGTATTAGTAATATTAAAAAACCTACTATTCTTAAACTAATGAAGAATTTAGAAAGTACAAAACTAGAAATGATTGTTAATGTTGCTATTAAAAGCATATATAGGGTAAACTTTAAAGTATTTTTTCTGTTTTTTATTAATTTATATCCTATGTGTTCATTTGTATCAAATATTTTTTCTAAATAATCATATTCACTCATATGATTTTTCTTAGAATGCTTTAATAACTGACGTCTATATTCTAATTTAGTTTCTATTGTCATTTTCTTATAAATAGGATCTTGTAGTAATTTTCTTTCTGTTTTTGAGACTTTTTCATATATATCTTCTATTGATATTTCTATAAAGTTTGAAAGATTTGTAAATATATTTGATACTAAGACATTATTATTAATTTTATTTTGATATTCTTCATTTATAATGTCTTTTAATATCGTTTCATGCTCTTTTAAATAATCATTTAAATCTTTGAAAATTTTATTATTATTTTCTACCCGATATAGTTGGTTATTTATTTCAAATATATAGTGATAATTGTTTTTTAAATCAAAGTTTTGAGATATAAAAGATTCTAATGTAATATCTTTTTTACCTGTAATTATAGAATTAATATCTTCTTTATCTACTAATTTGATATATTCTTCATGGCATAATTCATTTAATCTTTCTGTATATACAAAAGTGAGTGTTGGGATAATATATTTTAACTCTTTGTAAGTAAATGTTTTTTTGGTTTCTTTTTGATAACTTTTTAGCTCATTTATTAAATCTTTAAAAGATAGATTATAATTGTTTTTTGACACAATTGTTTTTAAAACTATGTAGTTTCTATATATTATTTTTAGATTCTTTTTTAACTCTTTCATGTTTTCTTTAATCATGTTTTTGTGTTCAGCTAAAATATAATAGTTATCTATTAACCATTCGTTGGTTATTTCTACGTATTCATGATTCTTGGTTTTATTTATCAAAAAAAAGTAATATTTTGTTATATTTTTAAAGTTATTTAAATAATTTCTAATTATATTTGCCATATTCATACACTCCTGTTTTGATTATAGCATATTTTTTTTCTATATACTATTGATAGAAGATTTATTTTTTCAAAAAAAAACATTGATTTATATCAATGTTAATTTTAATAATGGCGGAGTAGGAGAGATTTGAACTCTCGCGCCAGTTGCCCGACCTACACCCTTAGCAGGGGCGCCTCTTCAGCCTCTTGAGTACTACTCCAACTCAAATTGCGTCCGCATATATATTATCACATTATCGTAAATAAATGTCAATAAAAATATTTTTATATTATACAAAAAATAAAAACCGCCTACTTTAGCGGTTTATAACGTACACATTGGTGACGAGTACGGAATTCGAATCCGTGAATGCTGCCGTGAAAGGGCAGTGTGTTAAGCCACTTCACCAACTCGCCATATGGCGCCCCAACTAGGACTTGAACCTAGGACCCCTTGATTAACAGTCAAGTGCTCTAACCAACTGAGCTATTGAGGCATATAAATGGTGGACCTGACAGGACTTGAACCTGTGACCCCACGCTTATCAAGCGTGTGCTCTAACCAACTGAGCTACAGGTCCATTAATTCGCGTGTACTTTTTAAGTTTACACTATTTTTTTTATTTTTGCAAGAAAAAAATATTTTTTTCTCAATTGCATAATTAGAATACTATAATAACTTATATAAAGTCAAGTCTTTTTTTATTATATTATGACATTTTTTAATAATATATTACTTAATTATTAAAATTTATTAAAAAAATACTTGTAAATATCTTTTTTTTGATATAAAATAAATATGCAGTTTGCAAATGGGGCGTTAGCTCAGTTGGTAGAGCAACTGACTCTTAATCAGTGGGTCTAGGGTTCGAATCCCTAACGCCCCACCATTTTTGTGATATCACTCTTTTAAAGAGTGTTTTTTATTTGACTAATTATCTCTACTACTTAATAATATGCACTATATTTATGGGGAGGTATTATGTCACATATAAATTTAGATATTGATTCACTGAATAAGCTTAATGATATTTTGTATTTTTGCAAAAAGATGGATTATCAAGTGAAGTTATAGACATTTTATTGAAGCAAATGATTCCAAGAAAAAAATAATAAACCTTTAATAACATATAATCCTAATAATGCTGATTTTTTCTATCCTGCTGCTTTTAATCCTAGTATAGGTCATATTGACGTTTCTATTGAAAAGCTTCGTTCTCATATAGAAAGAGATGTAAATAATTTGATAAATGACTTATGCTCTCATGATGAAGAAGCTATAAGGAATTATATTACAATAGGTATTATTGCTCGTGAAGTGGAACATTCATATCAATACTTAATGAGTAAAGGTATTATAAATAGTCCAAATGATGTAGTAAAAGATGCATACAAATATATTTTTGATATAACCTTAGGTAAGGATTTTGAAGGTAAAAACATAGATTTACTGCAGGAATTATATATAGAAAACCAAAATAAAATCTTGTTAGAAAGAAATGCTGAAATTGAACGTTTTGATTTGCTTATGAAACTAGCTGAATATAATAGTAGAAATGATTTACATGATTTATTTAAATGGTAAAAGATTGGCATCAGACTTTTGGATATCACAATTCTAACATTGGAAGTATACATGAAACTTTTAAAATACTTCAATTGGAAGATCTATTTTTAAAATTTAATCATAATGTTATTATGGATGATGATGAAAGAATGAGATATGGTTTTCCTATTTCAGATGAATTAAGACTAAAAATACTAAAAAAATAATGAGTCATTTTGTTGATTCATTATTTTTATTTACTCTTACCCTACTTTTTTATATATTGTATAATTGGTTCTCCATTTACTGATTTACTTAATATCTCTTGATACAAATTATCTGTAATCCCATATTGATCGAGTTTTTTTATTTCATCTATTGCTAAATCATCTATTTTATCTATTGTAAACAGTTTTAATTGTTCTTCAATATTAAAATTCTTTAGTCTTTCAAAATGACCTTGCTCAAGCATTTGAAGTATATATAATGATTCCGGTAATCTTAGGATTCCTCTTAAGATATAGTTTTTTCCATTGTTATACGTACCTAAATATTCATAATCTTTTTCTGTTAATAAGAAGTAATCATTTAACCCGTTAAAATTAAGTTTAATTGCGGAATTATCTTGAAAATCTCCATTCAGGTATTTTTCAACTGCAACATTCTCATTTGCGTGATTTGTTATTAAATACTCATATGTTGTATTTGGTTTTTTATCATCTTTGCTTGGTAGTGATATAACTGAGTCCTGCTCTGTTATTTCTCTTTTTTTAAATATTGGCTTTTCTTCACCTACTATATGGCAAAGAGAAGAAAGGCATGTTTTTTGTCCACTTAAAAATTTATTTATTTTATAGTACTGAGCTTTTGTTTTATCAATTCTAAAGTGATATAATTCAATTTTTGTTCCATTATTTTTATAAATTATCATGTCTGCTCCTTCTAATACATTTTTTATTTGTTGTTTTCAATCAACTTTGAGTAATTATTCTATCAGTAGATAATTTATTTTTCAATATTATAATTCATTTTCATTTAAGATTTCAATATTATTATTCATTAATAATTCTGAAGTTATTCCTGCTTTATCTATAAGATTATGTCTAAAAGTTCCATCATATATTTTATAATTTCCACATGAAGGAGAATTCGATTTTAAAATTGCTTTTTTAATATTCAATAATTTTGCAATATATAGTGTTTCTTCTGCTCCTTTTATATACTTTTTAGTTACATCTTTCCCATCTTTTGTTATAACTTTATTATTAAATACTTCCGCAGGTTGTCTTGGAGTTGATAGTCCTCCAAGTATTTCTGGACATACTGGTATTACTTCTTTATCTTTCAAATATTCTATTACCTTTTCATTTATATTATTTTTTCCATCATATTTACAATTAGTACCCAATAGGCAAGCACTTACAAGTATTTTTTCTTTTTTCATATAAAATAAAAAGAAAGCCTTTTATCTTAGCTTTCCTTTTGCTCCCTTCATTCCTTTGATACCACCATGAGATGCAAAACCTGCTAAAATATTTGTTTCAAATGAATGTGTTTTGCTAGTTCTCTTTTTATAATCTTTTATACCTATTTGAATCATGTCATCTAACACTTTTGTAAATTCTTCCCCTTTTGCCTCCCATAAGTAGAATGCTAAGCTTCCAGGTATTGAATTAATCTCATTTATGTATACTTTTTGACTGTCCTGATCTACTAGAAAATCTATTCTTGAGTTTCCTGAACTTCCTAATGCTTTAAAGGCATCTTTAGCTATTGTTTCTATTTCTTCTTTCATTTCCTTATCTAAATCTGCAGGTAGCTTACGATTTGCTGATGCCATTCCTTTAGATGAAGCTTTAGTCGGAATTTTAAATCCGCCTTTTAATTTTCCTTTTCCTCCACCAATATATTTATCATTGTATGTAAGGAATTTATTACCTGATAATACTTCTTCTATTTCGCTTGTTTTTTGATGTTCATAATTACCCATAACAGCTATATTAACTTCTTTTAAATTTTCAACAACTTCTTCTACAATGATTTTAGAATCATATTGGATAGCCTCATCAATACCTTCTTTAAGTTTTTCATTGTTTTCACATACGCTTATTCCAACGCTTGAGCCTGTTGTTGCTGGCTTAACTATTACTGGATACTTTAATTTATTAACTTTTTTAATTACTGCTTCAGAGTCTTCTCTGTAGTCAACATCATAAAACCATACATATTTTGTCATTGGTAAATTTGCACTTTTCCATATATCTTTCATTATGGCTTTATCTTGACCGGCTACTGATGCATACACATTTGAGCCAACATATGGAATACCAATAGTTTGTAGGTATCCTTGAAGAACTCCATCTTCTACATTTGTTCCATGTACTATTGGGAATGCTATATCTATTTCTTTAATAGTCTTTTTGAAAAGGCCTTTTTTACTTTGTAATACATAACTTCCATTTTTATAGTATAAAACTACGTTTGTACTATAATTTTTGATTAAATTAAAATCCTGGTATACATCAATATCTCTAAGCATATCTCCAGTATACCATTCTCTGTTTTTTGTAATATAAATTGGTACTATCTCATATTTTTCTTCATCCATTTTATTCATAGCTTGAATTGCTGTGATAATACTTACTTCATGTTCTACTGATTCTCCACCAAAAATTACACCTACTCTATATTTCATAAATTCATCCTCCTATTTTTCATTAAATGTATCTGGCAAGTCATTTTCAAATAATGCATATACTTCATCTTTTTTTGCAAGTTTTCCTATATAAGGATATGCTTCTCTAACATCATTAAATACAATTATTTTATCTTTGTCAAATCCTTTTCTTAATAATCCTTCTTTGATTGGTTTGGTTTTCTTTTCTCCTATTAATATTGCTATGTCTGCAACATCTGCGATTTGTTCTCCGAATGTTTTATTATATTCATCTTCTTTTTCACCCAACTCGATCATTCCAGGTGTAACTACTACTTTTAATCCTGGCATCATTCCTAGAATTTCACAGGCATTCGCTGCTCCAACAGGATTTGAATTGTATGCATCATCTATTTGGTAAAAATCTCCTAGTTTCTTCAATTCTAGTCTATGTTCTACCGGTTTTACCCCTTTAACTGCATGCTGTAGTTCTTCAATCTCAATATCAAATTCTCGTCCGCATGCAATTCCTGCAAGTATGTTATATACATTGTGTCTTCCTAATAATTTTGTTTCAAAATGATATTTTGTTTTATTGCCTTTAAAAATCACATCAAACTCTGTTCCTTTATTTGAACATTTTATGTTTGTTGCACGTACGTCTACGTCTTTGTTATCTATACCTATCCAAATTATTCTAACATCATTTTTCAAATCATAGTTAAGTTGAAGTTCATCATCACCATTTAAAACTCCAAATCCATCACTAGGTAATGATTCAATTAGTTCAAATTTAGCCTTTTGGATATTTTCTTGACTACCAAAACTTTCCAAATGTGCTGTTCCTATTCTTGTTAGAATACCATATTTAGGCTTTATAAATTTACATAAGCCCGCTATTTCACCTCTAACATATGCACCCATTTCCGCAATAAAGATATCAGTGAACTTATCCATATAGTTATTTATTGTCATCATTAAACCATTATATGTATTTAAATTTCTTGGAGTTGGATATGCACTGTATTTAACATTTAAAATATCTGCCAAAATATTTTTACTACTCGTTTTTCCATAACTTCCTGTAATACCAATTATCTTTAAATTATTCATTTTTCTCAGTTTACTTTTTGCCTGACGTTTGAATTTTAAGAATACAAGTTTTTCTATTGGCATATTTATTAGCATTGCAATAAAAATTACAAATCTATTCAAATATAGTAAAATACTTTCTATAAAGAATAGTATCCATGCTAGATGTAAGTTACTTGTATTTAGTGCAAGTATTACTATTGGAATTAAATAGAAAATAGATGTTGTTGTGATCAATCTTTTAATTCTTGCAGTTATGACTAGTTTCTTTTTATTTTGATCATTTATAATTTCTTTATGAGCACTATAACCTGCTAATACTAATATTAATGAACTTAATAACATACATAATATTGTAATAAGTTCTAAATCGTATATTACAAATATCCCAACAAGGGTTATACCAATTACAATTATGTCAACACTAAAAAAGTCCGTTATATTTTTAAATACCCATTTTAAATATCTATTATTTTCATTATACAAATTTTGTTGGAGCATATGTAGTGTTCTTGCTCCTCTGTGGTAATTAGCATAAAAGAATGCCAAAATTAATATTATATATATCAATATCATCATAATTTTTCCCTCCTAAAAAAAGTTATTTAATATATTTATTACCTGATTTAAATTTTCTAAATAGGCATAGTGTGTTCCTGGTAACACTATTAGAGCTGCATCTACCATAATTTTTTCAAGTTCCTTTGCTTCATTTAGTGGAGCTTCTATATCGTTATTCCCCCAAATTAATAAAGCGGGTTCTTCTATTTCTCTTGCATATTTAGATAAGTCTTCATTAACTACTTCTACTAATGTTTGCCTCATAACAGGACTTGCGGCTTTATAATCTCTTGAGCCAATATATTTTTTCATATATTCTCCAAAACTATTCATTCCTGGTAATTTTTTAAGACCTTTTAAAATTTTTACTTTTAATGGAAGATTTTCTTGAATTCTAATGCATGGGCTACCAAATAAAACTAGCTTTTCTATTGGGTTTCTAGCACTGTATCTTATTGCTAATCTACCTCCAAAAGAATGTCCAATTACAATAGGTTTTTTTATCTTTACTTTTTCGACAAATTCTTCAAGTAGTAATTCATAGTCGTCTATTTTCCATGTTCTTTTTGGTTCATCACTTTCTCCAAATCCTGGTAAGTCAAGTATTGTTATTCTAAATCTATCACTAAAATTATCTCCTAATGGCTTCATCATTTCAATATTTTGTCCCCAACCATGAAGTAATAAAATATCTTTTCCTTCACCATATTGTATGTAATTAACATTTAAATCTTTAATATTAATTTTCATCATATCACTCCATTTAAATTATATCATAATTTATATAATAAAGTGTAAATTTATATTTGATTTACACTTTTTAATTATATTTTTACAAAAAAA
>CACWWC010000023.1 GCA_902764545.1 uncultured Erysipelotrichaceae bacterium | reverse complement strand
T
The DNA here is from genome assembly GCA_902764545.1 of uncultured Erysipelotrichaceae bacterium. Classification (GTDB taxonomy): domain Bacteria; phylum Bacillota_I; class Bacilli_A; order RF39; family UBA660; genus UBA3789. The sequence continues at coordinate 38,882 of CACWWC010000023.1, read as the reverse complement.
TTTTTTACATATTGGACCCTTTGATACAACAACGCCACCATCAATTGCTCTATAATTAGTAGAACCTTCATTCAAAACAAGCATAATATCACCAAGATAAATATTTTTAATTCTCATAATGCATCTCCTTAAAATAGTGTTATTGTAACACTAAAAACACTAAATAAGAATAACTACTTAAGAAAATCTTCAAGTTTTAATATAAAACATAACTGTTTATCAATAATCATTTCCTTAGCTTTATTAATATCCATCCATTCATATTTATCCATTTCAGGAAAATCATTTATACAACCGGAATCTTTCGGCCATTCTAATTTAAATGTATTACTATAGCAATTACTTAAGTCAAAATCTTCATTTACACAAAAAATGATAGCAAGTTTTTTATGACTAATCTTTTTACTACTCAAATATTTTAATTCATTACGAATAACTAAATTAGTCTCTTCCTTAAATTCTCTTTTAGCAGCATCAACTATTCTCTCATTTTTATTAAGTTCACCCTTAGGTATAGACCATGCACCTTTATCAATATTCTCCCAATAAGGTCCACCAAAGTGACACAATAATACCTTAACATTATTATCTTCAAACTTATAACATAAAATACCAGCACTTCTTTTTATCATAAACTACCTCTTATATACTTTTATTTCATCATTTTTTTGAAAAAAATTATTAATTTCTTCTGGATTCATCACATTCTCTTCTATAATCCAAATACATTTACAAATAAAATTATGTGTAACTATAAGTATATCTTCATCTTTATATTTTCGACTTAATTCATCAAGAAAAGATTTAACTCTCTCAATACCAGCAAGGAGTGTCTCACTTCCTTGAGCAGTAAAATATGAATCTAAAGAATTCCACTCATCCTTATTAATTTCACTTCTCTTATATCCAAGCATACTACCAGGGTTTCTCTCTTCTAATCTCTTATCGTAAAAAATACTTTGTCCTGTAATAATATGAGCCGTCTGCACCGCTCTTAAAACCGGTGAAGAATAAACAGCATCAAACTCAATATTATTTAATCTATCTCTTACTGATTCTGCTTGAGCTATGCCCATTTCAGTTAAAACTTCATCATTGCAACCAGCAATAACTTTCTCAATATTAGAAGGCACCTCTCCATGCCTCACAACATATAAATTCATAAATCACCCAACTAAACTTCAAAATCTTCTTTCCAATCTTTATTAAACATTACTATACCATCTATAGTAAAATCAAACTTTTTATAATAATCCTCTTTGTCTAACTCAGTTGATAATATTCTCCTACCATATCCTTCATACTTTTTACAAAAATCATTCATCATCATTTTACCTAAACTTTGTTTTTGATACTCAGGTTTAACAAGTAAATAAGTAATAAAAACATTTATTGCACAATTACTATCTAACTAAAAATCAACCCCTAACTAACTTATTAATCCAATCTAAAACAATATTAGATACTTCATCTTCTCTATTCATATAAAAGTGATTAGCAGAATCGATATATTTATATGTGAAATTACGACAATTAGTGGCTTTATCTTTTAATAAATCCAAATGAAGATAATTATCAGTTTCTAATGAACCAGAAAATGTAAGAATTGGAAGACTGATACTTTCAAATTGACTCCAGTTATCTGAATATCCCATTATTGGTAAATTATCAAGAGTGGAATCTTTTTTATACCAATTGTAATACGTTCTAGAACTCATATACATATAATCTTCCACAATACTACTTAATAACTTTTCATCATTAGAATCATCAATATTATTCTTAGCTTCCATAATTAAATCTTTATAATCACTTTGACGCAATAAATGTAACCCCATCATATCAGGAGCACTAGCAAGAATAATTCCTAATATATCTGGATTTTTTTTATAGCAATAGTAAATAACCTTATTACAACCATAACTATGTCCCATTAATATAACTCTTTTATAACCCAAATCCTTTGCTTTTGAAATAGCCAAATCAATATCTAAAATAGAATCCTCAAATACCTCATACATACATCCACATCTTGTATATGTTCCATCATTCATTAGAATATCATTTTCAATAGAATGTCCTCTATTATGCTCATAAATAAAGCCAATATTATTTTTTGATAACAACTCCCCACAACGAACTGCAAAATAGTTATCTATAATAGTCTGACACATACCATGAATAAATAAAACACATATATCCTTTAATTCTGCTTCATAGTGTATCATTGGAAGACGCAATCCATCTTCAGTATAAGAATCATTAATTAAACTAACTTTATTCATTTACTTACCTCCAAAACAAATACCATTAAGTGGACAATCACAACACTTTTTCTTATTACAATATAGATTACCTACCTGCCACAAATACTTGTCAATCAAACTAGGATCAATATTAAGACTATATCCCACATCAACATATAAATCAGAAAGCATCTTTATTTCTCTATCATTCAATTTTCTCTTATCAATAACTCTCGTTAAATAACTTATTTCAATATCATGTCTATCAATAGGAATAGATTTAATACATTCAACAAAATGGCATATTTTAGAATCACATATCACTCTCATCAACAAACCACCAGTTTTTTGACCATAACAATTCAAACTATTAATAAAAATTTCTAATTCATTATAACTCCTTATATTTGTTAATATATTTAAAATATCTAGTTTATCTAACCCATTAGATAACTTAATCCATTTTTTTAAAGCAATATTTGGATACCTTGGATGAATATTATTAACAATTATATTTTTCAATTCCTCTTCATTACTTTTAATAACATAGCTAGGAGTAAATAATTCTCTATATTTATAATAAGTATTAATTAAATTACTATGATAAGTTTTAGATTTCATCCCATAATCAAGTAAACAAGAATAAAACATATAAATATAATAATCTATAGACTTATACTTTATACTAACTGGATATTCAATAGATGCAATATCTTTAGACTGACTAAAATAACTATTTAAAACATTAACAACATCACAACACTTTTTATAATCCATAAAAATACCCTACATAAGCTTCTGCAACCTTTCTTTATAACTTATGGGTTCTAATTTCTTTACCTTACCATCTTCTGACACTGCAACCTCAGGAATATATATTCCTGTTTTAATTTCTATGAAATCAGCAATCAATCTTCTATGACAAAACTCATCTACAGACTCAATACATAATAATATAATCTTATCCCCAAATTTTTCTTCTAATAACTCTAAAAGTAAACTAACATCCAAATCCTTAAGTCTAAGATCATAGTAACTTTTTATGTATTCATCTTCAATATATTTTCTATAGTTCAAATAATCTTGATAATTACCACTATTTTTAATCTCTAATAACTTACTATATCCTAACGCATAAGGAGTATATGTAACTAATCTTGGAGCCAATTTTTTATATGCAGGTCCAAAATATCCACAAGCATTCCCACCATCACCAGTCACCGAAACAGTATTGCCACATTTTACAGTGTCATAACTTCCAGTTCCAAGAATTATTTTAGATAACTCACTCATTAAATCACCTCACTACTTATGAAATAACAAATTATTAATCTCCATATCATATATCTTGCCTTCCCTTGCATATTTTACAAGTAAATGAGCTTCATATTCCACAATACTTCTACCAGAATTCCATTCTTTTGAAGATAAAAACCAATTATCTCGATCAGAATATCCATCTTTAGAAGGAATCATGATAATACTTAACTCAGGATATTTCTTCTTAAATATCAAAAGACATCTCTTTAAGTGAAACTCACTTGTAATAATTATAATATGTTTTAACTCATTTGGAAGTAGTTTTAAACTATTATCAATATTTTCAAATGTATTATTTGATTTATCATCAATAATTATATCTTTAGGATTTACTCCCAATTTTATTGCTTTATAACTCATTCTGTAAGCCTCAGATTCTAAATTATCATTTTGATTACTCTCCATTATACATATTTCATATTACACTTTAATCGATATTTCTTCTATAAAAAAGATATAACAATAGAATATAAAAGAACAGTAAAACTCCAATCACAATATACATATTTGCTATAGACATAAACTTTAATATTATAGATGTAACTATACCAATCACAATAGCAAAAATACTAGTTATTAAAGATAAAACGCCCTCCATAGTTACACGAGATTCACTACTTACTTCCTCATGTAATATACTTAACATACCATTATACTGAATATCATAAAATAATTGAATTAAAACAATAAAAATTATCCCATAATAATTATTTAGAATACCAATCATTAATAGCGTTAAAGAAACAATAATTGGAAATATAAAGACCTTTATAAAGTCACGCTTAATCCTTGAAGCAATATATTCACCCACAATTCCTACAACTAACATTAAAGCTGTATATATACCTATCACAGTTGCTGAAATTCCCAATCTTTGAGAATACTCTGGATGAGATTCTGCCATTACAGTTATTATAGACATTAAAAAACCTTCATATAAAAGTAGATATTGAACAATTCTTTTTTTTGAAATTACGTAACGTGCTTCCCTAAATATCTTACTAAAAGAAATAGTCTTCCCACTAACTTCTATATCTTTTAATAAAAATAATACTAAAAAGTTAATAACAATAGGTATCAAACTAATATAATACATATATGAAAGATTAATATCAGCAACTACACCACCAAGTATCATAGCAATACCATACCCAGTATATGAAAAAATAGACTTTATAAAAAGTAATTTAGAAAACTCCTCTTTATTATTTACCTCATCATACAAAATAGAATTAACTATACCATTAGAAAAAAGTGTTTGTAAAGTATGAAAAATAATTCCAATTGAAAGACCTACAAAACTATGAGAAATAATATAAAAAATAACTCCTATCAAAAGTAATAAATTACTTAATAATAGAATTTTTTTCTTATTAATTTTATCTCCAAACATACCAATAGGAATCTGAAACAATATAGTAACAATCGCAGATATTACAGTAAAAATAATATATTTAGATGATGAGACTCCCCTAGATAGATAATATAACGTATCACAAGATCTAAATAATAAAAATGTAGATAAAAAACTATATATAAACAAAAGAATTATATTTCTTTTCTGTTTATGCATAATATCACCAACTTTATTATAGCATTTTTTATATAAATATCATAAAAAAACAGTCATTGTACATCACAATGACTGAAATAATAATACTTTCGTAACTCATAGTTCAAAAATATAGCACTAAAATATATTTTAAACTCTCTTAATATCATTGTTTTCAAATTTTTTAACATTAGGAGCCGTAGACACAAACGCGAGCATAAAATTTACAGGATCATCATATTCTCTAACACTTTTTTCTCCATAACTGTTAACAACATAAGAAAACAACTTTCCATTTTTTTCATAACAGCCAAAAACATCAGGATAATCTACTATTTCTCCAATATAAACATTATCCATCATACTCAAATCGAAACCACTTTCAGAAAGAGTCATACTGATAAAATTATTAATATCTAAATAGCTATGATTCTTAGCTTCCTCAGCTAATTTATCAATCTTACTCCAATAATCGTCCAATGTAATCACCTCACATTCAATATAACAATTTTAAATAATGTTCTTACTTTACATTAGAGTTTGAAATATATTTAGTTGAATAAGGGGCTGTTTGCACAAACATTGCCATAAATAATCCTGGATCATCATATTGCTTTGTCGTCATTTGTGCACGCTCATTAGTATAATAACAAAACAATTTATCATCTTTTTCATAAACTCCAAATACATCAGGCAACTCAACAATCTCATCAAAATAGACATTATCCATCATACTCAAATCATAGTCAGCTGCGGCTAAAGACATACTTATAAAATTTTTCAAATCTAAATATCTATAATCTTTTGCAATTTCATAGATTTTTTTTAATTTTATTGCATTATTATCCATACTCAAACCTCCATAAAAATTATTATTTGCTCTTAACATATCCCTTTGCTGTTCCATTATAAGTATACTCAATTATACCAAGTTTTGCAAGCATATACTCACCTGTTCTTAAATTTAATTGAGAAGCTCCGCCACCAGCAATCTGTTCACCACTTGGAGTAACCCAAGGCGCAGCCGTTCCAGCATACCCATATTTATCAGACTGACCCGTAGCATCACGAATATCACCAATTTCAGGTCTGTTATAATTGCCTTGATCATCTTTTGAATAATCAGCAACATAAGACTTATCCTTAGCACCAAAGATTGCATCTCCGACATTCTTAGTAGAAACACCAAATTTCTCTGCTAAAGCAGATAATTTAGCACTGACATTAGAATCGGTCGCTGCTAGTTCATAAGGAATACCATTTGCATCGCAATATTTTACAAGTTCATCTGCCACATCACAAAACTCGATATATCTTGTTTTATTAAATTCCATTTTTCTATATTTATCAGTTTCAGGATTATTAAAAACGCCTCTTTCAGCCATAGTATTTATTGAACCATCACTAGGCATTATAGCATAAGTTCCACCACCTGTACCACCAACCCTGTCAATGTACAATATTTCCTGTCCATTAACATTTTTACCACTAATATCAGAAACACTGGTAATTGGTTTAGTAATATCATTTCCACCATATGGAGGCCAATCTTGATTTACAGTAACTCTGCCTGTATTTCTATCATAGCTCCATTTTAAAGCCTTTGGTTCAGTTATATCAATCCATCCTGAAAGTTTTTTTGCGACAGATAATTCCAATTGTGGATTGCTACAAACATACTCCATTATTGTATTTGCTGTACTGAGATCAGTAGTTAGGAATGCTTGTAAATCAGTCTTATCCATCTTCTTCAAATAGTGATTTAATTTAGATTTTTCACTCTGAGTATAACTAGAAATATTTCTTCCTGATAGAGTTCCTTTTACAAAATTCTGTGCTTCTAAATGGTAGTTATTTGTATTGTTAGTAAATTTTATGTCACTAGATGATTTCATAATACCTAACTTATTTAATGTTGCTTCACTTGTTCTTAAATTATATTGAACTGCTCCACCACTAGCAATTTCTTCACCATTTGCAGTAACCCAAGGCGCAGCCACGCCAACATATCCATATTTTTCAGAAACTCCACTGGCAGAAGCAACAGTATATATATCAGGCCTGCTTTCCATATCAGCTGTATATGAACCATATTGACCAAATATCGCTTCAGATACACTTTTTGAATCAGATCCTATTTTTGTTGCAAGTGCATCTATTTTCTTTCTAACTGTAGAATCCATCATTGCAACCTTTTCATCTCTCACATTTATTCCACTTTCTTTACAATAAGATACTATGTCAAAGGCTCCATCACAAAAATCAATATACTTTGTTTTATTTAATTCCATTTGTCTATATGAAGCTGTATCAGGATTATTAAATATACTCCTTTCATCTAATGAATAAACACCTGATGCAGGCATCTCTGCATAAGTACCGCCACGATCACTTCCAAATCTATCTAATAATAATATTTCCTGTCCATCAACAGTATAACCACCTACACTGTCAAATCCTTTGACACTTGACAGTTCCATACCACCATATGGAGGCCAATCTTGATCAACAGTTATTATACCTTTTTTACTATCATAACCCCATTTTAGAGCTTTTGACTCAGTTATATCAATCCATCCCGAAAGTTTTTTTGCGAATGCTAGCTCCACCTCAGGGTTAGTCTGCATTATAGATATTATTTTTTTTGCAGTCTCTGAATCAGTTGTAAAAAGTTCTTTAATTTCGCTATTAGACATTTTTTCTAATATTTGAGCAAATTTTTCAGTATCAAATGAAATGTTACCATTGCCCTGAATAGCTTGCTCAAAATATCTTTGCATTCTAGAAACATTATAGACAGACTCTGCATGTAAAGCATTATCTATTGCAGAAAGTCTAGCTAATCCACCTTCAGCTATCATTTCTTGTCTATTACTATAACCATACCTTTTTATAATTATATTAGATTGCTCATCTGTTATTCTAATTCCAGAATCAAGTAATGCATCTAATTCTTCAGCTCGAGAATATCTAAACAATTCCATTTTATCCGCATCATTCATATTATCTACAGCATATTTCAAACTCTTTCTTTCTAAATCTGTCAAAACTGCATTACTATCTCCATCAAGCCCTCTATAAACCCCTTCTAGTGTTGAGCGTGCTTGCTTTAAATAATCACTTGATGTTGTAGTTGTTTTAGTATCATGGAAACTTCCATCTGAAGTTATAACCTTAGAACCACTATAAAAGTTCATAAAATCTTCCGCAGTTGCCTCAGGATTTGAATTTTTATAAGAAAGCCAATCATCTGCAGAAAATTCAAATGTCTCCCCACCTTTTTTAAATCTATAATATGATAAAGCAGCAGTAGGTAATTGTTGTAATGCACCCATAGCAACATTAGACATAAATACCTCAAGTAACTGAGAATTTGCACTATCTGCATCTAACGGAGCTTCATTAAGAAGAGCCTCTTTCAGATTTTGTTCCTGAGCTTTCTCCCAAACAGAAGTTGATGCATCAGCAAGAATATTTGCTGAAGACACTGCCATATTTCCTAAAAAGCCTAATGAGTTGCCGCCTCTCAAAAGAGACAAAAATTGTGCTGAAGAACCTATACCTTTACCAACAACGCTTGAGCACGCTTGTCTAAACAAACTATTTTTCATAATTTGAAAGGCATATTGATTTGCAGCTTCTTGACTATTTCCATTTAATAATGCATAATGATTAGCCTCTCCTCCCTGATTAGCAACAGCAGTACCAATTGAAACTACATTAACCAAATATGGAGCCCAAGCTGCAGCTGCGGTTCCACCTGTTAACAAACTAGTTCCAGTAAATGCAGCAGTAGTCACTAACGCAGTAGCAACTCCACCACCAACTTGTCCAGCACCATACGAAGAATTTAGTGTATCATTCTTTGCCAAATATTGCATTAGGTACATTTTTTCATATTCCTCTTCTGTATAACCATCTTCTCCCCACTTAAATATACCTGCATAATTTCCTGTTATCGCATCATCCATTCCTTCACCAAATGTTGAAACTAAATTCCTAAATGATGAATCTAACTTAACATCGACAATATTACCATTTTCATCCACTGAATAAGTACAATCCATTTCTTTTATTTTTCTATCTACTCTAAACTTCGCCTCTCTTTGCCTACGTGGATCTTTAATAATATCATTAAAATAGTGGCTAGCTTCTTCCTTACCTTTAGTCTTAAATAGATAATGATACATCATTCTTTGTGACTCATCCATAGACATATAATCAATATAAGTAGTATTGAAAGCACCCATATCACTGATAGATAAACCTTTTTCTTCAACTAAATACTCTATAACTGCAAACCAGTCAACAGGATTATCTTCAGTTTCATAAGTATGACCCAATTGTCCATTACTTCCTTGATGCTCATAATCATATAATAATTGCTCATAATCAATATTATTAATATTCTTACAATCATAATTGCTTGCAAATTCTTGATATTCAGGAGTCATCATCATATTAAAGTAAGGCAATTCCAAAATCATTTGCTTATTATCTTTTATTAGCATCTTTAGCTGAGATATTTCAGTTGAAACTTGATCAAGCATTTTTTGTGCTTCTTCTTTAGTAAAAGAAACCTCCACACCATCTATTTCAGAAGATTCATAATCATCTCCACTACTTAATTTTTCAATTAATTTTTTTAACTTTTCTTGTTGTTTAACCAAACCAGCAATTTTTTCATCATACTCTTTATTCTGAAGTTCATAAGTATTCTTCATAAAACTCTGGCCATCTAAAGAAGCAGAAACATCTTTTCCATCTAAATATGATTTTAAAATATTTAAATCCTTATCATCAAACTTACCATCACCATTTAAATCAGAATACTTATCTAACCCACTGCTTCTATGAGTTGTTGCATAAACATAATCATTTTGATCAATTTTTCCATCATTATTTAAATCAACCTTAGTTAAAAGATACTCTTTGACATAATCTGTTTGATTGATTGTACTAATAGAATTTTTTTGATATTCAGAGTTTAAAGCTTGACTATAATCAGCGTTTTCCAAATAATCATATGCCGCTTGTTCTCCTTCAGTATCTAATATAAAATGATAATATTTTTTTTGTTCATCAGAAAGATCTTTTATCCTCTTAATTAGACTTTGATGTTTCTTATACATTTTAGATAAATAATTTGGATCGGACTCATTTTCCTTATTATTACGAGCCCAAGACTTATTCTTATTGTAGCCAGCACCCTTACCTTCTTGTCTTTTATCAAGCTCTGTCTTTAAATCATTAAAGTAGTTCATTGCGGCACTTTTACCATTATATCTATATTGATATTGAAAAGCTTTTCTTTCATTTTCAGACATTAAGTCATAATACCAATACCAACCATTTCCAGGGGCTCCTGGAGCTTCAGCTTCGAAATGCTCAATAGGAATTCCTCTTTCCCTAGTAATGTAGTCAATAACAGTAATTATATCTACATCTTTACCTTGTAATTCTGGACAATTCAGAAGATTTTTATGTTCTTCGTAATAATCAGCAACCTTATCATAATCAATATCTTTTTGCCAATATACTCCCATATCTCTTTCATAGTGTTGAAAAGCATAATTATCTTTTTTTTCTAAATCAGAATATCGCCTTTTTATAGCTCGCATAGTTTCTTGAATAGCATCTTTTTTTGATTTTATAGTATTTATTAGTTCTTTTGACGCATCAACTGACTCCAAATATTCGATATAATCAACATATTCTTTTTCTCGAGCTTCATAATCTTTTAAATCTTGCTTACAGGAAAACATTAGAACTTGGTTTACATTTAAGCTCTGAGTGACATCTCCACCATCTAAATACGTTTTTAAAATATTAATATCCTTATCATCAAAGACTCCATCACCATTTAAATCAGAATATTTATCTAATCCTTCACTTTTATGAGTCATAGCATATACATAATCATTTTGATCAATTTTTCCATCATTGTTAAAGTCAGTTTTACTTATAAAATAGTCATCAATTAAAGCATTGACATCAGAAGTATGATCAATGGCAGAATTTGTAAGTAAACTTTCTACATTATGTGATTTAGCATAACCAGATTTTAATACACTATTTTTATATTTTAAATATTCAACATCAAAAGCTTTCCCACTTGTCTTTCCATTATAATAATCTGTAAGTATTTGAATATCTTTTTCATCAAATATCAAATCTCCATTCATATCAGCACCAATCGTCAAACCATAATCTGTTGTATTGCTGCGTAAACTATCATTCATTGCCTTAATATCTTCGTAATCGAAAGTTCCATCACCATTAAAATCAGCTAAATCATTTAGCTGTTCATTAACTTCATATCTAGCCGCACTTTCCTCCGGATCATCTTTCACTTCAACAGAGTATCCAGTACTATTAGTATATACACTGTTACTGGCTGTATTGCTAATTTCATCAAAATCCACATTTTCAATATCATCTTCTTTATAGCTCACATCAGTCCCATTTATTACTGTACTTGTATATGTACTATTACTTATTATCTTATTTAAAGCATCATAATCTGCTTCATTATTTGAATATCCAGCCATAATACACCTCTTCCATTATTAATTAAATTATAACATGAAAAATAATATTTAATTATTATCCAAAACTTTATTGACAAAAATTTACATAAAAAAAAAGAAATGATATAATAAAAATGGTGATAAATAATGATAGATATAATAATTCCATGCTATAACGCAAAAGAAACAATTACTGAGACATTAGTATCTTTATGTCTACAGATAAATAGTAATGATTTAAATGTTTATCTAATAAATGATTGCTCGGACTACAACTATAAATTTTATATTGACTTTTTTTCAAACTTTATCAATATACAAGAATTACGAACACCTACAAATGCAGGACCAGGAGGAGCTAGAGAGTACGGTATCCAAAATAGTGACAATAGATACATAATGTTTATGGACAGTGATGATCACCTATATACATATGATTCAGTATACGAATTATACCAAGAAATACAAAAAAAGAATTATGATTTAGTTTATAGTGATTTTCTGTATATTAGAGATAATGAAATAAAAATAATGGATAGCGACCTAACATGGTTACACGGAAAAATTTATGATAGAACATTTATAAATGCAAAAGATGTACATTTCAACAATACAAGGGCAAATGAGGACAACGGATTTAATAGATTATTACTACTATTAAGCAACAATTATCATCATTTATCTAAAACTACATATGTTTATAATGAAAATCCAAATTCAATTACTAGAAGAAATAATAGAGAGTATAGATTTACAGGGCTAGAAGGTTTTATATATAATATGAATTGGGCAATAAAAAATGCTCTAGTAAGAGGTGCAAATAAAAGATTAGTGACAGTCTTAGCAATAAATGTCTTAATAGCTATGTATTATTACTATTTAGAATTATATAATGAATATGATGTAAAAAAACTTTTAGAATGGTCTGTTCCAATCAAAAAATTCTTAATCAATAACAAATATCTTAATGATGAGGATTATGATAAATTAATAGAAATTAAGAGAAAAGAATATAATGCAAATAACAAATTTAAAGAGATAATAACATTTCGTGAATTTATTGACAAAATAGATGAATATATACAATAAATGAAGATTAAAAAAGAATCAATACATATAGTTGTATTGATTCTTTTTTATTTTAATTGCCACCAACATAAGATGAGGAATTAGGTATTGCCGTAGGCTGATTAGTTGATTTTGACATAACTTCATCTAAACCAGTTATATCTACACCTGAACTATCATAATGGCGCCAATTACCAGATTGATCTAATACCCACGACTCTCCAGTTGAATTAGAAGCAACATTATCTGCTCCTGATACACCTGAATTATCTGATGTAACATACTTAGTAGAATTACCTCCAGAACCACCGCTTGAACCTCCAGATCCACCGCTTGAACTTCCAGAGCCTCCACCAGAACCACCTGAATAACCTCCTCCAGATGAGCCTCCAGATGACCCTGAACCAGAATTAGATATATCACTTCCCGCAGCATTCTTTGCTGCTGATAAACTATCTTCCAACGCAGATGTATCCTGGCTACCACCTGTTGAACCAGAACCACTATTCGCAGCAGCATCACTAGCTTTTTGAGTAAGAATATCATCCGTCGCAGCATCAGCTGCACCCTTTAAACTATCTAAAAAGCTAGATGAATCTCCACCAGCAGCAGCCTCACTTTCAGATGCATTTTTAATTACATTTTTAAATTCATCGTCAGCCTGTACATATTGTTTTTTTGCATTATCATAATTAATTTCTTTTTGTTGCAACTCTTGACTAGTTATATTAGGATTTTTTCTAGCATCTTCTAAATCCTTTTCTGCTGCAGCAAGTGCAGATTTTTTCTCCTCAACTTTTTTTTGAGCATCAATCACATTCTGCTGAGAAACTTTTTTAGTCATCTCTAAATTAGACCCCATGCCATTAGTAAATGCAGAACCTGCAGAGTTACTCCTTAAAATACTACTAGTATCAACTGAATCTGATGAATCACCATAAGAGCCAACACTACCAGTTGAATTACTTCTAAGTTTAGTGTCAGGCTGACTTGTAGCAGAATCAGAAGAACCATCATTCATAATCTTCTGTACTTCTTCTTCAGAAACTTCATTTTCTGTTTTAAAGAAGATTGCATCTAAATCAACTGTCTCAATTCTAGTATTACTTTTAGCAATTTCAGTAGCTAAAATACTGTTTTCTGATAAAGAACTAGTAAAAACACCAGATGCATTTATACTAATATTCCCCGACGTTGAAACACCATTATTATTTACAAAACTATTATCATTTGAAAAACCATTCATAATAAAACTCCTCTTCTATTCTATAAAAAACTTAAATCGCTAATATTATATTCCATTAAAAAACTACAATATTCTTCATAATATTCTTCAGAATGTTTCCTATCGGTCACCCAATATAACTTTTCACCAGGAAAATGAAAAATAACAGATTTGTCATAATCCCTAACATCCTTAGTAACTCCCCAAACACAATTATAAATACTAGGAATATAACCAATCTTACTATTGCACACTAAATTAAATGCGTCTTGATCAGGATAAACAAGTTTATTTTCATTTATGTATTTAAATAATTTAGTAACCATATCATCACTTCTAAACTTCTTTAGATTTAGAACCATCACACCAGTATTAATGTATTTACAATCAGTATGCAAAGTACCATAATGATTATTCTCATCTAAGACACCATAATCTCTCGCTCCTAATGCATAATAATCATTTAGGTCAAAATTCCAAAGCATTGAAATATTACCTCTGACTATTGTATCCATATCTAAATATATTATCTTATCTTCAGAAGTAAATTCTGATAATAATAGTTTTGCAAAACAAAAGTTAGAATAAATGGTATCCAAGTTTTGACAAGACTTTGATAAAAAGTTGAACTGTACTTTACTAAAATTAATTACTTCGTAGTTAACATCATACTTAGAAATAACATCTTGTAAATACGGAACGTCTTCTATATCATCATCTTCTAATACCAAATAAATTTTCTCAATCAAATTATTATATTTAAGTAATGAGTTAATATTTATTGCCAAATACTTATATAGTCTTTTATTTGAACAAAAAGCAACTTTAATATTTTTCTTTGGATTAGGATTAATAAATTTATTATAAAAATCCTCATATTCAACATACCACTCTTCAGCACAAAACTTATCCGCAACCCAATCCAACTTATTACCCGTATAATGAATTATTTTTCTAAGTCTTTGATGAAAAACATGTCTAGTAACTTGAAAAAATTCATTAAATGCAAAATTATACATGCTAGATAAATATAAAATATTTCCATTGCACACTACATTAAATGCATCTTGATCAGGATATCTTAAATTTTTACTATTTATTACATCAAAAAAACGTGGAATTAATTCATCATCTCTTATCTTCTTAGTATTAAGATACATTACTCCAGTATTCATATACTTATCCTTAATCCCCAAAGATACATTGTGTCCATTTAAGAAACCGCCATTATCCTTAACACCTGCAGCATAATAATCATCAATGTTAAAACAGCTAAGAGAGCTAATATCACCCTTTACAATCGTATCAATATCTAGATATAATACTTTATCTTCCAATACAACTTCACTAATCAAAAGTTTTGCATAAGCAAAGTCGGTGTAAATAGTATTATTATTAAAAACACCTTTATAATATTTATTAATTAATGGAACAATATTTTGCACAACCATTTCAACATTAAATTCTTGCGAAATCTCCGATAAGTAATCAATATCATTAATACTATCATCCTCACACAAAATATATATCTTTTCAACAGAAGGATTATATTTTAACAAAGAATATATGCCCACAACCAGATATTTGTACCATCCTCTGTTACAACCATACACAACTACCATAAATTCCTCACACTAACTTAATCTAGAATTAACCTGTTTAGATTGTGTAACAGCATTTTCTGTAACTGTAGTATACTTTTTTATATATTTTTCTGTATATAACTTATAACTCTTTAAATTAAGATATTGACTGTGAATTGAATTAACAATGTAGTTATTATTCTTACTTAGTCTAACTGAATTATTAGATTGATAATAAGAACCAAATCGTTCATTAAAACTTTTTAGTGAAGCTTCCAGTTTCAACAAAGTATTATAACTATCAACCATTTTGTCCACATTTACTCTAACCTGTGAAACATCCATTCCAATTTCATTAGATAATAACATTCCTACTCCTCACTTTCATACTTGTTAAGAACAATATTTTCAATTTTCAAATCTCTAAGTTTTTCCGAAACAGTAGATTCAATGCTCGAAACATAATCAAATTTGCTCTTTATTCTATCTCTAATATTAGAAAAAGAATCAATTATATTCTTTAAATCATCTCTGTATTCAAAAATAATAGCCGAGTTAGGATAAAAAGAAATATCACCTAAATTATTAAACTGCCACATTACAGTATTCAACTGACTTATAATATTATCAAGCTTATAATAAATTAATCCTTTACCATCAAGATTACATTTTACTTTATTTCCAAGTTCTCCATATTTGCTAGAAATAAATCTATATATATACAATTGACTAACAATATCTTCTTGTAATCCAACATACTTAACCTTTTCTTTATTAAAATTAGAAGACATAGCATTAATCCTGTTATCATTCCAATTTTTTTTCATTAAATAAAAATTACCTATGATGTTATCGTTGTTCTTTTTAATTCTATCGACCAAAACAGAATAATCACTAATTACATCATTTAACTTAGATACATTAATATTTATCATAAATTCACTCCCTTATAGATAATTACTCTTTAACCCACTCATAACACCATTGTAAATAGCAGATTTAAGATCCATGACATCATAGCTCAAATTATCAATCTCATCATTATAAATTGGTTTATCATCTATCATAAAGTTTTCTTTTAAAGAATCATTTAAATAATCCATATTAGTACTTATTGAATTTAAATTATTAGCTATAGAATTTAAATTTTCATATAGTTGTACAGCTTTTCCTCTATCATCCATACTTACACCTCCATACCACAACTAACTATATCATATCAAGTATTTATCGATTTTGCAAATATTCTACATATATTTTACAAAAAAAGAAGTCAACAAAAAAACAAACAACAAATGTTTGTTTTTAAAAATACAATAATATTAGTTACTTGAGATTTTTGCAGTAGTTGCAGCATTAGAACCAAGATTTTTGTATTTAGAAGCAGTTTCATCAAGATGTTGTTTAACAATTTTCTCATCTTGTTCAATTCTATCTTTGAAAAGCTTAACAATCTCACCAGCTGACTGAGCTAAATTATTACGAACTTCTGTGTTTCCAAAAGCATTAATTCCCTTAATCTCAGAAATAGTTTGTGACATTATATTATTAATAGCAGTCTTTAATGTTGAAAAAGCTTCCATTACTTTATCAGGTCCAGTTACTGGATCTTTAAATCCGAAGTCATCTCCATTTCCATCTCCAAAGAATTCCTTAACAGCCTCAACAAGAATATTTGGAGTTAATTTAACAGCTGTCTCAGTCATTTTTACACCCATACCACCTGCTGCAGCATAAGCATCAGCAATTCCAGCTAAAGTATCTCTGAAAATTCCATTATTATGACTTAGTTGATCAATCATATCCTCAAAAATTTTCTTATGAGCTTTCATATACTCTACAGCATTTTTATCTTCCCATAACTCAGATACTCTTTTTACAAAATCATCATTTTTTTCTTCTAATTTAGCTTTACAATTAGACATGATTTGATTTGTTTGAACCATAATTTTAATTGCTTGGTTCATTGATAACGTTTCTTTATTCACTATATCACTCCTTCAATTTTTATAACATAATAAGATTTACTTATCTTATCTATAAACATTCTATCATCGAAAAAAATAAAAGTCAATAAAAATAATTTAGTAAGTGTAAATTAAAAACTAAACGATAGCAAGTCGTTTAGTTTGATAAATCAGTTCTCTTTTAAAAAAACTATTTCCGTACCATTTCTAATATCAGTGTCAATCAAGGCAGTATTATTATCATAAATTGAACCTGTACTTTTATTAATCATTATAAAACTATCCTGTTTAATATCAATGTTAATACCATTCATATCATATATAGCTTTTATAATGAGCTTATTGATTTTCCACATTAATTCATTAATAGGAACTTTAATATCATATTCCTTATCAATTGAAGGGAAGATTGCCTTAATCATTACCTTAGTCTTCATCATCTTCAGATTCCTCCACTCTTTCAAATTCTATTAACTTAATAACATAGTATGAACCTTCTGCAATATAGTATCCATAATTTCTAGGCAATTGAACCGATAACTCTCTTGTATAATTACTTATTTTCAAAAGATTCTGTTCATCAACACCAGGGCCAATATAAACACCTTGACTAATATCTATACCACTAAACCATGATTCATATGACAAATCTTTAACCTTTGAAACTTCATCAGCAACTACGATAAATGAATTAGAAGTTGAGCGACATTTACTAAATAAGTCAGATATCTTTGATGAATCCTCTAATTTTGATAAAAGTCTAGCAACTGATGCAATAACAATTACAGTATTCTTATCTGTAACATCTTTTTGTTTTTCAACAAAATCAATTACTTTATCAATACTATCATCAAAATTACTAGCAAAATAATTCTTAACTTTACTTGAAATATCTGGAATAAATTCACAAGGATCAATAACAATTATATTTTCATTTAAATACATAATTTCATCAATAAAACTTTTGATAAATCCTCTAAGATACTTCATCTTATTAGATAAAACAATTTTACCAACATCAACAGTAAGATTAAACGACTTAACAGCAAGAGAACCTTTCTGAATTCCAACAGGAATTTTCTTAACTCCTTTAATCTTATCTTTAATTTCATCAAGTGTAATCTGTTCAGGAAGTGAAGGTATTTTAATAGCGGACTCCATATTTTGTGAATTCAACTCTTCAAATAAAGAAAGTAATACACCATTTTGCTCAGTCCTCTCTTCACAAATAAAAGCAGTTTGAAATTCATGAAGAACATCATTTCTACATACACCTCTACCAAAATTACCCTTAGGCTGCTTTTTGTCAGGTAGACCAAAGCAATAACCATAATCAGATAATTCTTTCAATTTTAAAGGTAAAGCAAACGGTATTGACTGTCTTATACGATCTGGAATAGCACCTAAAGAATTAGTGGTCAATGAATAAATAATTCCATATCTTTCAGAATCTCTTAACATTTCGCCCATAGTATCATACAAAGCTTGGTTTGCTTCATTAATTGATTCATAATTATTAAATATTACATATAATACTGGCATCTTTCCAGGATTTTGTTTCACATAATCTTTATATTCAAGTCCTGAATCTGCCAAAATCTTTTTACGATTTTTTTGTTCATCAGAAATCAATTTTATTAAGTTGTTAAACTCCTCAGCATCTGAAGGGGTAACAACACCACCACAATGAGGTGCCTTCTTAAATTTAACAAAGTTTTGTGAACCATAATCAATAATGTAAAAAGAAACATCATTTGGTTTGTAGTTTTTCATTATGTTGTAAAGTATAGTATTTAACACTTCCTCACTCTCAGATGAATCAGTACTAATTATATTAGTATTACCATCAGATAAGAAGTTATAAATAAGAGGGTACTGCTCCTGCTTTTCAGGTGCATCATATTCACCTATTAGAATATTATAATTATTTGGTCCCTGTTCAACTCCATACTTGTTAATTGTATTATCAATAGTAATAATTTCAGGAATATTTTCAAGCCATAATCTTTTTGCAAATCTATTACTTTCTTTAGCAACTTTAATAATTTCATTCATGATTGCAGCCAATTGTTCACCTTCTGCTTCAGACTTTTTCTTAGCAGAGGCACCTGATTGAATGCTCTTCAAAACTATACCATTTTCATCAACAATATTAATTGACTTGTCAACTGACTTTTGTATTATATCAGATGGATAATATTTAGCTCCACACCAACCTGATTGTCCAAGAGCAAAATATTCATCATAACCTACTTGTAAATAGAACCTACCAGTTTGCTTAAGACTAGCAGCATCAGGTCTCTTTAACATTTCATTAGAATCGCTAGCGTCCTGAACTTTTAAGCAGACCCTAAATTTTGTATTTGACCAAATTTGATCATTAACGACACCACTTGGCTTTTGTGTTGCCAAAATCAAGTGAACACCCAGAGAACGACCTATACGTGCAACACTTATCAGATTATCCATAAAATCAGGTTGTTGTGCTTTCAACTCAGCAAACTCATCGCAAACTATAAATAGATGTGGCAAAGGTTCAGATAATTTACCATCATGGAAAAATCCTTGATATTTGTAAATATCAATAGTACTCTCACCTAACTTATCCCTTGCCTCATTGAAAATTCTTTGTCTTCTTTTAACTTCACTATCAATACTAACAAGAGTTCTATTAATTTCAGCCTTATCCAAGTTAGTTATTGTACCTGTTAAATGAGGAAGTCTAACTCCTGTAGTTTGATTTTCAAACGCAAAAGCAAGACCACCACCTTTATAGTCTATAAGAATAAAAGCAACATCTTCAGGAGAAAAATTCATACACAATGACAAAATCCAAGTAATGATAAACTCACTTTTTCCTGAACCAGTCATACCAGCAACAAGTCCATGCGGTCCATGTGCCTTTTCATGTAAATCAAGATACATTAATTTACCATCAGGATCAACACCAACCTCAGCTTTTAAATTTGAAGTAGAATCATTAGTATTCCATCTATTTAATATATTTAATTGTTCAACTTTACCTACTTTCGCCATTTCTAAGAAAGTAATTGCATCAGGTAAATCACCACTAGCTCCTTCACCTGATGAAATTTCTATAGGTATATTAGCAAGAATTTTTGCAACTTCCATCATATCAATATTCGGATTTACCTCATCAGAAAATAGCTGCTGTTCCTGCTTTTCATAAGAGTTCTTTAAAATTCCTGATGTCTTATCACCTAAATTAATAAAATTACTACATAAACTTGGTAACTTGCTCAATTTTCTCTCTAAAATAATAGCGCTAAAGCCAACATTAGGTTTTATTTCAGATAAACGTTCTACGATATTTTTTCGTTTAATAGTATCCAAATCATCAACAATGATAAAATAATAAGGTTTAAATAAACGTTGTTGCTCATTTCCATTCATTGTACTTAAACGATTGTCAATTTCCTGATTTAAAACATCAACAACAATTTCAGCAGTATCCTCATTCGATGAAAAAAATCTAAATGCATTATCATTCGTCATATTGTGATTTAAATATTTCATATAATTCCAATAATGCTTATTTTGATTGTTCGTAAATATAACAAACTTTAAGTCATCATAACTGTAAAATGTAAGTAATTGGAATATTATATTATTTATAAAAGTATGACTCTTTTCAGCATTACCCATAATAGCGGTAATCCGATTTTCATAAAATGAATACCCAATAGGAACACTTTCTATATATTCATACTTTTTAACAAGTTCATTCACCTTTTTCTTAAGTTCATCTTCATCAACAGAAAAACCTTTTTCTGGATTAGTTATTTCAACTTTCAGTTTTTCATTTCCGACACCAATACGAGCAACAAGAAAATCATTTTGGTCAATTCTTTTATCCCAGAAATTCAATTTTCTATGTTTTAAATTTTCCATACATACATCTAAAGATATAACATTTTCTTTTATAATTTCTGATTGAAGCTTTGACTCATTCATCAACTCTTCTTCTTTTTCTTTTATATACTTATTATATTTTTCAATGGTTTTCTTCTTATTTTTTTTCGCAAGATTTTTGTTATAAGTAGTAGTAAGTAAAGGCCAAAGTAATGATGATAACATCATAGTTCCACCTGATATTAATTGTCCATAAGAATCTTTGATATCAACTGCACCTGAAGCAACTTTCGTAATTGTATCCATCATCATTACTCCAGAAGAAATAGCCATAGTCATCATAGGACCAGCAGTCAAAATAAATGGAACTTCTTGTGCTTTTTCACTTGCTGGTGGTTGACTCAATTCAATCTTTTTCTTTTCAACAATTCTTCTAAGTCTTGGAGATTTAGAATAATAATCATCTTCACTAAATAATGATTTTTCTTGAACATCTAAATTCTGTAAGTCTTTATTCCCATGAATAGAAGCAGGAACTAGTCTTGAAGAAGCTGAATCAATTTTTAAAACATTTGAATCAGCTATAGCTATTATAAGCTTATTTAAAAATAAAATTTTAGCACCATATAATTCTATCTCATCACCGCTTTTTAAATAGCAACCTTTTTCAATATGAGAACCATTAACATATATATTGTCACACGTTGTTTGCAATACCGGAGCACTGCCATTTTGAGAAGAAACTTTTAGATTGACTCCATTAATAAAAGGGCAATTATAATATGCAGTAGCTCCATCAAGACCAATACATATATTAAAGTCATTAACATAGCTATATGTATTTATAAATTCACTTTCATCACCTTTTGTTACATATATTAAGTAATTAACTCCATACCTTGAAATAACATAAAAATGACTGCTTTGCAACATAGCATCTTTTACAATTTGATTACCATCAATTATCTTACAATCTTTGGTTTCAAATAAAAACCAAGCACCATCTCTAGCATCAACATTAATTAACTTTGAAGATTCTTGATCATCAATATCAAAACTATAACTACCAGAAACGCTTTCAGGTAAATTAAATACACTTATCTCCTTATTTAAATATAAATATATCTTCATAAATACATACACCCTTTATACTATTCTATCTTATACAAGTATAACATATATTTTTCAAAAAAAATACTGCAAATAATATAAAATATCAAATTTTACGTATTTATAGAAATCAGAACAAAAGAATAATTTTCAAATAAATTATTCGCTTTGGTCGTCACTGCCCAAAATAAATTCCGATAGTCGCTACCGTACATTCTATCTTTTATCCTTTATTTATCAAAACAATATTTTAATCCTTCAAACATAATATTTATACTTGCATTTATACTCTATCATTTATTGAGTAACACTTACTGCATTCCCATTTTCTTACTTCTAATTTACTTGTTAGTATTTTTACCATAAGAAAATTCAAAAACTAAATTACCATTATCAACTATATGGTTTAACATCGGAGGATCATACATTATCTTCGTTTTTTCTTTTTGATACAAAACAGTTTTATACGTTTTTTCAACCATTTCTAATAATTGATCATCAACTACAGTTTTTGATTTTAATAATGACAATTTTTCATCAGATAAATTTTCAATATATACACAGTTTATTAACAAAAGATAGCCCGAATTCACATTACTTTTAAAATTAATAGTTTTACCAATATGAAAACCACCCAAATTGATAAGAAAATCATAATAATTAATGTCAATTTTACTCAACAAATAAGAAATAAACGCTTTCATATATAAGAACTTTCCATCTAGAAACACTACCTACTACGCTACTTTACATTATTGTAATCCACAAGAAAAAGTTTACTCAAACAATTTGTCTTGCATTCCCAAAGGATTATCCAGATACAATTTATAAGTTCTATAAATATCTGTGTCCTTATATTCAACTTTTTTAAAATTATTATCTAAATCCAATATTTCACCATTTCTATAACTTATAAGTATAGGAGAATGCGTCGCAATTATAAATTGACACCCCTCCTTAACAAGTTCATCAATTAATATCAACAAAGATAACTGTCTCTGTGGTGACAAAGCAGCCTCCGGTTCATCCAAAATATAAAGTCCATGATCAATAAACCTATTTTTAACAAGATTCAGAAAGGCCTCTCCATGAGAACATTCATGTAAACTACCACCATAAACAGAGTTAAGCTCAATAAAGCCATCCTCTTGAACCAATCTATCCATCTCGGAAGAAAAATTATAAAAACTTTCAGCCCTTAAAAAAAATTTAGTTTTACATCTACTATAGGTACTTACCCTTAAATAGTTAGAAAGATCAGAAGTAGTATTTCTAGTCTCATAATTAAAGTTTTGACTACCACCTTCCGGAGGCAATCCTAAACTAACTGCAATCGCTTCTATAAAAGTAGACTTACCAACTCCATTCTCACCAACAAAAAAAGTAACAGGAGATGAAAAATTCAATTCATGAAAATTTGAAACTATTTCAATATTAAATGGATAAGATGAAAAATCTTCTATTCTATCTCGATCCAAAGATATTCTTCTCAATATTAATTTACTGTCAATCGCCATATAAAACACCTTCCAACAACATCAAATAGATACACTAAAATCATTATCAATAGAAATAACAATTTTATAATCAGGATACAAGGAATAAATCTCCTCATAAACATTATTATAAAGTTTTAACTGATTATCTTCATCAAAACTTATTACCATATCAAACTGTATTAACTTTTTTTCTGCATTAAAATAAAAACCATGCATTTGTAAAATATGAGGATAATTTTTCAAAATTTTCCTGATATTCCTTCTAGCAGCAATGGCTAATGGATTCTTTTTATCAACCGAATATATTCCAATTGCTGATAAAACAAGACCATGCTCCAAATATACTTTAAGTGTAATTTCCCTAAGTAATTCATCAACTTCATCAATTGTATAAGTGTTTGGTATTTCTATATGAACTGAACCAGTATAAGAATTAGGGCCATAATTATTAAATATAAGATCATATACTCCCATAACTTGTGGAAAGGCGTTAATTGTCTTTTTTACTTTTTTTACAAGTGAAACATCAACTCTTTCACCAAGTATTGATGAAACAGCATCTTTTATCATATCTATTCCAGACTTTAAAATAATAATAGATATCAATACTCCTAAATAAGCCTCTATCGAAAGATGAAATGCCATAAAAATTATCGCGGCAACTAAAGTTGAAAAAGATATTATAGAATCAAGTAATGCATCATTTCCTGAATTAACCAAAGAAGACGAATTTAAATACTTTCCTTTATTCCTTACATAATAACCTAAGAAAATTTTAACAATTATTGCTACAACAACAACTATAATAGTAAAAATACTATACTTCGCAACAGTAGGATAAATAATTCTTTTTACTGACTCTATAAATGAAGAAAAACCAGCATAAAGAATAATTACGGAAATCACTAAAGCACTCAAGTACTCCCCTCTTCCATGCCCAAAAGGATGTTCTTTATCAGGCTTTTTACTAGATAGTTTAGTACCTATTATAGTTATAACAGAAGAGGCAACATCACTAGTATTATTAACAGCATCTAAAACAATAGCAATTGAACCACTAAGCAATCCCACAATAGCCTTAAAAACCGCTAAAAAGACATTCATAATAATTCCTACAATACTTGTTATTATAATTGATTTATTTCTAACATTATTATTCTTATCTAAAATACCATTGCTTTTACTTTTTAAATTATTATTATTCATTATTTTCACTCCCAAATAAAAAATTTACAAGTTATAATAAGGTATCACAATTATTCATATTTAAAACCTTTATTCTGTAATACTAAATACAGCTTATTCTCAAAAGAATTATATGAGAATTTTTTATTTTTTATTAATTTATTATACACCAAATCAAGCCATCCTCTTCGCATAAATAAATTATACAAAAATAAGTAGATTAAATCTACCTATATTTTCCCCTTAAAATTATATAATTTATAGACCAACGGACTATAATTTACATCAGATAAGCTTTTATTATCACTGCAAGCTAAATACTTAGTAAGATACATTACCTGAACCAAAGCATTATACTCTCCAATCAATCCATCACCAACATCTATTTTAATAACACTTTTATAATAATCAGGAAGAAGTTTAAGCATCAATTTATCAAATTCAGTATCTTTATTAAAATAGATTGCTATACTATCACTATATTTACTAATAGTACTCCTACCATGACAAAATGCATATTTATCATGAATAATTGGAATTCCAATTCCAGACTCTATCATTGTAGAATCTAAATAGTTACTTAGAACAGAAGTATCATAACCACTAAATATTTCAAAACAATCACAACCACGGTCAAAACTATAATTATATTCATCAATTTCTTTTAATATATCCCCACAACCATCGTAGTAATAGTTAAGTAAAATACTACAAGGTACTAATGTTGCTGCAAGAGAAACAAAGCTCTCCTCACAAGGCATATTATAATTAATAGTATTAACTCCATCAAAAGAACGCTTATTTGTAGTTAATAAATAATGTTTTAAATCATTTGAAAAAGACATTAAAACACCATAATTATTTCCAGAATAGCTACATGATAAAATATTATCATAACCAGCTAAATTCATATAAAGTATGTCTCTCATCTCCACATTAGTCGCGATAATATTATTCTTTTTATTTAATACTTTTGAGGCAAAACACGATACAACATTAGAACCACCTACTCCAGTCACTAACGTTGGAGAATCAATTTTTTGTAATGCATAATTTACCTTATCCAAATCAGTATTTTCAAAACTATCAGATACTGATTTTTTTAAATTATAAAAAATAATATTCATCTTGTTATCAACTTTCATATAAAAACCTCCTTAAGTAATAATTATCACTTAAAGAGGAAATATTAAGTCTATTTAAAAAAATCATCTAATAATTGTATATTATTAATTCTTTTTAGATCAAAATGTCTTAAATCATTTCTCAATTCACAAAAAGCAGCACATCCCCAACCAGAATTATACAGAAATAAATCAACAGGTCTAATAACCCTATCCTGAGTCCCATTTTTATAGGAATAATAGTTAATTAAAACTTTTCTTTTTTCTTTAATCGCCCTAGTCAAAATATTATAGTAAGATCTAATTTCATTATTTAATTCAACCTTCTCATCCGTAGAATCAAAATAAATACCATGTATTTTATCCGCAATTATATCTAGTCTCTCTTGCTTAGTACTATCTACTTTCAAACCTTTTATAAAATTATAATCAGATAAACTAAATTTTCTTTTAGGGATTCTTATACTTTGATTTAATACATATCCACCATATGGCCCTCTAATAGTATCAACAAATATCCCAGCCTTATCTAATTCCTCCTTATAGACTCTAACCATTCTAGGAGTCACCTCTAATTTTTCAGCCAGTTCATTTATACTATATTTTCTACCACTTTCTAAATATTGGATCATTAATAATATATTTGAAACTTTTGACATACTAACACCTTTTTCCATTACAAATAGGTCTAATTAATCTTCTTTTAATACTAGGTATATTTGTATGAGGAATATCATCATTCTTTATATTATAGAATCTATCTAACAAACTATTAATATCACTGTATTTAGAATTATTTAAAATAGAAAACAACTCATCCTCAGTAAGAGAATACAAATCATCATAAGAAAACAATTTATATTTAATGCCTAATTTTACAATATCACCAAGTAAAATCATCATATAATTATCACTATCAGTATGACAATAAATATCAATCACATTATTTATTTCAATAATTCTCTGAGTAACATTTATATCATCAAAACCAATCTCATCTTCTCCATTTTCATTTCTATATATTTTTATAGATTCAAGTATTAGATTAATATCTTCTAAAGTTATATTTTTACACCACGAAATAGCAGTTAAAATAATACCATCTAATCTATCAGCACATAACTTAGGTCTATCGTTATCAACAATAGTATACTTCTTAAAGTCAACAACATCATCAACATTTATATTATCAGAATTTAAATAATTAACTAATTCAAAATCAGCCTTAATGATTCTTTCAGTATATTCTTCAGTACTCTCTTGTTTTGCAAAATCATTATTCATATAATCTATAACATGAGAACAGCATGGTGTTGCAATATCATGAAATAAACCTGCTAAAGTTGCTTCCTTACTCCTTGTAAGTCTATAGGTAAGTAAAGCAACCGTTAATGAATGATCAAATCTTGTAATGTATTCCAAAAAGTCATATACATCATTTGAGGCATAATCCATTCCACAAAAATATCCAATTTTCTTTAATCTCACCATAGAAGGGGCAGAAAGATACTTTTCTAAAAAATCAGGTATTTCAGAAATTTTATTTTTATAATATTCTAAATACATAAATACACTTCCTTGAGATGATATTATAACATAAGAAAAAGAATAGCGAAACTATTCTTTAACACCAATCCTACCAAAAGGAAATATAATAATACTTGTTCGCCCTAAAATATCTTTCTTAGAAAAACTTCCAAAAACTCTACTATCCATAGAGTTAGTTCTATTATCACCTAAAACAAAATACTCACCCCGAGGAACAGTCTCATTAAAATCTTCAGTTACTTCACTAGCATACTTATCATTAATCTTCTTACCATTAATATATAATTGATTATCCTTATATTCCACTTTCTCTCCAGGAAGCCCAATTACTCTTTTAATAATCAATTCATCGCCCTCATTAACAACAACAATGTCAAATCTTTTTAACCCATTTACTCTATAGCCAATAATATCAAGAATCATTATATCTCCATCATGCAATGTCTTCATCATACTTTCACCATTAACTTTAATAGGAGCATAAAAAAATCGTTTAAATAATAAAACCAAAACAACAACAATTACATAAGGAATTACTTCCTTAAAACATTTCATAACTTTTTTTTCTCTAATATCACTCATTGTATCCCTCTAACAAAAAAATAAGGCATTGGCCTTATTTTATTTTTGTCCTCTTTCTTTAATACGGTATCCGCCAACCATACCTCTAAGGAATCTAAGTTTGGCACGTCTAACTTTACCTCTACGTACAACTGTAATACCTGCAACCTTTGGTGAATGAATTGGAAATGTTCTTTCTACACCAACTCCACTAGACATTTTACGAACTGTGAAAGTTTCAGAAATAGATCCACCTTGGCGAGCAACAACTACACCTTCAAAAGCTTGGATACGTTCTCTCTTACCTTCAATAATTTTAACGTCTACTTTTACAGTGTCACCAACACGAAATTCAGGAACATCAGTTTTAACGTATTTAGCATTAATTTTATCAATAATACTACTCATGATTAAAAGCTCCTCTCTCTATATATATTTCAAAATGATCATAATCACATAGAACATCGGATCATTTCACTAGACGAATTTAATAATAACACAAAAAGATATAAATATCAAGAATTATTTTTCTAAATTTGGATTATTAATTTGAGTGTATATAGATGATGAATCATGGGAAGTAAAATATAATACACTTCCAGATAATACAACTAATAATAATAGTAATATAATTATAAAACTCATATTTCTAAAATTAACATCACTCACTATATACACCTCTATTCATCTAAATCTTTTAACAAGAATTTATATACTTTATCATCATCCTCAACAATAAATTCACTTTTAACATTGTTAATCTTTGAAAAAATAATAGGCTTACAAACTATTTCAGATGCATCTAAAAGTTCCCCAAAACTTTCAACTTTAACAACATTCTTATCCATATCATAACTATATCCATCTTTTGCATTTACAATATTCCGATCATAATTATTTAATATTTTTAAAAGTTCTAATTGATACTTACTCTTCTTAGTAAATGTTGCTTTAACAAGCCTTACAAGTCTCATATCAAAAACAAGTGATAATACAATAAGCAAGCTTCCAATAAATAAATATAATAATGCTCTCTCATTAAATTCTTCATTAGGCAAATTAACAACTTTATCTTTATTAGACAAAACCTTCGTTTTAATACTGAAACTATCTTCACCTAAAGGGATAGACAAAGTACCAATAATACGTTCTTCATACATTTCATCTAAATATACAACAACCTCCAATGTAGCATTGACATCAGATGAATAATTTTTCTTATAATCAATAACAAAATCATTATACTTTTTATAATCTATATCCATTCCTACATTAAAACTAATTTTATTTCTAAGCTGTTCAACAGAAGTTTTATCTACAATAACATCTTCTTTTTTATATAGAAGTTGCTTAGAATCATTTTTATCATATATCTTACTATAAGCAATTACATGATAAGCTAATGTATAATTTATTTGTTCAGAAAAATCAACATTATATGAATATTTTTCAAAAATATTTTTAACTAATTTAGAATTATAGGACATTGATGAATCTAAACATTGTTTATCATATATATCATTATCAAATAAGCATACGTTATAGTCAATAGAACTTACCTCACTATATTTAACTGTATCTCCCTTATTATATTTAAAAGATAATATTAAAAAGAAAACACCACTAACAAAAAGCAATATAACAACACAGGCATAAAATAAAACTCTAGTTTGGAAATTAATATATATATTTCTCTTTTTTACATTGGCAATATTATTTTCATGGTTATCACTTAATTCATCTGAATCAACAAACTTAAATTTTTCACTAGTATTCTTTATCACACTAATCACCCTTTTTTGTATTATATCATATTAAGACATTATTTACTTCTATTTCTATTTAATTGTTCTAAATAACTGTTATGAATTTCTAATAAACGATTATTCGCAGCTTTTTGCAATTTTACAAGTTGTTTAGACATCATCTCCAAATCCTTTTTCATAAGATATTTACGATATTTGATTTTTATTTCTAATCTAAACTTTTCTATATGATTTAACGCTTCTCTCATTGCATCTCCAGTATCATCATCAGATACCAAAAGTTCAGTTAAATATTCTAATAATTTATTGTATTTTTTCATAACTTTATTACTGACCAAAGGTGAAGCAAGTTTCTTAGAAGAAATATTTATGTTTTTTACATCTGTTCCTTTAATATTAAATGACTTCTTTTTTGAGCTAATTGAAAATCCATCTATTAAAACATCATCATCAAACTCTCCACATTTTTTTTGTTTATTAATTGAATACATAACATCACCCACTTTATATAATTATAACATACTTTAATCTAATAAGTCAGGCCTTCTATCTGTAGTTCTTTTTAAACTTTCATTATACCTATATTCATCTATCTTTTTATGATCACCAGATAATAAAACATCTGGAACTGCCATACCATTATAAATTCTAGGTTTAGTATACGTAGGATAATCAAGCAAGTAATCTTTATTAAAAGAATCTTTTATATGACTTTCCTCATTTATTACGCCAGGAATTAGACGAATAATAGAATCAACTAAAACCATCGCAGGTACTTCTCCACCTGTTAAAACATAATCTCCAATAGATATTTCCATATCGCATATACTTCTTATTCGCTCATCAAACCCCTCATAATGACCACATAACAATATTATATGTTTAAATTTAGATAAATCATAAGCCACCTTTTGTTTATAAGTAACGCCATCAGGAGTAAGCATCACAACAACACTATCACTAGTTTTAATACTATTAATACAATCAAAAATAGGTTGACACATCAAAACCATACCAGCACCACCACCATAAGGAGTATCATCAACCTTATTATGAGGATCAGTCGTATAATCTCTAAAGTTAATTAAATTAATCTCAACCTTTCCTAAATCAATTGCTCTTTTAATAATTGACTCTTCAAAAACACCTTTAAACATATTTGGAAATAGTGTCAAAATATCTATTTTCATAACAATCACATTCCTTCTATTAATTCAACATCAACTTTTTTATTTTTCTTATCTATTTTCTTAATAACTGGAGATGATAAAGGAATCAATACTTCTCTATCAAACATAACTCTAATTATTTTATTATTACTACTGGCCATGAAAATATCAACTATTTTACCAATATTTCCAGCCTGATCATACACATCAAAAGTAATTAATTCATCATCTAATACCTCATTATCAGTTAAACTTAAATGACTCTTATCAAAATAAACATCCTGCTTTAAAAGAAACAATATATCATTGATATTAGAAAAGCCATTTAATGTAATCATATCAAATCCTTTATGAACACGATATGACATAATTTTATAACTCTTATCTTTTATAATTATTTCATTCCCAACAACAAACACCTTATCCTTAAAAGGAAAATTACTGAGTATTCTAATCTCACCCTTTATACCATGAGGTTTAACTACCTTTCCAATATAAACTTTATCCATCTAATCACCACTAAACTATCTTTCCATTTCATATAATAATATACTACAAGCAACACCAACATTTAAACTTTCTACTTTACTATTCATCTTAATATACAAATTTTTATCACATATTGCTAATACTTTGGGATTAACTCCAGAACCCTCATTACCCATAATCAAGCAATATTTACTTTTTTGTACACGATCTAAACACGATGCATCAATGCCATTCACAACACTAGTACCATATACAGGAATATCTTTATCATTCATATACTTTATTGCATCAAATATATCCATAGAAATTATATTTATATGATTATACATACCTTGAGTTGCTCTAATAACCTTTGGATTATATAAGTCAACACACTCAGAAGACAACACAATAGTATCAACATTAAATGCCAAACTACTTCTAATAATTGTTCCCAAATTACCAGGATCCTGTAAGCCGTCTAACAACAATACTTTATCACCAATAATTTCACAATCATTTTTTTTATAACACACAGCCATCATTTTTGGAGGCGTATCCATAGAACTAATTTTCTTTAACACATCTAAAGAAACATAACTATAATCACATCCAAAATTATTTTGAACACCTTCTAAAAGTATAATTTCCTTAACACATCCAGCCTTTAATGATTCCTCTACCAAATGTTCTCCTTCAACTAAATATGTATTAGTAAGATCTCTATATTTCTTCTTTTGTAGTTTATACCAACCCTTAACTTTTTCATTTTCTAAACTAGTAATAATCATTAAAATCCCTTCATTTCATCTCTATATTTTTTATAATCAGGCATATTCTCCTCAACTAATTTCCAAAAAAGATTAGAATGATCACCATATCTCAAATGACTCATTTCATGAATAATTACATAATCAAGATAACACACATCTCTTTTTATTAGTTCTAAATTTAAAGTGATAATATGAGTTTTTATATTACATACACCCCACCTAGTAGTCATCTTTCTTATTCTAAGTTTTGGATAAGGTATTTTTCTACTAAATCTTTCATAATTATAATTAAGCCTTTCCAAAAATAAGCTTTTAGCTTGCTCCTTATACCACTTATCAATGTCAAAATTAGTACTAATATAAACCTTATCACCATCAAAAGATATGCCTTCTCTATCATAATAAATAACAACATATTTTTTGCCTAAATAGAAAAATCCATTATTATTTTTCTCTTTGATTTCTTGATAATCAATCATCTTACAAATTCGTTTATAATTATCTTCAATTAGTTTTTCAATTGATCTCATACTAGTAAACAGTGAAGTCGTAACATGGATTTTTAAATCATTTTTTACTCTAACATAAGTATTTTTATTATTTCTCTTTTTCTCAATAACAATATCATAATCTTTATTATTATAAGTAAGTTGCATAAAAACCACCATACTTATTTTACCATAAAAATAAAGAAAAGACTAATTAGTCCTTTCAAACCCAACATATTTATAAAACCCATTTTTATCCATTTTAAATTTATATTCATATTTATACAAATTACTATAATTGTGATCAATATATAAATCATAATAATCAGGATAATTAGGTTCATTATTCAAACCACGTATAACACTATCACAATTATAATCACGACATAATACTTTATTAGCCTTATCATAATAGACAACTGAAGAAGTTATATACAAATAGTTTTTCTTTTTTAAAATATCTACTATTTTTTCATACGAAATAAGCGAAGTCCCAATCTCATTAGTTTCTGAATTTAAAAAATAATTTCTAGTCTCGGAATTATATAATAAATAAGAATTATTATATGGAATTTGTTCCTGCACCTCATATGTATTATATCCATACAAATATTCATATGCATACCTAACATCATCTTCGCTCACATACAAAATCCCATCATTATTAAAAACAGCACTTTTTTTATATATATTAGATGCTAAATCAAACTTACATTTACTATTCATTTTAGACACATTAAGCTTCTTTTTTAAATTATAACCATCACAGTAATTATCACTAATCTTAACAACATCAAATAATTTTAAAACATCTAAATTATCTTTATTGATACTCAGCTCATTACTATTTTGACCAATAAATGATTCAATTTCTTTTGAATCCTTTAAAGAAAACTTAATTAAACCTCTTTCATAACAAACAAAAAAAATTATTCCACATAATACTACAATTAACATAAGAACAGTAAATATAAAAATTATTATATTTTTCCTCTTCGCAGCCTCAATTTCACTATCTTTTACTCTTTTTTTCATTATATTCACCTCTAATATAAAAATATCACAATTATGTCCATTTTTTAATAGAATAAACTATATATATTGTAAATAATGTAAATGAATAAAATTATAATTACTAAATCATAATAAACATAGGAGGAATTATATGGATACAAACATCAGATATTATATTATAAATAACTTTAAGGGAGATGATTTCAGCACATTAAAAAATGCCATAGAAGAATCAATAAAAGAACAAGATGAATTAATACTACCAGGTCTAGGAGTATTCTTTGAACTTGTCTGGGAAAATGCAGATCAAGAACTAAAAAATCAAATAATAGAAATAATAAGAAAAAGAGTAAGAAAAGGATTAGATTCAAAGTAATCTAATCCTTTTATTTTTTTACATATCCCTTTTCATTTTCATTTACTAAACTATTATCTTTAGATAATTCTTTATTCTTAATATTACTTAATTCATGACTATAATATTGAATATCATTATTTATCCTATTTCTTTCTTTTTTAAAATCAACTTCATCTTTTTCTAAGACAACAATTTTCTCTTTAATATTTTTGTATTCATCATTAACACTTTTTCTAATTCTTTTTATTTTCCTTAATTTATCCTTTTTATCTAAATATATTCCTTTTCTATAGTACATATAATATAATTCAATAATAATGAGAACTATTATTGCTACTACAAAAATAATATTTCTACTTATAATCATAAAAACTATTGAAACAATTATAAAAAAGGCAATACCAAAATCAACAAAATCAACTTTTAATAATCTTGATATTTCATCTTCAATTTCTAATATATCAACATCAATTAATCCTAATTCATCTTGTTTACTATTATACTTTTCATAATGTGAATTAATTCTATTATACAAATCTTCTAATTTCTTATCAATTCTAGATTTTTTACTTTTCAATCTTTTAATCATCATTTCTATAAAAAATTTATAATCAACTGATTTTTCTTCTTTTACATAATTATCTTTATATTCTAAAGTACCATCTTCTAATTCTTTTTTTATTTGATATAAAATTAAAATAGTATCTTTATCAGATTTATTATTGTCAGGATGATATAACTTTAATAACTTATTAAGCTTCTTCTTAATATCTTTAGTATATCTACCATTATAGTTAAGATATTTTAGTATTTCCTCTCTGGTCACATAATCACCCCTTAATAACAACTTAATTATAATAAAAATAGAAATAAAAAGCAAAAAAAAGAGATTTAATCTCTTTTTATTTTTTAGTTTTTTCAAATCCAGTGTATTTATAGAAACCATTTTTATTCATTTCAAATATAAATGTATATTGAACAAATTTATCAGCATTTTTTCCAATATATTCATCTACTTGATCCCATTCAGCAGCAGTTGGCATTGAAGCATCTTTTCCTATTATTTCTTTAACAGATGTTATTTTCTTTGCTGGATCATTAACATCACTATACTCTTTGAAAATATTTCTATCAGGATTACCACTATCTAAGAATGCTACAGCTTCAGTAACCTTTAAAGTATCTCCATTCTTTTTAGCACTTATAATCTTTGCATTAACTCCTACACCTATAGGACCACATCCATCACTAGGTGGAATAGAAGCATCAAAAGAATCAGTAGTAGCATTATAATTATATGTATAACAATTTATTTTTATTGATTCAGGTCTCTTATATTTACCATCACCGAATATAGAATTATATTTTTCTTCTACAACACTTGCAGCTACATACTCCTCAGTTGATGCTACAGTTCTACTTTTAATTACAGTTCCTCCTCTAAGTTGTTTTGAAACTATATTCATTTTATATTCATCAGACATTTCACTAACCTTCATACCATCTGATTCATAATCTAAACCTACTAGTTTTACAAGATTCTCTATAGAATCGTCAACTGTAACATCCTCTTCTTTAGTTGTCTTTTCTTTTGTTTCTTCTTCGTCTGATTTATTAAAATTTAAAAATTCTATTTTATCACCATAAAATTGATTTCCAAACCATCCTGCTAAAGCAAATACTATAAGCA
Source organism: uncultured Erysipelotrichaceae bacterium (assembly GCA_902764545.1). Lineage (GTDB taxonomy): Bacteria > Bacillota_I > Bacilli_A > RF39 > UBA660 > UBA3789. The sequence continues at coordinate 2,765 of CACWWC010000023.1, read as the reverse complement.
ATATAATAACAAGTAATACTTTTCCAAACGAACCCTTCTTTTTTTCCTGTTCCATTCTTTCACTCTCCTTAAACTAATAATATCACAAAAAAAAGAGATAAATATTATTTATCTCTTAATTCTGCATTATGACTTGACACAACTTTGTCAATTATTTTATTAAATGAATCCATTACTTCCTCATCTGTAAGTGTTCTTGTTATACCATTAAATGTTAAAGCAAAAGCAACACTTTTCTTAGAAGAATCAATATTATCACCTTCATATACATCAAATATATCAACAATTTGTAATGTCTTATTAGCAGCTTTCTTAATTGTTTTAACAACATCAGCCACATCAATCTTTTTATCTAAGATGAAAGCCATATCTTTTTGAATACTTGGATATTTAAATGCTTCCTTATATTTTAATTTAGAAGTTTTTCCATATAAATCATCCAAATTAAGTTCAAATACATAAATATCTTTCTTAGTAATATTAGGATGTACCTTACCAATAATACCAATCTTTTTACCATCTAATATAATGTCTGCCTGTACTCCAGGGTGTAGATCAGTACAACTACTTCTTACAAATGAATATCTATTACTATATCCCATAAAGTTTAGTAAATCCTCAACAACACCCTTAACTACATAGAAATCAACTTCTAAATCTTTTTTCCAAGTACTAGTAATATAACTACCACTCATAAGTCCACATATCTTAGTTAATTCATTATACTTATCATCATAAGTTCTAGCAATTTCATAAATATTAACATCCTTAACACCACGAGCTTTATTATATTCATATACATTCATAAGAGATGGTATTAATGTGGTTCTTACAATACTCTTATCAAGACTCATTGGATTTGGAAGATGTACTTGACCTCTTTCTTCATATCTAAACATACTAGCCATCTCAGGACTAACTAAAGTATAATTCTTAACTTCATTTAATCCTAAACTTCTAAGTCTTTTTGATACCATCTTTCTATATTTAATATCACCAATATATTCCCCACGTCTAATTTTTAAATTAGGAAGTGAAGATACCAAATTATTATATCCATAAAGTCTTCCAATCTCTTCTGCTATATCATTTACATAAGGATCTATATCAAGTCTTCTTCTTGGAATAGTAACTTCAAATTCTCCATTTTTTACTTTATATGGAAAATCTAGTCTTTCAAGTTCATGTTTCATATCTTCTTCTGAAATAGTAATTCCAAGTATCTTATCAACATCAATTGGTTTAAATGTTAATTTCTTTTCAGTATGATCTTCGTTATCTACTAAAAGATATCCATCAACAACTTCTGCTCCGGCATATTTTTCAAGTAAGTGACATGCACGTCTACTAGCCATTTCAGTGTATTCATAAGATAAACCTTTTCCATATCTAATACTAGCTTCACTAGGAAGATCTAATTTACGAGATGTATATCTAATACTTACTGGATTAAATATAGCAGATTCAATTAAGATGTTCTTAGTGTTTTCGTCTACTTCCGTATTTTCTCCACCCATTACACCGGCAATACATACAGGTTTCTTTCCATCAGTAATTACTATATCATCTGAGTTTAATACTCTAGTTTTTCCATCAAGTGTTACTATTTCTTCATTTTCTTTAGCATCTCTAACAACAATCTTGTCTCCTAATTTATCTTTATCAAAGAAATGAAGTGGTTGACCAAACTCAAGCATTACATAATTTGAAATATCAACTACATTATTAATTGGTCTCATACCAGCAGCAGTTAATCTTTTCTTAATAAAGTCTGGGCTTTCTCCAATCTTAACATTACGAACTTCACGTGCCATATAATAACTACATTTATCTGTATCAACACTCAATTTAAAACTATCTTTAATATTATCTTTATTAACTTTAAAATCAAGTTTAGGTAGAGTTACTTTACGATTTATAATACATGCAATTTCATAAGCAAATCCAATATGATAATAACAATCATTATTTCTATGTTTATGAATATCTAAATCATATAAAGTATCATCTAATCCTAAATAAACAAGTGGATCTTCTCCAACAGGTGCATCTTTAGGAAGTTCAGCAATACCTTTACTATAATTTTCCTCAGTCTTTTCTTCAAGTCCAAGTTCAAATAAAGCACACATCATTCCACAAGATTCTACTCCACGAATTTTACTTTTCTTAATTTCAAAATCTCCTGGAAGAATTGCTCCAACTTTTGCAACAATAACTTTTAGTCCTTTTTTTACATTAGGAGCACCACATACTATTTGTAACTCTTCTTCACCAACATTTACCTTACATACATGTAAATGATCACTATCAGGATGATTTTCAACTTTTTTTATTTCACCAATAACTAAATTATCAATATGATGAGTATAAACACCTTCAATATTAATGCCTGCTTTAGTAATTTTAAGAGCCAATTCATTAACATCCTGATCTTTTATATCAATATAATCTCCTACCCAATTTAAACTAATCATTATTCTTCATCCTCCCTATCAAATGTTTTAACCTCACGTAAATCTGCATTATAGAAAGTTCTAATATCATTAATATCATATTTCATCATCGCAAGTCGCTCAGCACCAAATCCAAACGCAAATCCACTCCATTTTTCCGGATCATAACCACTCATGCGTAAAACATTAGGATGAACAACACCAGCACCAACTACAGTAACCCATCCAGTCTTCTTACATACACTACATCCTTTTCCATGACAATTAACACATGTAATATCTACTTCTACTGATGGCTCTGTAAATTGATAA
>CACWWC010000022.1 GCA_902764545.1 uncultured Erysipelotrichaceae bacterium | reverse complement strand
AAGATAGAATGTACGGTAGCGACTATCGGAATTTAAGCCTATGGAGAAGAAAGAGAACTTTCTCAATGAAGTAGGAATTTTGGGCGGTGACGACCAAAGTGAATAATTTATTTGAAAATTATTCTTTTGTTCTATTTTGTTATTTATTAAATATTATACGTGTTATAATGTTTAGTATTTTATGGCACATTTCGGTCACGCGAAATGTGTTATAAAATTATTGTACCTAATTTCTGATGATAAAGTCATAAGGGGAAAGTAATATTTCTCTTTTCTTAAATTTTATAGATATTTTAATTAATTGATTTAAATATAATGAATGAAATTAATAATTTATCTTTTTTTTGATAGACTTACCCCTTACCCCTATAGTTTGGAACCCTTAAATAATTGTATAAATTAATCTAAGCAGAGTCGATTAATATCATAATTAAATGAATAAGTTAAATTAGTTGAACCACATTTCTCACATTTGAACTCATGAAATTTTCTAGATATTGTAGATACAAATTCATTGGTTAATATTCTAGAAATAAGTAATCTACAAAATCTAATATTGTTCTTTTTATTTCTATTAGAAAGTAATCCATAATGTTTAATTTTAGTAAAATTATCTGGAAGCACATGAAGAAGAAATCTTCTAATAAACTCTTCGGCTGTTATAGTCATAAGTTTTATTTTAGAATTATCTTTATAATCTTTATATTCAAAAGTTACTTTACCATCTTCAACATTTTTGATTCTTTCATTAGAAATAGCAACTCTAAAAGAGTATCTACCAACATATTCAATAACATTTTCTGTTTTACCTTTAGGTGGTTCAATATAAGTAATCCAAGTCTTATTATATAGAGGTTCTAAGAATTTATTAAATGATTTAATGTCTTTAAAATCAACATTTAAATTATTAAATTCATGTTTTAAATATGATAGAAACTTTCCTCTAAATAAAGAACCAAGAACTTGAATTTTAAAAAGATAATCTTTATTACATGGTACCCAATGATTATTTTTAAGTCCACCACCAGTAACGATAGAATGAATATGAGGATGGAATTCCAAAGTTTGACCCCAAGTGTGAAGTATAGAAGTGATTCCAACTTTAGCACCTAACCATTTAGGATCTTCGCATAATTATAATATTGTTTCACTTGTAGATTTAAATAAAATGTTGTAACATATTTTTTGGTTGTACATAAATATTTCATTTAATTCATAAGGAACAGTAGTAATTATGTGAAAATATCTAGAATCTAGTAAATAACTAGATTCTTTTTGTATCCATTTTTCTCTAGCATAGTTCTGACACATAAGACAATGTCTATTACGGCATGAATTATATCCGAAGTATTCTTCACCACATTCTTCACATGTACAAATGTGAAAGCCTAATTCTTTAGTGCCACAATTCCTGATGGCATTATAAACTTTCCATTGTTCTTTAGATAATTTATGTTTTTTAATGTAGTCTGGAGCATAAGTTTTAAATATATCTTGAATGGTATAACTAGACATATTTAATACCTTCTAAATTATTGAAATTCTGAGCAATATGTAGATATCTATTAGTTGTATCTAAATGAGAATGACCTAACATAGATTTTAAAGTAATAATATTGCCACCATTCATCAAATAATAAGTTGCGAATGAGTGACGTAAAGAATGAAATGAAATATTTTTATCTAAATTATAAGCAACTTTCAAGGTAGTAAAATAATTAATGATACTTTTAGAATTAATATGTTCTTGATTATCATATTGTGATATAAAAAGATATCCTTGTTTATCTGTAATATGATTTTCTTTACAGTATAATCTTAAAAACTTAGTAACAATGTCAGGAAGAATAGTATATCTTTCTTTATTTCTTTTTCCTAAAATTTTAAGTTTATGTTCATTCGGATAAATATTTTCTATTCTTAAAGTAGCAACTTCATCAACTCTTAATCCTGAACAAAAAGCTAAAATTAACCAACATTTATGTTTTAGGCAAGTTTCCTCATTAAAGATTTTTAAAAATAATTGTTTAGGTATTATAGTTGGCATTTTCTTACTTAATTTAGTAGATGGTAATAAATCATTGTTTAATTTACGATTAAAACAAACAGAATATAAAAATCTTATAGATCATATACCAACATTTAAACTTGAAGAACAGCTATTTAAATCAATATATTGTTTTCTAAAATAATCAACAACATCATCTTCAGATAATTTATTAATTTCTATAGATTCTTCATAATAATTTAAGAATCTATTAATATGTGATTTGTAATTATCAAAAGTTCTGTTACTTTTACCTCCTAATTCTAATGTGTATCTAACTTTTTCAACCCATTTTATTTTATTCTTTTCAGTGTTTTTCATAAAAAAATCTCCCTTCATTTTACTAAAGAGAAAAAATAAATATTTTAATTTAACTAAATTGGTGTATAATATTAAATGTGTTGAGATTATTTTCTTTCTTTAGCGAGATTTATAATAATCCAACACCTTTTATTTTGCAATATTTTTGATTATAAACTAAAGACTTTTCGTCAGAAATTTGGTACAATTGTGTTAGTATAGTGACTTAAGGAGGAATTATGGGATTATTTGACAGGTTTAAAAAGAAAAAAAATAAGAGTGAAGAAGAAAGCATGGTTGATTCTGCTATTGTTGAGAAAAGAGAAGTAATAGCTGAAGAAAAGTTAGTGATTAGTGATGATTCTTTTTGTAAAAAAGCGTTAGAAAAAATGTTGGCGGAGATTGCTGAACTTGGCTTTCATGAACTTAAAATTGAAGAATTTAGAAAAAAAGGATTAGAGTATATTGAAAAGTATAAAAAAGAAGGTAAAGATGATGATTATATAATAAAAGAAGTGAGATTTTTCATTTTTGTTCCTGCCAAAGATTCTATGGATAATGCTTTAAGAATGCTTGGTTATGAAATGAAATATATTGATTCTTTGGATTTATCTGATGATGAAAAAAAGGAAAGAAAAGATGAATTATTAAGATTATTTGATTATAAAAATGGAATGCCCGTTGATTTTAATTTAGAAATTGAAAAGGGATTAAATAGTTTAAGAGATTTAGGTTATTATGATGCTAAGATTGAAGAGTTTAGAGATCAATGCTTAAAAATAATTGAAAGTGGAAGAGAAAAAAAAGAAGTTACCACTTCTTTACCTGACGTGGATATTTTATATAAGATTAATCATTTTATTGAAAGAAAAAGCGATGAAATAAAAAAATATAAAGATGCTCTTGAAAGAGAAATAGAGTATATGAAAAGTAATCCAGATTTTTCAAAAAAAGATATTTCTGATGCTTACGAGTCATATAATCTTAAAGTTGGAAAACCTTTTGATATAGAACAACGTATTAAAGATTATCTATCAGTACTTCAAAAAGAGGGATATGGTGAGAGTAAGCTTCGTGACATAAAGAGTGAAATGAATTATAAAATTGATGAATTGAAGTCTCAGAATACAGCTAATAATATTATTTTATATGAAATATCTAATTATTTTGATAGAAAAATTCAAGAAATCCAGGATGATAAAAAGTTATTAGCAGATAATATAGATTTTATAAATAGTACTAAATCAAATGAAAGTAGTTTAATATATGGAGCTATATATGGTTCTGATGTTATTGATGAGAGAGTACAAGCTAGTATTGATATTGCGACTAATAAGTTTAAAATTAAGTATGGTAATGATTGTATGAATGATTTATTAAATAGTTATATGAGATACTTTTTATCATATGGATTTAGTGAGAAGAGTTATGAAACTTACTATCAGAAAGTTAAAGATAATTCATATAGAGCAAATCATAAAGATTTAGATAGAGCTATTTCTCGAGCAGTTACGACTAATGATAGATGTGCTACCTTACTATATAATCATCTTGATGAGATAATGATGTTTGCTAATGTATATTATGGAAATGACAGTGATGATAATGCCTTAAGGCTAATTAGAGATTTTTTATCTGTTTATGGTGATGAAAGGAAGGCTTTTTGTTCCGATGTTGATAAGAAGTATTTGGATTATTTGAATAATAATAGAGAAAAAAGTAATTTAAGTTCTTATGCTGATAATAATCCTTATACTAGTGATTTTGTAAGGAAGAGTTTAGAGATGGATGATAAACTTAATGATCAATTATATGATATTAGTAATTGTTCTACTTTTACAGAATGGTTAACTTTACTTGATGCACAAAATAGTGTACATCATTTTAGTAAGTTTGGTAGAAGAAAAAAATAATTTTATTGACTTTAATGTGTATATATGTTAATTTTTATTTAGTGAGTGTGTATAAGCATAGCGAGCTACACAGGGATTTTAATCTTACACGTATTTATACGGAGTCACTTTAGTGATTTCGTATTTTATATTTAGGAGGATTTATGTTTATAGTTAGTAATACAACTAATCTCTTACTTAACTTATTACTACGACTCTAGGTAATAGGTTTATTTGTTGTGTTATTATATTAAATATTAATAAATAATTATAGACCTATTACTTGCTGTAGTAGGTCTTTTGTTTTAAGGAGGATTTATATGGAAGATGTAATTATTTTTGATACAACACTTAGGGATGGTGAACAGTCCCCTGGATGTTCAATGAGTTTGGAGGATAAAATTAAAATAGCTAAAATGTTAGATGAGGCAAAAGTTGATGTGATTGAGGCTGGATTTGCTGCATCTAATGAGAAGGATTTTAAGGCTATAAAGGAAATTAGTAAGGTGTGTACTTATTCTACGGTTACATCTCTTGCTAGATGTAATAAAAGGGATATTGATTTAGCTTATGAAGCAATTAAAAATGCTAAAAAGAAAAGAATTCATGTTTTTATAGCTACTAGTGATATTCATTTGAGAGATAAACTTAAAATGAGCAGAGACCAAGTTATTTCTAAAATTCGTGAGATGGTTAGTTATGCTAAAAGCAAGTGTGATGATATAGAATTTTCTTTGGAGGATGCGACTAGGACGGATTTTGTATTTGCATGTCGGGCTATCAATACTGCTATTGACGCTGGAGCAACTACAATTAATATTCCTGATACAGTTGGGGTAATGATGCCTTTTGAGTTCGCTGAGTTTATTATGGAGTTAAAAAATTATAGTAGACTTGGAGATGTCTGTATTTCTGTTCATTGCCATAATGATTTAGGAATGGCGACTGCAAATTCCATTTCTGCTATTAAGTGTGGAGCAAGACAGGTTGAATGTACAATAAATGGAATAGGTGAAAGAGCTGGTAATACTGCGCTTGAGGAGGTTGTTGCAACTCTTGATACTAGAAGAAAGCTTTTCCAAGTTAGGTCTTTTGTTGATACTACAATGATTAGCAAGTTAAGTCAGGCTGTTTGCGATGCTACGGGTTCTGTTATTCAAAATAATAAAGCAATTGTTGGACGTAATGCATTTCTTCATGAAGCGGGTATTCATCAAGCAGGGGTCTTAAATAATTCTTTGACGTATGAAATTATAGATCCTAAAAAGTATGGTATTTTTCATGATAATATCGTTCTGGGAATTCATTCTGGAAAAAATGCAATAATTGATAAGATGAGAAAATTGGGTTTTAATCCTGATGGTTATTTGATTGATGATATTGTTTTTTCTATTAAAGAATATTTTCAATATAACAAGGAAATATCTGATGAAATATTTAGGAGTATCATTTTAGAACATAAGTGTAAAATATATAACAAAAACAATTAATATTATGATATAATACTCTAACTACTGGAGTGATTTTATGTATGAAAAAATTAAATTATTTATTGGCGGTTCTACTAATGTTAGTAGTAAATCATATGCTCTTTTTGCTAAAGAATTAGGTGAGGTTATAAATGAGAGAGATTATAATATTATATTTGATGGGTGTTTTGGCTATCCTTATTTAGTTTATAATGAAATTGATGATTTAGAACGCTCTGTAGTATATTATAATGATCTTTATAGACGACCTGATGTTTCTTGCTGCGTTATACAATTTGATTGTCAAAGTAATGTTTGTGACTTCTTTATTAATACTAGTGATGCGATGATTTTTATGAAAGGTGGTTCCGGCACTATTGCTGAAGTTATGCGGGCTATTGATAAGAGAAAGAATGCTGAACATGACAAACCTATCGTGATAATTAATATTAATCATGAGTGGGATTTATTGATTGATTTATTAGCATCTCTTAATATAAGTGAATATTATTATGTATGTGATAATGTATTTGATTATCTAAATTATATTGAGAAAAATCTTTATTCTAAGGATTCATCTTTTTTGACTCGTAATGGTTCTTATTTAGATAGATTTGAGCCTATTATAGTTGATTTTAAAAAGTTAATAAAGTAAAAAAATATATTCTTTTTGAATATATTTTTTAGCTTATTTTATTAATAAAATCTTGTAAAGTTATATCACTTGTGATTGGGTATCTTGGAATTAAGTATTTATTATTTGATCTTTTTGCTTTAACATTTCCACCTACAAATGCTGCTTTAAAACCTAAATCTTTTATGGCTTGTATTGCTTCATCATCATAGCGATAAAATGGATAGCAGAATGATGTGTTGTCTTTAATTATATCGAGTGATTTTTGTAAATCGGCTTTTGCTTCATCATAATTGGCGCATACTAATTGTCCTTTTCCACAATCACCATACTTGTGCATATCAAATGTATGAGACTGCACTTCTAGATATGGAGACTCATAGTTACTTATGTCCCACCAACCAGCAATTAAAAATAAAGTTGCATGCATTTTATATTCTTCAAGTAATGTTATTAGATGATTACCATTATGTTTACCTGTACCCATAGCTCCATCATCTACTGTTATTAAAACAGATTTTTCTGGCAACTCAATTTTTCCATACATCCAGTTTACAAATTCTTTCATTGTTAGGGTTTTGTATCCATTATTTTTTAAGTATTCTAAATGTTCTCTGAATTTTTCAACTTTTAAGCATATTGTTTCATCACATGTTTGTGTTGCTGGATCGTAGAAAAAGTGATAGTTTAAAACTGCAATTCCTTGATTTGGGTTTTTAGGTGGTTCTGTTTCAACTACATCTTCTCCATTTGCCATTTTTAGAATATTTTCTGTTGTTGTATATGATTTTATTAAGTATCTATTAATTTTATTATGGTCATCATTTGGTGTTGATTTTTTGTTGGTGTTTTCAAATTTAATTTTATCGTTTTCATCAATTGTTGTTATATTTATATTTAATTCCTCATTTATATTTTTTACATCGTCGTTATATTCATTTGTTGTTAATAGGATGGCTTTTTCTTTTAATAAGAGATAATTATTAATATACTTTAAATATTCTTCTTTTGTTATAAAATAATAGCCATTCTCTTTTAATAAATTAGAGTGTATTTGAATTGTGTCTTTATCAAAACAATTACTTTCTTCACAAGAATTCTTTACTGATTCATAGTGTAATACACTTATATATTCAGCACTTTTTTCTTTTGTATTATTATTCTTAATTTCTTTGATGCTTTTATTTTTTTTAACTTTAAAAATACTGTTTAAAAATGATATATAATAGTAATCTTCATCCATATATTCAATTGGGGTATTTATTCCTTTGTCTAGTATGATTTCTTTTTTATTTTGCTTTAATATAATCTTTTTATCTGTTTTTATATTTTTGTTAAATATTATATAATTTTTACTATTATTTGTATTTGTTATTTCTTTTGTTTTTTTGATATCTTTATAACTTATATAGTTAGTTGTATCTTTTATATTAAGAAGTTTATTTTTTAAAGTAAGTTTTTTAATTTCTTTTAATTCTAATTCATAGTTTTTTGATATTGTTCCTATTACTTTTTTATTTTTATCATATAATTTTGTTTTTCTTGTTGTAATAACATATTTATTGTAATTATTATTTAATTTTTTTAGTGCATTTTTTTCTTCTTGATTATATATAAGATATATTATTATTCCAACTATTATGATTACTAATAATAAAATAAGTAAAATACTTTTCTTTTTTAATTTAACTTTTTTCTTTTCTTTTTTATTCTTTTTCATTCTTTCACACACCTCTATAAGATTTATACTACTTATTTAATTATATTACTTGTATTAATTTTTCTCAATATTTTTTTTGTGTTATAATATGGAAGTAGTGAGGGATGTGATTATTATGAAAATAATTGTTGTTGGTGGTGGATGTAGTGGTGTTGTTGCGGCTATAAGTGCTAAGAATAGTAACAATGAGGTTATTATATTAGAAAGAAATAATACTTTACTTAAAAAGATACTTTTGACAGGTAATGGACGTTGTAATTATTTTAACGAGTTATATAATAGTGAGTTTTATCACAGTGAGAATAGTGATTTAATTGATAATTTTATTAGCGATAGAAATATTTCTTTAGCTAAAGACTTTTTTGATAGATTGGGTGTTGTTCCTAAAATTAAAAATGGTTATTATTATCCATATTCTAATCAAGCTATTAATATCAAGGAATTACTTGAGTATGAGGTGAAGAGGCTTGGCATAAAAGTTATCTATGATACTTATGTTTCAGATATAAAGAGGGACGAATCTTTTTTTAGTATTACTACTAATAATAAAAAATATACTTGTGATAAGGTTATTTTATCTACTGGTAGTATGGCATATCCTAAGACTGGTAGTGATGGGTTTGGATATTCTATATTGGAAAGATTAGGACATACTATTGTTAAACCGGTTCCTGCGTTAGTTCAATTAGAAAGTAATTTTAGATACTTAAAAGAATGGGATGGGGTTAGAAGTGATGTTTATGTGGAACTGTTTGAAGATGATAAGTATATATCTTCTGAAGAGGGTGAGATTCAACTTACTAAATATGGAGTAAGTGGGATATGTATTTTTAATTTAAGTCATTTTGTATCTCGTGGATTACTTGATAATAAAAAATATATGATTAAGATTAATTTTGTCCCTTTTATTGAAACTTTAATAACTCCTTGGTTAGATAATTATTATAAGAAAAATTCTAGTAAAAATTTATATGAAATGCTTGAGGGATTTTTAAATAAGAAAATTGTTTCTATTATTTTAAAAGTTTGTAAATTAGATCAAAATAAAAAATATAGTGATTTAAACAATCAAGAAAAGCTTCTTTTGTGTAAGAATTTAAGGAGTTTCAGGGTTGAAATTACAGGTACTAAAGGATTTAATAATTCTCAGGTTTGTAATGGTGGAGCTAGGTTAGATGAAGTTAATTTGGATACAATGGAATCTAAAATAGTTCGTGGTTTATACATTACTGGAGAGTTGCTTGATATTACTGGGAATTGTGGTGGTTATAATCTAACTGAGTGTTGGATTAGTGGAATTCTTTCTGGGAAGAGTATAGGTGATAATAGTGATTAGAGTAAGACAAGTTAAGATTCCTATTACTTTAGATAATGATGATTTTATTTATAAAAAGCTTTCTAAAATGTTAAAGTGTAAGATTACTGATTATAGAATTATTAAAAAAAGTATTGATGCGAGAGATAAAAATAATATTTTATATATTTATGAATTTGATGTTTCCGTAAATAATGAGAATCTGGTAATTAAAAAGAATAAGAGAAGGGATATTTTTATTTCTGAGTTTGAGGATTATAAAATTAGTGTGACGGGCAGTATACTACTTAAAGATAGACCTATTATTGTTGGAAGTGGACCTGCTGGATTGTTTTGTGCATATATGTTGTCTTATTTAGGTTTTAGGCCTATTGTTTTGGAAAGAGGGGAAAAGATAGAAGACAGAGTAAATACTGTTTCTGAATTTTTTTCATCTAATAAGCTAAATTTAAATTCTAATATTCAGTTTGGCGAAGGTGGTGCAGGAACTTTTAGTGATGGTAAACTTAATACTCTTACTAAAGATAGTTTTAATCGTCAAAAGAAAGTATTTGAAATCTTTGTTGAAAATGGTGCTCCAGAAGAGATTATGTATTTGAATAAGCCACATATTGGTACTGATATCTTAAGAAAGGTTATTATTAATATTCGTAATAAAATTATCTCTATGGGTGGAGAGTTTAGATATAATTCTTGTGTTACAGATTTTATTATCAATGATAATAAAATATCTGGTGTTATTGTTAATGATTCTTATAAATTAAAATCAAATGTTGTTGTCTTGGCAATTGGGCATTCTGCAAGAGATACTTTTTATAAACTTAATGAGCGTGGTGTTTTGATGAGGCCTAAGAATTTTGCTGTTGGGGTTCGTATAGAACATCCTAGAGTTATGATTGATGAAAGTCAATATGGGGATAGTTATAAAATGTTGGGTTCTAGTAGTTATAAATTAACTTATAAAACTTTAAGTGGAAGATCAGTTTATTCTTTTTGTATGTGTCCTGGGGGCTTTGTTGTTAATGCATCTAGTGAAAATAATATGTTGTGTGTTAACGGTATGAGTAATTATTTAAGAGATGAGGTTAATTCTAATAGTGCGCTTGTTGTCAATGTTACAACTGATGATTTTAATAATCAATTATTTGGTGGATTGGAATTTCAAAGAGAGTTAGAGAAAAAAGCGTATCAAGAGGGATGTGGACTAATACCAATTCAGTTGTATGATGATTTTGTTAATAATAAGACTACTGAGATGTTGGGTGAGGTTATTCCAAATACTAAAGGCGGTTATTCGTTTGCTAATCTAAATAATATTTTTCCTAAATATATTTGTGATGCATTACAAGAGGCTATTCCAGCATTTGGAAAGAGGATTGATGGTTTTGACAGAGGTGATGCAGTATTACTTGGGGTTGAGAGTAGAACCAGCTCTCCAATAGTTATTGTTCGTGATGATTTTTTTCTTTCTTCTATAAAGGGTTTGTATCCTTGTGGAGAGGGTGCTGGATATGCTGGCGGTATTACTACTGCTGCTATTGATGGAATAAAAATATGTGAGGCAATTGCTTCTTTATATAAGGTATAATGTTTTTTGGAAGAGTTCTTCTTCTTTTTTTTATTATTTTGTTTTATAATAGGTTTATAAATAGAGGTGGATATATGTTTGATGGAATAATTAAAAATATGGATGGCAGTGTTGACTATATAAGAGTTATGGATTCTCATATTGTGGCTTTTAATTATTCCAAATATGGTGTAAAGAAAAGTAATATTCATAATATAGTATCTTTAATGAATAGTATTTTTTGTACTGATAATTATCAATTAATTGGGTATTCTAATCGATATAAGGTTTTTTATGATCTTGATAATGATCTTAGACATTTTTATAAAGATGGTATTGAAGATCTAGATCTTTTTATTAAATATAATGGTATTGATGCAGTTAAGTATATTAGTGATAAGACTAAAATAAGAGTTGCGTCAATGGTTATAGTATGCGGTGTATCTGTAATTATTGGCTTGGGTTCTAAATTACCATATCTAATACAGAATAATCCTAGATATAATTCAAATTATGATTATAGTTTAGAGGATGCAGTTAATTACTATCATGAAAACATTAATTTCAATCAGAAAATTGATTTAGATACGGCACTTAATTATATAAATAGTAGTGGTTTAGATGATAGGGCTAAAGAAGTATTATCTAATGAAGAATTACTTACTGATATATTTAATTATTATGATAATACTTTGCTTGAGAAGACTATTCATTTAAAATTAAGTGGAATAAAGGTTAATAAATATAATGAACTTCCTGATGAGGATGGTTATGTCACTAATGGTAAGTATAATATTCTTTTTCCAAATGTGTTATCAATTAATTCGAACGTATTTGATACTCCTTCATACGATAGAACTCTTGTACATGAATTTATACATTTATTGCAAGCAGAAGGATTACAATATAGTTATATAGTTGAAGCCAGTGCTGAATTAATGTGTTCTGAATATTATAGTTATTATCCTGATTCTTATTTACCTGCAATTGAAAATTTAAAATTAATGATAGATATAATTGGTCCTGAACCGATAATTAAAATGTTATTTAGTGGTGATGATGATGATTTTTTGGATATTATTAAGTCTAATTTAAATGATGAAGATAAGAAAAACTTATTATTATATTTAGATGCTGAACCTAAAAAATGTAATAATCCTAATGATCCTATACATAAAAATATTCAGGAAATTTTGTGTAGACTTTATAAATCTTTATATAACTCTGATATAAAAGATGATCCTGATATTATGTATGAACTATTATATGAAAATAATTTTAATGGTATAAAAAATGACCATGGTATTTACTTAAGACCTAGAAATATGTATGAAGAAGATTATATTATAGTTGTTGGTGATACAGAAAGCTTAGTAGATAAAGGTCTTATTACTAAGAAAGAGTTTGTTATCGGCAAAAAAGTGGTTGAGAATGTTGAAGAGTATTTATTATTTAGAGAAGATAAAGATGTAAGTTTTAATTGCAATTGTAAAATTAATGAAGATGGTTATTTGTATGGAGTTGTTGATACTAAAAATAATAATTTTTTCTTATTTGATAAACCACTTTCAAGTGATGAATATGTTTTGAATGATGGTACTCCTATTATTAAGGAAGATAGTGGTGATGGGGAGTATATTAGTTTAATTGATGCTTTTGAAAGAGGTTATATTTATATAGATGCATATAAAAGTTTTGATTCTTCAACTATTGATCCTTCATGGGAAGTATTTGATACTTATTCAAAAATTTTAAGTAATAAGTTTGATTTTAATGTTAATGATTTGGAAACAAATGATTCGTCCACAAGAATTAATGTAACTAGAAAGAGTATAAAAACTAGGTTTCCTGATCAGGTAGAAAGATTAATTAACTTTTATAAGGAGAAGAGTATTTAAATTTTAGGGAGGCAGTTATGCTTTTTGATGCAATTATTGTGAATGATGATTATTCTTATGATTATGTGAAGACTGATTCTAATGGTATTTATGGTATTAATATATCATCAGATGGTATCCAACCTAGTGATAATAATTATTTATATAATGTATTTAAAAAATTATTCTACAATGATTCATGTAGATTTCTTGGTTATTATAAGGACTATAAAATATATTATGATGATATTAATTGTATAAAACATTTCTTAAAAGATGATAAGGAGGATTTAAAATTATTATTCGAATTTAATGGAGAAGATGCATTTTTATATGATGATAATTTTAGAAAAATAAATAAAAATGAATTTAGTGTAAAAAGATTCTTTATTGGATCAATATTGGTTTTAGTTGCTTCTATTAATAGTTTTAATCTTTATACTTTGACGGAACCTACTCCTGATACATATGATGCTAATAAAAATCCTTATTATTTTCATAGTATGTTTCAAATATATAATTTTGATTCTATGGATTATAAAGCTGCTTTTGATCTTATTAATGATAGTAAATTAGACAGCGAAGATAAGATATATTTATCAGATGAAAATTTACTTAAAGATGTTTTTAAATATTATAAAGGTACTGCACTTGAATATACTGGTAATATAAAGTTTAGGGATATGGAGATAATTTCATTTGATGAGTCTTTGTTTAAGTTTAAACCTCTTCCTATTGATACTAGCGATTTATCAGGGTGCTATTGTTCATTATATCCTAACTGTATTTTTGTTAAGGATACCAATAAAAATGATACATATTATCGTGTTATAGCTCATGAGTTTGTACATTTACTGCAAGCAGAAGGATTACCATATAATTATTTAGTGGAGGCTTCTGCTGAATTGGTAGCTTCTGAGTATTATGATTTTGAGGTTGTATCTTATTCTAAGGCAGTTTCTAATTTAGAGCTTTTAATAGATATAGTTGGTCCTGAACCTATCTGGAAATTGATATTTGGGGGAGATTCTAAGGATTTTTGTGATATTATAAGAAACAATTTAGATTCCGATGATAGTGAAGCTTTGTTGAGTGCTTTATGTGCTTCAGCAAAAGTTACTTCTGATAATAATTCTTCAATACATGATGAAATAAAAGAATTATTATGTAGACTGTATAAGTCCATGTATCATAAGGATATAAAAGATGATCCTGATATTATGTATGATTTAATGTATTCTTCTGGTTATCCTAGAAAAAGTAAAACTAATTTTAATTATCTAAATTATAGAGGAATGGAGAATACTGGGTGTTTTGAGGTTGATGGTGTAGATACTTTATTAGAAAATTCTAAATATCTAGAAAAAACGGGAGTTTGTTATTGCCGTAAGAGAATTAATCTAGGTATTTTTGATGAGTTATCAGAAGAAGAAGCTAAGAATGTTATAATAAAAAGTAATTATAAAGATGATATTTTCTCTTATGGTGAGTGGGATAATAATAAAAAGATGTTTTATTTATTTGATAATGGGCCTGTTTTAAGTACTGAATATACTGATTCTGAGTTTTTAAGTATACCTGGTAAGTATATAGATATTTTTTATGCTTTCTATGATGGGTATGTATCTATATATTTATATGACTATATTGCACGAGATAAAGTCCCTGAACGTTGGGAGATTATAAGAGATACATATTCATCAAAGGATGAACGTATTGTATATAATAATGATACAAATTCTGTTACTTTTTTCAAGAGAGGATTTGCTGAAAGGTTTCCTGAACAGTATCAGAGAATGATTGACAATCAGGTAATAGATAAATCTATAATTTAATTTTTTGCACTTTTGTGTTATAATTTAAATACTTATTTATAGGAGATGGTTTAATTGTATTATAGTTATGGTTTTGATTGGTTTTTAATTATTATTACTTTTATTATAACTTTAGGTTCTCAATTTTATATAAATAGTAAGTATTCACATAATCGTAAAATTCTTACAAAAAAAGGATATAGTGGTAGGGATGTTGCGAGAAAGATTCTTGATAAGAATGGTTTAGGTAGTGTTTCGGTTGTTGAGGTTAGTGGAATGTTAAGTGATCACTATGACCCTAGGGGAAAAGTTGTTAGATTATCAAGTGATATTTATAATAATAGTTCCATTGCATCTGTTTCTGTTGCGGCTCATGAATGTGGTCATGCTATTCAAGATAAGGATGGGTACTTTTTCCTTAGATTTAGAAGTTCTATTATTCCATTTGTTAATATTGCATCTTCAGCTGGTTATATAGCAATTGTTATTGGTCTATTTGCAGGTGCTTTAAATTTTATTAGAATTGGTATTTTCTTTGAACTTATTATTTTATTTTTTCAGATTATTACTTTACCAGTAGAATTTAACGCATCTAGAAGAGGTTTGGCACAGCTTGAAGATTTAGGAATATTAAATAAAGATGAACTATCAAAAAGCCGTGGGATGTTAATAGCCGCTGCTTTAACTTATGTTGCGGCGGTTGCTACTTCACTTTTAGAAATTATAAGATTAATATTGATTGCAGGTAGAGATGAGAGGTAATTATGCTAAAGGTTGTTAATAGATTAGAGGATGCCAATTGCATCACTCATAGTGGTACTATGCATGCTGATGAGGTGTTTGCTAGTGCTTTTTTGGAGTTATATTTAGGGAATGTTTTGGTATTTAGAACTAATAATGTTGATATGGATAAAGTAAGTGATGATTTTATTGTTTATGATGTTGGAAGAGGAAAATATGATCATCACCAGTTGGACGCTGCAAAACGTGAAAATGATATAACATATTGTTCTTTCGGGCTTCTTTGGAGAGACTTTGGAAAAGATTTCTTAAAAAAATATGGAATTGATTATGTTGATGAAGTTTGGTTGGGTATTGATAAAGATATGGTTGAATATATAGATGCAGATGATAATGGCATTTTCCCAAAGATTGATGCTTCATATAAAGTGAAAACATTACCTGGAATAATTAAAATATTTAACCCTAGTTATGATTCTTTTGAAGATGAGAGTAGTCAATTTGAAAAGGCATGTAGTGTTGCGAAAGCTATATTTGAAGAAGAAATATTATATATAAATGGTAAAGTTATTGCTGATAAAAAACTAAGAGAAGAGTTAGAGAGTATAGATGAAAATGATAAATATGTAGTATTAGACAAGTATTTACCATATGAAGAGACTATTCTTGGTGATGAGAAATATAATAATTTACTTTATGTTGCTTATCCGTCTAACAGAGGTGGTTATGCTGTTAAAATCATACCAAAAAGTTTAGAAGATAGGACAGCTAGGATGAGTTTTCCTGAAGAGTGGGGAGGACTTGAAGGTGAAGAACTTCAACAAGTATCAGGTATTAAGGGACTTAATTTTTGCCATACTGCAAGATTTATAATTAGTTGTAGAGATTTAGATACTGTATATGAAGTATTTGATAAGATATTAGTTGACTGTTAAGTTAAAATATATTTTTTATATTTATTGAAAATATATATTTTGAAGTATATTATATTTTTAGAGGTGTTTAATTATGAATAATTATTTGAGAAAAGAAGTAATAAAAAATATGTTTTATGTTGGTATAATATTAGCCTTTGCTGCAATTTGTACATATTTTATTTATAATAAATTTCAAACAACGAGAGATGTTGACTTTAATTCGAAGTCATTAGAAGTTGTTTTTCATGATTCTGGTAATAATATAACAATTAATAAGGTCACTCCAATGACCGATTCTGTTGGTCTTTCTTCAAATGCTTATAGTCTAAGTATAAAAAATAATTTAGTTGTACCTGTTAATTATAAGATTAAGGTTATTGATGATGTTGTTTCAAATTTAGAAGAGGGTGATAATGTTATTTCTAAGGATGATATCAGAATATCTGTTAAAAGTAAAAATGATATTAAAATATATGACTTTAGTGAATTAGAAGATGGATTATTACTTGATGAAATAATTGATGCTTTAGGAAAAGAAGATATTACTATAAGAGCTTGGGTAAAAAAAGATAGTAATTTACCTATTGGTAGTGATATGAAATATCATGGTAAAATACAGGTTTTTGAAAATGATACTATAGCAATTAGATAGGTGATGTTATGGAAATTGATTTGAGTTTACTACATAGTAATACAGTATCCGAAATTGATATAAGTGGATCATATGATATTCCATATGATTACTATAAAAATTCTAATATTATCAAACTTGATAAAATTATTGTTGATGGTGTTGTTACATTAGATGATGTTTCTTGTGATGTGGCAAAATGTAGTATTAATGGTAATATGATTATACCTGATTCTATTTCTTTAGAGCCTGTGAGTTATCCTTTTCAAATAGATTATGATGATATTATTAGTGAAACTTCAAAAAAAAGTGAAAATTCACTTGATATTTTTCAATTTTTATGGGAAAATACTGTACTAGAGGTCCCCTTACAGTTTACTAAGGTTGAAGATCTCAGTAAGTTTCATGGGGATGGATGGAAATTAATTAGCGAGGATGAGCTAAGAAATGCAAGCAATCCATTTAGTGATTTATTAAAAGATTATGATAAGGAGTGAGATAGTATGATGAATTTAGATATTCAAATGTTTGCTGTACCTTTCCGTAAAGTATCAAAGACAAGAAAAAGATTAAGAAGAAGTCATAATGCTATGGATGTTCCAGGAATGGCTAAATGTCCTAATTGTGGGGAAATGATTAAACCTCATAGAGTTTGTCCTAAATGCGGAAGCTATAAGGGTAAAGTTGAAGTTGTAAAGGAAGCAGATTAATATCTGCTTTTTGTTTGATTTATTTTTATTTGTATGTAATAATAAATGTAAGATAGATATTATGGATGTGGTGATATGTTAAAAAAAATTAATAGCGGTTTCTCACTAGTTGAATTATTAGCAGTTATCGTAATTATTGGTATTTTATCGACTGTGTCAATTGTTGCGTATAACAGGTATATATCAAAGTCTCGTGACGAAGCTTATATTCAAAATAGGAATAATTTAGTTGTTGCGGCTAAATCATATATTCAAGCTAATAAAAAACAAGCTCCTAAGGCTGTTGGAGATAGCGTTACTATAAAGTTAAGTACATTGCAGAGTAATAATTATTTTTTTGGTGATGTGTTGTCTGAAAATGGTGATGTATGTAATGATGCTTATGTAACTGTTTATAAGTATGATTCAAATAGCTATTCATATTTACCACATATTTGTTCTGATGGAGGCAGTAGTGAAGAGACCATTTCTCCAGTTATTCAAGATATTAATTTTTCTGAAAATAATGAATTTAATAATGCTTATGTAAAATTTGAAATTTGGGGTAATAATGCATCAAGTGAAGATGAGGTATCTACTAAAATTATTTCATATAATTATAATATCTATGCAGATAGTGGTACAGGCGAATATAGAAATATTTTTAGTAGTGGTGCAATAAGTGTAAAAAATAAGAAGGTTTTATCTTCTAAGACCGTGAATTTAACTCCATATATTAATATCACTGAGCAAAATAAAATTAAAATCTCTATTACTGCGGTTAATGAATATGGGTTAAAGACAAATAAGGAAAGTGTACTCAATATTAATGATAATGAAGGACCAAGATGTGGAGAAATAATTGGCCAGGCAGGAGATAATTGGTTAACGAAAAAGGACTATGATGAAGGTAAGAGAAGAACAATCACTGTTAAATGTGAAGACAATGGATCTGGTTGTCAAAAGAGTGAGTATAAATCTACATGGCCAAAAAAAGATAAAAAGAGTGTTGATATGGGCTCAATATTTATTATGGATAACTTCTATAAAAAGGGAGATACTGGTGATAGCGCTAATGAGCATAGAACCGAATGTGAGGTATCGGTGAAAGTTGATATTGTACCACCTATTATTAATGTTAAGGCATATAAGCGCGATGCTGATGATAATAAGCAAGGTTCTGTAATTGCATCCACTACATCAACTGATGGGCAAACAAAAACAATAAATGTGGGTGATTATGCTAATGCAAATGGAAGTGATTCGTGGCTGAATAATGCAAATTATCCACATGGAGTTGTGTATCAAATTAATGTAAATGATGATTTGGAATTAAAGAGTTTAAAATGGGAGTATAATAATTTATCATTACCTATTGGTTCTTCTCCAGCTGATGTTAAAGAAATTAGAGGACATGATGATGTTGATTTGACTGGCGTAAACTCTGATAGTTTGTATGTTAGTTTATCTGGACAGGGTATGAGGTATGGAAAAATAACTGTTGAAGATAAAGCTGGAAATGTTAGTGTCGTAAATGTTTATGCTAATATAGATAGAGCAGCGCCAACGGCACCTACCGTACATGGACGAACTAAACCTACATCAGGTGATTATTATGGCAGATGGGAAGAGATAAAAAATAATCATTATACATTTGGTACTTGGCATAAGGGTTATGTATATACTGCTGCTAATGGATCAACTGACGCTATATCAGGACTAGATGGTTATTATGCAACATCTATAGGTCAAAGCTCTGATATAACAAATAGCAAACAAGATCATAGAAGTATTGACATTGAGGGTGATGTAATTATTAAATATCATTCGTGTGATAAAGCTGGTAATTGTAATAGTGATGTTGTCAATCATGTTATGTTGGATAGAACTCCACCGACGGCACCTACTGTACATGGACGAACTAAACCTACTTCTGGTGATTATTATGGTAGATGGAATGAGATAAAAAATAATTATTATACATTTGGTACCTGGCATAGTGGTTATGTCTATACTGCTGCGAATGGGTCTACTGATGAGCTTTCTGGCTTGGATGGCTATTATGCAACATCTATAGGTCAAAGCTCTGATATAACAAATAGCAAACAAGATCATAGAAGTATTGATATTCAGGGTGATGTTATAATTAAGTATCACTCATGTGATAAGGTTGGAAATTGTAATAGTGACGTTGTTAATCATGTGAAGTTAGACCGTACTAGTCCGACATGTAGTGTTTCTAAAACAAATACGGGCATATATGGAGTTAGTGGATATGTTAGTTGTAGTGATTCGCTAAGTGGATGTTCAGGTTATTCATATGGTGGATTGACTTACTCTAGAAGCTATGGAGTTACCGATGCAGCAGGAAATAGTGGAAGCTGTTATGTTAGCGTTAGTTCTTATGATTGTAATTGCAGCACTTGTGGTGGAGAATGCAATAATTGGATATCTGAATATTCTTGCGACTGTCATTGGACTTGTTACCAAGCTAATGGAGGAATTGCATTTATTACACAATCTTATAGTCCTGGAAGCTGTGTTGCATTTGCTGGACCATTTGTTCAGACTTGTGATACATGTGGTGGTTATTGTGCTTCATATGCACCTACTTATTCATGCAATTGTAGCACATGTTATCAATAATTAAGAAAGAGTTAACTTTGTTATAGTAACTCTTTTTTAATTATTAATGTTGAATTATTTTTGATTCTATGTGAAAATATATAGTAGGATATGGTGATTATTATGAATAGAAGATTAAGAATAGGCTTTTCACTTGTTGAATTATTGGCGGTGATTATAATTATTGGTATTTTATCAACTATTTCTATTGTTGCTTATTCAAGATATATTGATAAGTCTAAAGATGAAATTAATAATCAAAATAGGAATAATTTAATAATTGCTGCTAAATCATATATTCATGCTAATAAAAGTAAGGTACCTAAGTCTATAGGTGAAGTTGTTAATGTTAGTGCATCTACTTTGAGAGAGTTGAAATACTTAAATCAGGAAATAAAGGATAAAAATGGTAATTTATGTGATGAAAAGTCTTATGTCAGAGTTTATAAATATGATAGTAATAATTATTCATATTTACCTTATTTGATTTGTGGGGATGATGTTGGGTCTGATGCAGATGAATATGATCCTTATATAACAATTTTACTTGGAGAACAATTTGATATTAAGAATCATTCTTTTGGTTTTAAAATTAAAGGTAATAGTACTGAAAGTAATGTTAAAATAATGTCTTATTCATATAGTATTTCAATTGAAAAAAATGGTACTAAATCTAATATATTTAATAGCGGTTCTTTATCTGCTAAGGGAAAAACAACAATAAGTAAAAGTAATTTAAACCTACTTGATTATATTAATGTTTCTAATGTTAATGAAGTTACTATTACTGTTAGTGCGATTAATCAATATGGTTTAAGGGTTTCTAAAAGTAGTAGCTTAACTATTGCTGATAGAGATGCTCCTTTATGTCCTGATACTGTTAGTGGAAGTACTTCTTGGATTAATAAAAGTATGTATGAAAGTGATAAAGTTAAAAGAACTGTTTCTGTTGAATGTCGTGATAATAATGGATCTGGCTGTGTAAAGGGTACATTTACTGCAACGTGGCCTAAAAAAGATGAAAAGGAAGTTAAAAATTCAGTTATTAAGATAAAAGATAATTCCGGAAAAGAAAATTTCTGTGATGTTAATGCCTATGTTGATATTATATCTCCTACCGTTACTGTTTCTGCTTACAACAGTTCAACTTCTACTACTAATTTAATACAAGGTAATCTGAATGAAACTAATACTAGTAATGGTAAAGAAATAACGGTTAATTATTCTAATTATAAAGATAATGCAAGTGGTTGGTTGAATAAAAGCAAATACAGTAGTGGAGTCTACTATAAATTATCTTTTGATGATCCAAATTATTTAAAATATGTAGTTAATAAGAAAAAGAAGGTTAATGATAGTTGGGTTAATCAAGGCAGTGCTACTGAATCAAACGATAAGACTGCAAATATTAATATAACTGATGATGGAATATGGTTAATTACGGTTACTGGATATGACGAAGCTGGGAATACTACTATTGTTAAGTTAAATGTTAAAATTGATAGAACTTCACCTGTAATTAAAGTTACAGTTAAAGATAGATTGGATGGAGATGATACACCAGGAAATAAAATTGCTGTTTCTGAAAAGACAACTTCAGGAAGTACTATTTTAATAATTAATAGAAGTGATTATTCAAATAGCGTTGGTTCTGATTACTGGCTTAATTATACTAACTATCCTCATGGGGTTGTATATCTTATTAATATGACTGATAATATTGATCTTGCTTCATATAAATGGGATTACAACAATTCAGGCTTAAAAACTAATGCTACAGATGCAGAATTAAAGAAGGTTAATTCTGCCGGTACTATGGATATAAATGGTACAAGTTATAATAAAATTGTTGGACTTTCTGGAAATGGCGCAAGGTATGGAAAGTTTAGTGTTCATGATAAAGCTGGAAATACTGCGACATTAGAAGTTTATGTAAACATTGATAATACATTGCCTGTTATCTCAAAATGTAAAACTGCAATTAGCAATGGATATGTATATCTAGATACAAGTAGTACAAATTATCAGTATAGTGATGCTTTGAGTGGTATAAAAAGTGGTAGTGCTAAATATTCTGTTAATAATACTGGAACAACTCCTAGTAATAATTCAGGTTTTATAGCTTACAATAATAAAACTAATTTTTCTTCTTCATGTGGTAATACGTACTATGCTTATAGCACAGTTGAAGATAATGCAGGGAATACTAGTTTAGTTAAGAAATGTTCTGCAGCTAGTAGTTCAGCTTGTACTCCAATTTTTACTGTTGATGCAACAACGAATAAGTGGCAAAACGTCTATAATGTAGGAAATAGCTGTACTTATTGGAAAGCTAAAATAGATGGTGTTTGTCCTGATAGTACTTCGGCTAATGTAATTGCAAGAATGTATGATGTATCTTATGTTGATGGTAAGATAACATTTAAGTGGGCATTTAAGAATGGACCTGAGACATGGCTTGGAACAGGTTATACAATTAATCTTGTTGTTAAGAAGGATGGTAATGACTTTATAAATGATGTTCTAAAGTCAGATTCAGAATCATGGGGACAAGGAAGTTATAATTCTGGTTCAAAAACATTTAGTGCTGGAAAAGGAGTATATAGTATTTATACTTCAAGCAATTCATTTGCTCCTCACTACAAAATTCATATTGGAACAATAACTATAAGCTAGCTTATAGAGTAGTAGTTACTTATAGATTATTTTGAAAATATGTGTTTTTAATTAGTTTTCAAAATGTATCACAGTTTATAATAGTGGCTATATTTATTTAGATACAAGTAGTACAAATTATTAGATGTTTTTTGTTTAAAGTAGGATAAAAAATTAGTTTAATATTTAAACTAATTTTTTTTGACTATGTTATAATTAATATGGTGATTATAATGCAAAAGATTATTATATGTCCTAATGAATATAAAATGAATATATTAAGTAGTCCTCATTTTGAACGAGAATTTCATAATATAAAGTTTATGACTATGTCTGATGATGATAGAGCTTTATTATATTTAATGAACAAATATAATTATAATTTAGATGTTTGCTCTGTATATATATCTAATATGTATTTTATAGATTTATCTAAAGATTATAAAAATAGTAAACTGGCTTTTTTGAAAGAATTAAAAAAGGAATTAATTGATAATAACTTACTTATTATTAATAATATATTTAGGGAATATATTAAAGATAAAGTAATTGAGGTTAAAGGTTATTATGATTTAGATTTGTATTTAGAAAAGGCTCTTAATTATACTGTTTCAACTCCTATAGTTGATTTTAATAGTGATATATATGAATTTAATACAATTGAAGAGGAAGTTAATTTTGTTTGTATTAAAATT
The DNA here is from genome assembly GCA_902764545.1 of uncultured Erysipelotrichaceae bacterium. Taxonomy (GTDB): domain Bacteria; phylum Bacillota_I; class Bacilli_A; order RF39; family UBA660; genus UBA3789. The sequence goes on along the minus strand of CACWWC010000022.1, from coordinate 11,046 downwards.
AGGGAATTATTAGATAGTGGTATTGATATTAATAAGATATTTTTATGTAATGTATCAGATGAATATAATTATATTTTAAGTAAATTATTTAATTATTATAATATTCCTATTAATATTGATTTTAAAGATTCTATATTTGGTATGAGTGTTGTGCAAGACTATTTAAAGACTGGTGTTCTTGATTTAGATGATCCTTACAAAAATATTATTAATAAAAAGATTATAAATATACTTAGTGATTTATCTTTATTAGATGATAATGATCCTAATTATCGAAAAATATTAATTAATAAATTTAAAAATACTTATTTAAGTAATTCTAAACTTGATAATGCTATTAATATTAAGTCACTTAATGAATGTGAATTTATGGATGATCAATATGTATTTGTTTTGGGATTTAATTTAGATAGTTTGCCTCAGACATATAAGGATATTTCTTATATTTCAGATAATGATAAGAAGGAAGTTGATTTATATGATACAGTTTATTTAAATAAGAGAAGTAAGGATGTTTTGAAATATTTACTTAGTAGAATTAAAAATCTTACTATTAGTTATAAGTTATCTAGTCCTTTTCAGAAATATTATCCTTCTAATTTAATAAGTGATCTTGGGCTTAACGTCATTAAAAATAATATAACTAGTTATAACTATTCTAATAAATATAATATGCTGAAGTTAGGCGAAGGGCTTGATAAATATTATTTATATGGTGAAGTTAATAATGATTTAGAAAAACTATATAATAGTTATAATATAAAATATAATACTTATAGTAATAAATATACTGGAATTGATAATAATTTATATTTAGAAAATATTCCATATCCTTTAAAGTTATCTTATACATCTATAAATAGTTATAATGAGTGTAGGTTTAAATATTATATTAATTATGTATTAAAGTTAGGAGATTATACCGATACTTTTGCTTCTTTTATAGGAAGTATGTATCACTATATTTTAACTTTATATAAGAAAAGCAATTTTGATTTAGATTTAGAGTTTAGTAAATATTTAGAAAAAAGAGATCTTAGTTTAAAAGAAAAATTATTACTTGTAAAAGTTAGGAGAGATCTTGAAGAATTAATTGATGTTTTGAGAAAGCAACAATTAATTACTGGATATGATTCAGAACTTTATGAAAAAGAGATTAAAATTCCTATAGATAAAAAGGTATCTGTTGAGTTTGTTGGTTATATTGATAAAATTATGTATTATAAGAATATTGATGATACATACTTTTCTATTATTGATTATAAGACTGGTAGTATTGATACAAATATTAGTTTAATGAGATATGGTCTTCATATGCAACTTCCAGTTTATTTATATTTAATTAGTTATTCTAAAGTATTTGAAAGTCCCATATTTACAGGTATTTATTATCAGAATATTTTGTTTAATTATCCTACGTGGTCTAAATCTTTAGATAAAGACCTTAAAAGTAGATATTTACTTAAGGGGTATTCTTCTGATAATGTTGATATTATATCTCGATTTGATTCTACTTATGAGGATAGCTCTTATATTAAGAGTATGAAATATAATCCCGAAAAAGGGTTTGGTACTTATACAAAGTTAATTTCTGATGATTTATATATTGATTTAGTTAAATATACAAAAGATATTATTTCAAAAAATACTGATGATATTATTAATAGTGACTTTTCTATTAATCCAAAAATATATGATTCTAAAAATATTTCTTGTAAGTTTTGTAAATTTAGAGATTTGTGTTTTGTATCTAGTGATGATTTTGAATATTTAGATAAGGTTTTTGATTTATCTTTTTTAGGAGGTGAGGAGTAGTGGCTTGGACTAAGGAACAGAAGTTGGCAATTGATTTAGAGGGTACTAATATTATTGTTTCAGCAGGAGCGGGTTCAGGGAAAACTGCTGTACTTACTGAAAGAGCAAAAAGAAAGGTTTTAGAAGGAGTTCATGTTAATGAGTTGCTTGTATTAACTTTTACTAATGCAGCAGCTGCAGAGATGAAAGACAGGATAAGAGAAGCGATTAAAAGTACTCCTTCTCTTAAAGATGAACTTAATATAATTGATGGAGCATATATAACTACATTTGATGCATTTTCATTAGCGATATTAAAGAAATATCATACTAGACTTAATATTACTAATAATATTAAAGTATCAGATGAAGTTGTTATTGATTTGGTTAAAAAGAAGTTACTTGATGAAATATTTGATGAGAGATATTTATTACTTAATAGTAATTTTACAAAACTAATAGATGATTTTTGCTTGAAAGATGACAAGGAATTAAAAGACTATATTTTAAATATTTATAAAAAGATAGAATTAAAATATAATAAAACAGAATTTATAAATGATTATTTTAGTATATTTAATGATGATAAGATAAATTCTTTTGTTTTAGAATATATTGAGTTGATAAAAAATAAACAAAGTATTATTAGGGATTTAGTTGTTTCTTTAAATGATTATTTTGATTATGAATTTGTATCTCAAGTTGAGGATAGTTTGGCTAAGTTTTTAAATGCTACTACTTATTCTGATTTTTTGGATTCTATGGATTATGGTACAGTGAGAGTACCTAGAGGTAGTAGTGAAGAGGGTAAAGAGATAAAAAATCAAATTTTTAGTATGCTTAAAGAAATAAAAGATAATTTACTTATTTACTCATCAGAAGATGAAATATTTGATGATATAGTCTCTACTAAAAGTAATGTAGAAGTAATTATTTCGATTCTTAAAGATTTAGACAAAAGAGTTGATAATTATAAAAGAGAAAATGATGTATTTAATTTTAATGATATCGCAAGACTTGCGATAAAAGTTGTTGAAGATAATCCTGATATAAGAGATGAACTTAAAAATTCTTTTAAAGAAATAATGGTTGATGAGTATCAAGATACTTCTGATACACAAGAGAAGTTTATTTCATTAATATCTTCAAATAATGTTTATATGGTTGGTGATATTAAGCAATCAATTTATAGATTTAGAAATGCTAATCCATATATATTTAAAAATAAATATGATACTTATAGAGATACAGATGTGGGAGAAAAGATTGATTTACTTAAAAACTTTAGATCTAGAGATGAAGTTTTAAAAAACATCAATTTATTATTTGACTTTGTGATGGATGATAAAATAGGTGGAGCAGATTATCAAAAAAGTCATAGAATGGTATTTGGAAATACAAGTTATATAGAAGAAGGAAATACCAATCAGAATTATAATTTAGATGTTATTACGTATAATAAAGATGAATTAGATAAGTTAAGTGTATCCGAAGAAGAAGCATTTATTATTGGATATGATATTTTAGATAAAATAAAAAATAAATATCAAATATTTGATAAAAAGACAAAAATATTAAGAGATTGCCAATATAGTGATTTTGTTATTTTACTTGATAAAAGTAGAGATTTTGATTTATATAAAAAAATATTTGAATATTTGCATATTCCTCTTACAATATTAAAAGAAGAATCATTAAAGAAAGATAATGATCTATATATATTTAGAAGTTTACTTAAATTACTTATTTCTATTAAAAATAAGAATTTTGATAATACATTTAAATATAGTTTTATTAGTATATGTCGTAGTTATTTATATAGATTAAGTGATAGTGAGATCTATAATTATTTTATTAATAATAATTATTCGGATTCAGAACTATATAAAATATGTTTAGATCTTATAGAAAATATAGATACGATGAATCCATCTAGATTTTTTAGATTAATACTTGAAAAGTTTGATTATGATATAAAGCTTTTAAATACTAATAATATTAAATCTAATAGAATTAGGGCTGAATACTTTTATAATTTAATAAGTGATTATGAAAAAACTGGGGGAACTATTGAAGACTTTATTACTTATTTAGATCAAATAATAGATGAAGATTATGATTTAAAATTTAATGTTAATAGCGAGAGTAATAATAGTTGTATGATTATGACTATTCATAAATCTAAAGGGTTAGAGTATCCTATATGTTATTTTGCAGGTTTCTCATCTAAATTTAATATGAGTGAGTTAAAAGAAAAAATTATATTTGATAATCAATATGGAATAATACTTCCTAAAGTAGATAATTATTATAAAGATACTATATTGAAATTATTATTAAAGAATAGATCTAGGATAGAAGAAATAAGTGAGAGAATTAGACTTTTATATGTTGCGGTTACTAGGGCAAAAGAGAAAATGATTATTGTTATGCCGGAAGTTTTAGAAGAAAAAGAAGTACTTGATGTTGTCCCTTTTTATGAGAGAGAAAAATACTCTTCTTTCTTAAGTATTATGAAAAGTATTTATTCAGTATTAATTCCTTATGTTAAAAAAAGTGAGATTATTGGTTCTAAAAAATACTTAGAAAATAGTATGAATAGTAATTTAAATATTAATAATTGTGATAAAATTAAAGTATGTGAATTAGATATTGATACTAATGAAGTAGTTGAGATGCATTATTCTAAAGAATCATTAAAACTAATTACTAGGGAAGAGAAAGAAGTAATGGATTTTGGTACTAAAGTACATGAGATATTAGAAGAGGTTGATTTTAATGATTTAAGTTTACTTAATAGTATCAATGATAAATATATAAAGAATAAAATACTATCATTTATAAATAGTGATTTAATGAAGAATTACTTAGATAAGAAGATGTATAAAGAGTATGAGTTTTTATATAAGATAGATAATTTAGTTAATCATGGAATAATTGATTTACTTATTGAGGATGATGATAAGTATATAATAATTGATTATAAATTAAAAAATATAAGTGATTCTTTATATGATAAACAGCTTAATGGATATAGAGAATATATTACTAATAAGACTGGTAAGAAGTGTTTATGTTATTTATATTCAATTATTGATGAGAAGTATCGAGAGATTAATTATGAATAATAATTGATTATAGAAGGGTATTGAGTGATATTATGAAAAGAGTTGAAGAAAGACTTAATTATTTAGTAGCGACTATTAAGAATAATATATATTTAGAAATGACTAAATATATGTTAAAGACGGATGGTAACTCACGTATGATGTATATAAAATACTCTGTTTTATATTCATGGTTTAAAGATATTAACTCATATAGTGAATTTAAAAGTAAATATGATTCGTTTATTAAGTTATTAAATGATCAGGGGGTTGTTGATTTATTTGATATTGTTAAAGATATATCTGCTGATATACGTCCTACTGATATTAATTTAAGAGTAGATAAAATTATAAAAGATGCGAAGAGAAAATATTTGAAAACTACATCTAGTGAAGAATATTTAACAACATCATCTAATAGTGGTTATAAATTACCTAATAGTTATTTAAATAGTGATAGTTATCTTGACTATTCATTACATAGAAATATTATGTTTGTTAGTATGCTTCGAACTTATTTAATTCATGTAGATAAATTTTTAGAAACTGAGAAGAATAAAATGAAGAGATATGATTTAGATGATTCTAGTCAAACAGTGAAAGGAAAGTAATATGAGTAATGTAATTAAAGATGGTGATTCTGTTGCGATTGAATGGCTAAATGAACATTCTAAGAGCAATAGTTCTTTAGCTAGTGCATGGCTTATTTTAAAGAAATATTATGATGATTGTTGTGATAAACTAAAAGAAATGAGTAATCTTTCCTTTTATAATAGTGGGGATGGGTCTCGTGATAAAGTTTATAAACTTGTTAGAGGTAAATTTAATGGAAAAAATAAGGATCAAAGTTTTATTAATGATTGTTGCGCATTTTTAGGTTATAGTGAAGATGAATTACTTAGTATTATAAATTCTTCTGAAGAGAGTCAAAATATAAATGATATCATTATAAAAATTGTTAGATATTATAATATGAGACTTAAATTAGGACATAGTGCTAGGATTACTTATATTGCAGAATATGAATTAAATAAATTATTAGAAAACAAGGATTCTAGTAATTATGAGTTATTATCTAATACAGTTATATTATCTGCTCTTTTACATGATATAGGGAGATTTTATCAAGGAATAAAATATAATAGTTTAAAAGATAATTTAATGAGGAATAATGAGAAAGTTGATATTTATGAAAAGTTAGATGTAGATCATGCAGTTGCAGGATATTTCTTTTCAATAGCAGCTGCTTTTGAGTTACATAAAATATCAAATGATAGTAGTTTAAATGAAATAAAAAAGTTTATTGAAGAGACTGTAGCTGCTTTAGTAGTTAGATATCATCAATTACCTAATTTTAAATTAGAAGAATTTGAATATAATGGAAGTATTTTAAATCTTTCAGATTTGAATAATGATTTTATAGCTCAAATGTTTGATTTTATACAAGATTCATATAATAATGCTAAAGTAATGGGATACTCTGTAGATTTTTTTCAAAAACACAAGGAGTTTATAGAGAACTTTATAAAAAAGTTATTCTCAAATAATACAATAAATAGTGATATTACATCAGGTTTTGATCAGATAGAGAGTGTTGATTTGGAAAATAATAAGATGATTGATAGGATTAATAATATTATTTATAGTGCTAAATCTAATACACTTGATAATATATATAAAGAAATAATTAGTGTTATTAATGAAAGAAGTTTAAAAGATACACATCATAATTTTTCAGAGTATAATGAAGAATATTTAAAAGATATTATTATAGGATATTTAAATGGTATGCTTAGCTTTGATGTTGCGACTGCTATTAGGGAATCATTAAAAAATAATAAAGATATAGATAAATTAATAAAAATATTTATATCAAAAAGTTTATCTATTACTACTGATGCTGATAAGATAGATATATTTAATCAGAGAGCATTAGGTATATATAATGTATCATATAAGATGGAGTCTTATGAAATATTTCCTGATTTTGGAAAAAGTTTAAGAGAATTATTAAATACTTATTATAATTTTAATATATCAAATAATAATATTGTATTAGATAAAAATATAATTAATGTTTTAAATAGACTGAATCCGGAAGTTATTAATGCTTTAAAAAATACTTTATTTAATAATATCGACATATTTAATAGTTATAGTAATGGTAGTGATATTAATAATAGATTTAGAGATGATATTACTATTTTGGTTAATGATAAAAATAGTATAGAAGTTAGATATGATAATGGGGATATCGTTTATTATGAATCTAGTTGTTTTTATGATTTATTTAATCATGATTATTTGGATTTATTATGTAATGAGTGTATGTTAGGTGAGACTAAATTAGCTTTTAGGGATTTTAAGAAAAAAAATTTATATAAATTTTTAATATCTGTTCCTACAGAAGTAATTGATCAAAATATTATACATTATACAGAAGAAGAAAAAGTTAATTTTTATAAAAGAATAGTATTAAGTGATGGAATTACTAATAGGTATAAATATGAGTCTGATAATAAGATAGGTAATGGATGGATTATGAATACAGATGATTCTAATCATATTGTGTCATCATCTTTAACAGCATTCTTATGGCAGATAAATCAGTTTATATTTGTTAATATGAGGAATTTATATTCATTTGAGTTTATTAAAGATAATAATCTATTAGATGGAGCTTTAGAAAGTTTTAAAAAGAATGATGCAAATATTGAGTATGAAATATTAAAAGAATATATAGATTATGCAAAAAGATTTATAGATAGTGTTATTGATTATTGCCATAAAAATCATGTCGATTGTGTTAGTAAATATGATTTAGATATTATTAGAAATAACATAAATAGAGAAGATGAATTAAGTAAAATGACTGTTAAAAATAGTGATGTTTTTGTAAATGATTATCAGAAAATTGCATAATTCTAATTTATAGATATATAAAAAGTATTTATTGAAAATACTTTTTTTTGCTTGAAGATTTACCATTAATATGTTAAAATAGACACTGTCCGATGATTAGACGTAGATTTATATTAGGGGTGTTTTTATGGAAAATGGTGTAGTAGTTTTAAGCAATGAAAAAATAGGTTTTGGATTGGGCTTAAAAAGAAAGTTTTATTTAGCTAGCAAAAGATTATTTGATATTATTGTTTCTTTTATTGGATTATTGTTTTTATTACCAATTGCGATAATAGTAAAAATAGCATATATGGTAACAGGAGATTTTCATAGAATATTTTTTGTACAGGAAAGAATTGGAAAAAATGGAAAAACTTTTAAATTTTTTAAATTTAGAAGTATGGTAGTTGATGCTGATGAAGTATTGTTTAGAACAATGGAGTTAGATGCTATTGTTGCTGAAGAATATAAGAAGAATAAAAAACTTAAAAATGATCCAAGAATTACAAAGGTTGGTAAGTTTATTAGAAAAACGTCTATCGATGAACTTCCTCAATTGATAAATGTATTTATTGGTAATATGTCTATGATAGGTAATAGACCATATTTACCTAGAGAAAAGGAAGATATGGGAGAATACTTTGATGATATTGTTAAAACTAAGCCAGGTATTACAGGATATTGGCAAGTTAATGGTAGAAGTAACACAACATTTGATGGTAGATTAACACTTGAACAATATTATTCAAATCATGCAGGAATTATCTTAGATTTAAAAATATTTTTAAAAACATTTAGTGTTGTTTTATTTAAAAAGGGTGCAAGGTAGAATATATGATATATTCTATTTTTTATTGTATTTTTTTTAAAAATATGTTAAATTTAGCTTGTGAACTGAGGGAGATTATGAAAAATAAAAAGTTAGAGATAATTATTCTTTTATTATCAATGCTTGTTTTAATTTGTTTAATTGTTATCACAATTAAAATATCAAATTGGGATAGTCCGGTTGCTTATGTTGGAATAATATCTTGTCTTGGAGTTATTTTTTATCAGTTTAAGGATATAATAAAGAAATAAAATGATCTTTTATAGTATTATGAATTAAGAAGGTTAAAAGAAGAATTAGAAAAAAATGCAAAGTATGTAATTGTAAAAACAGCAGCATTAGGTTTAGGTAATAAAGCTAGTGATGAGATGACAGCTACTGCGATAAAACAAATGGATAGTACTAGTGTAATGGTGAGAAATTGTGAGACGTTATCTGAGGACGCGGTTAGATTTTTAACAGAAAATGGAGTTGGTTTTGACAACGTAGGGTTTGGTGCATTGGGAATTGGATTTATTTGTAGAAAAGCTTTTTATGATGCATTGGTTGATGTAGAAGATAATTCGGAAATTGCCCCAGAAACTGATTGGATGAATATTTTTAATACTGAATTTGAACAACAGATATTACCAGATTATGTTTTTATGAGTATTCATCCTGCTGTTTATAATTATTTGATAGATGAAGAGGTAATCGATGAGTTTGAAGAAAAACGTACTGTTGACGGAATAGTTAAGTTTGATGATTTCATGAAAGGGTTAAGATCATTGGGATTTGATGATTATTTTATTACAAGTAATGGAACTAAAATTCACAATTTTCAGGAATGTATGAAAGAAATTAAAAGAAATGGAACTACAGAGATAGGTTTTTATATAAAGGGAGATTTATATAAAGACTATGAAGATGATAGTGAAAATAACAATAATTCATCATTTCATATGTAAGAAAGAATTATACTTTAAAAAAGGATTATAATAATTCTTTTTTTATTGAAAACTGAAGGATTAAAGATTCCAAAAATAAGTAATACTTTTCAGTCAATAAGTGAAGGAGTGATTGACAAGAAAATAATTGATAGTTTCAAAAATAATAAAATTGATAATAACAATAATCAATGATAAATGTGGAGAAGTTGCAAAAAAAACAGTTTTTTTGTAACTTTTTTTGATTATATATTAATTTTTTCTTTATTTTATTTAATTTATGTGTTATAATAGGAATGCTTTTATGAAGTGGGAAGTATTTTGAATAATTAGGGTATTTATTTTTAGTAGTATTACAAATTATAGCATAAATTAAAATTACTTATATACACAAGTAAATACTTTTAAAAGTATTTGCTTTTTGTATAGTTAAGGGGTGGCTTTGAATGAAAATAGCAATGTTAGGACATAAAAGAATTCCATCTAGAGAGGGTGGTGTTGAGATTGTTGTTGAAGAATTATCAACAAGAATGGTAGAAAAAGGAAATGAAGTTACGTGTTATAATCGTGGAGGGAAACATGTTCTTGATAAAAATCAGGAAGTTAAAAGTCTGGCTGAATATAAAGGCGTTAAATTAAAAAAAGTTTTAACTATAGATAAAAAGGGGCTTGCTGCTATAACTTCATCTTTCTTTGCAACACTTAAAATACTTTTTTCTAAGGCAGAAGTTGTGCATTTTCATGCAGAAGGGCCTTGTGCGTGGATTTGGATAATCAAATTTTTTTCAAGGAAAAAAATAGTAGCAACAATTCATGGACTAGATTGGCAAAGAGCAAAATGGGGCGGATTTGCAACTAAATATATTAAACATGGAGAAAAGATTGCAGCTAAGTATGCTGATGAAATAATTGTACTTAGTAAGAATGTTCAAGACTATTTTAAAAAAGAATATAATCGTACAACTATGTTTATTCCAAATGGAGTTAATAAACCGGAGATATTTAAAGCTGATGTTATAAATGAAAAATATGGTTTGAAGAAAGATTCATACATATTATTTTTAGGAAGAATGGTCCCTGAAAAAGGAATACATTACTTAATTGAAGCTTTTAATAATATTAAAACAGATAAAAAATTAGTTATAGCTGGTGGAGCTAGTGATACTGATGAGTATTACTCACAGTTAAAAGTAAGAGCAAAAGATAATAAAAATATAATATTTACAGGATTTGTTCAAGGAAAAGAACTAGATGAATTATATAGTAATGCCTATATATATTGTTTACCAAGTGATCTTGAAGGAATGCCTTTAAGCTTACTTGAAGCAATGAGTTATGGAAATTGCTGTTTGACATCAGATATAGCAGAATGCGCAACAGTTTTAGAAGATAAGGGTGTAACATTTAAAAAATCAGATGTTAAAGATTTAACAAAAGTACTTCAAAGATTATGTGATGATAAAAAAGAAGTGAAGAAGTATAAAAATGA
>CACWWC010000021.1 GCA_902764545.1 uncultured Erysipelotrichaceae bacterium | reverse complement strand
GCAGTTAATTCCGACTTTAGTTAATTTTTCATCTTTATCTGACATTTTTCTCACTTCCTTTTATTAGATATATTAATTATTATATCGTGTTTTACTATTCATATTTAAAACTATAATTGATACTATTATTGTTATAACCAAACTTATACAGCAACTAATAAAACTGTAATTAAATACAAAAATTGCAGACAACCCATTTATTAAACAATGTGTTAATATACAAGGAAAAACACCTTTTGATACTTTTTTTATTGTTGCTAAGGCATAACATAATGTTAAACACATAATTCCAAAAAGAAAATAATTCATGTTACCATTGGCAGTACCTTTTATAAAAAATAATGGTAAATGCCATATCCACCAAATAATAGCAGTAAAAATCGTTGCCAAATTAAAACCATATTTTTTTTCTAATTCTGGTTGTAAAATCATTCGCCAACCAACTTCTTCGTTTCCTCCACCAACTAACATCATTGGTAAAATGATTATAATCATAAATATTGGTGCGCCAATTTCAAATCCATTTATTGTGCAACCAATAATATAATAAATAAATACAAATAAAATGACTAAAAGATATGTCCAAATATTATGTTTTAAATCAAATATTATCTTTAACCACTCTTTAAAATTTTTAACTTTATTATTTCTTTTAAGTGATATATAAGAAGCAATGGTTGGTGAAAAACCACCAATAATATGCATAATTCTTAAATAAAGATTATTAACTGTAAAATTATAAAATTGACTAATAAAAGCACATCCACCCCAAAATACTAGCATTATTGTAAATGTTATTATTAAAAATTCTTTAATTAATTTCTTGTTCATAATTACTCCTTTTTTAAGTACAAGTTTTTAATTTTCCTTCTTATTATTTTCTTTCAAATACTTATTATAAAATTTATCCATAGATGAAACATATTCTTGATCTTGTATTACTCTATATTTTTCATATTCGCTTTCTGCTTTTTCTACTGCTCGCTTATGAGAAATACTTCCTGAATTGTCTAGTATTTTCTTTCTTCTAAATTTTAATAAATCATCTGTTGCATTTATCCAATCTTGCATAGTCATTATATGTCTTTCCTTTGCTTCATCTTCTGCAAATACTAAAAATATATTTGTTAAATCATTCAATTTTTCTAACTCTTCTTTATTTAAATAATTTTTAGCAATACTTACATCATATTTATATATTAAACCATCAGGAGAATTTTTCCAATTTGTTAATCCCATATGTTCTTTATTTGAATCTGCTCTACTGTAAATAAGTTCAGCAGCAGTATGTCCAGAAATAGCATAATGCAATTTGTTTTGTACTATTTTAAAAAAAGTATATGCTTCTTCTGATTTTGGATTATAATCAGTTGATGTAGCAATAAATAAATCCGTTATTTTTTGATATGCCATTCTTTCGCTAACTCGAATTGTTTTAATTCTTTCTAATAATTCATCAAAATATTTGCTATCGTATTTGTTTCCTCTAATGAATCTCTCATCATTTAAAGCAAAACCTTTAGTCATATATTCTTTTAATACTTTTGTTGCCCAAATCCTGAACTCTGTAGCTTTTTTGGAATTAACTCTATAACCAACAGCTATTATTGCATCTAAATTATAAATTTTAGTTTTATAATTTTTACCATCAGAAGCAGTTACCGAGGAATCCTCGACAACTGAATTTTCGTCAAGTTCATTATCCTTAAAAATATTTTTTAAATGTAATGAAATATTATCTGTACTACAATCAAAAACCTTTGACATTCCTTTTTGTGTAAGCCATAAAGTTTCGTCTTTAAATATTGCATCTACAATTATATTTCCATCACTATTTTTGTATATTATTAAATCGTTATCTTCCATCTAAAATTCTCCTTTCTTTTTATTTAGTAATTTTTTACCCTAAAAATGTAAAAAGAAAAACGAATAAAAGTCTTATAAATAAATGGTTTGTTGATGGTTTAACATAAGGCGGAACTTACCAATTTATATTAGTTTTATTTTCATTCATTTGGATCAACTCCTTTTTAAAATCATTAAAATTATAGCATAAAAAAGGCAGATTTTGTATTAATCTGTCTAAGTTTATGTTATTTAGATGTTCTTTGCAATCAATTTGTTTAATGAAAACGCTAAACCATGTGGCAATTCTTTAAATAGAATCTAACATTATTTCTTTAATTGGAATCTTATTTAGTTTTCTAGAATAATATCTAATTAATAATTCGTAGACAATAATAAAAATACCTAGTGTGATTAAAAATAATTTAAAGTTAAAAGAATATTCAGGTACTTCAATATCTTTAAATACAATTTCCACCATTATTTTTAATAAAAAATATTGATAAATCGTACCCAACGCAAATCCTATATAAGAAACAATTTTATAACTATCTAATATATATTTTCTGCATTCTTTCATTTGATATCCAAACACTCGCATCATGCCAATATTCTTTTTTTGATTTTTAATTAAAGTATTCATTGCTAATAACATAGTAACTGCAGACAATACTATTCCTATTATATACATCATCCACTTCATTAATGGAGAAGCCAAATCATTCATACTAAACCCCATTTGAATTAAATTAGCAAAACAAAAAACTGAAAATCCTATAAAAAATATTAATGATTTTTTTTGTTTAAATGTAGATATTTTTAATTGTTTTAAAAATGATTTATCTTCATCACTTTTAATTTTCTTTATTTTAATTTTTTCACTACCTTTGATTAAATCAAGTGCAGGTGTTTTTAATTTACGATTTGCATATATCATAGATAAAACTCCAAATATAATTGTTGGAATTATAACTAAATATATAAATAATTCAATATTATATGTTGGTTTAAACACTGGTAAAAAGCCATCTTCTAATTGAACTTCATAATAATAGTTCATCATTAATAATGCCATAATGTATCCTAAGGAAGTACCAATAAAAACTGATAAGCCAAATATACTGAATCTTTTTGATATTAAAAAATTTGAATAACCTAATGCCTTCAAAATTCCAAGTTCACTTTTATGATTATCTATATATATTTTAATATAGAAAAACAAAGTAACTATTGTTGTAAGTAATAAACATCCTCCTGTTACACCTACTACTACTTTACTTGTCATTAATTGAGCATCATAAAAAGTTTGCATTTCAGATGTTGTAATTAAATTACTAATATCTCTTAAATCTATCATATAATTTAAAAATAAAGTTGATATTAATACTGCACACAAAGTCATTGCTATTATACCAATTGTTTTTATTACATCTTTAAAACTAATCATACGATTACCATCCTATCTCATATGCTGTTTTCTGTTCTTTATTATTAATTGTTTCAACTATTTTTCCGGAATTAATTTTAATAATTGTTTTAGCCATTTCAGCAATATTTTCATTGTGAGTAATCATAACTATTGTAAATTTTTCTTTGTTTTGCAACTTAGAAATATAATCTAAAATAGATCTACCAGTTTTTTCATCTAAGGCACCAGTTGGTTCATCTAAAAATAAAACTTTGGATTTCTTTGCTAAAGCTCTAGCTATAGAAACTCTTTGTTGCTCTCCACCAGATAATTCAAATGGATACTTATCTAATTTCTTTTCTAAACCTACTGCTTTAATAATATTTTTATAATCATTGTTTGATACTAAATCAGCACCCATTCTAACATTCTTTTCAACATTTAAATTTTGCAACAAATAGTATTGTTGAAATATAAAACCAATATTATTTTTTCTAAATTCAGTTAATTCCTTATCGTTTAACTTTGTTATTTCTTTTTCATCATACGAAACAGTTCCTTTATCTGGTTTTTCTAGTCCTGAAACAATATTTAATAAAGTAGATTTTCCAGATCCAGAAGGACCTAATATTACTACAAAATCACCATCTTCAATATTTAAATTAATTCCTTTTAATACTTCAACTTTATTTTCTTTTTCACCATATGATTTATATATATCTTTTATTTTAATCATCTTTAAACACCTCTAACTAACATTTATATCATACAAAAATTTTATTATATGTTCTTTGTCTGGTCTTGACTATCCGTTCTCACCTTATCAATTCCTAAGCAATTTTGCTTAAAAACACTATATTTTTACTAAATTTTATCTATTTTAACATATTTTTATATAAAACATGCAAGATCTATTTTTTACTTTTTCTTTATT
Organism: uncultured Erysipelotrichaceae bacterium; assembly: GCA_902764545.1. GTDB lineage: Bacteria > Bacillota_I > Bacilli_A > RF39 > UBA660 > UBA3789. The sequence continues at coordinate 21,257 of CACWWC010000021.1, read as the reverse complement.
TTATAAGGATTTGGGAGTGGTCTTGACTAAATTGTTATCAACCAGTTTATATTAGTTTTATTTTCGTTCATTTGGATCAACTCCTTTTTAATAAATCAATAAAATTATACCATAAAAAAGACAAAATTTAGTATAATTCCGTCTTTTTTATATCATTTATATAGTGTTGCAAATAGTAATATTACTATTATTAATAAAGGTTACCTTGACATATGGCAAATCGTAATATCTTAATAGTCCGATCATTAAAACCATCAAAATTACATATTAAAAATTAATTATTAATTATTAATTCTAATATCTCCACAACTATTATCAATAGTCAAAGTAACATCTGATTTTTGATAGTTATTATTAATTTTTGTATCTCCTAAACTTGTTTTTGCATTTATATATATTTCATTGGTTGAACCTATTTTAATATCACCATAACTATTATGAATACTTGAATTTTCTTTTAAGTTTAATGAATCTATTTTTACATCTCCACAATCTTCTTTTATTTGCAAATATTCATTTACTTTTCCAATATTAATATCACCATAGTTATTTTCAAGTTTAATTCTATCTACTTCAGAAACTTCAACATCTCCACAGTCTTGATCTATTTCTAATTCTTTTGAATATCCTAATATTTTAATATCTCCATAGGAATTTTTTATCTTACCTGATTTTAAAGAATCAACTTTTATATCACCAGCATCTAAAGTAGCATCTAAAATTAAGTTATCAAAATTTCCAATATTTACATCTCCATAGTTATTTTCAATATTTATATTCCCAGAATAACCATTTGGAAGATAAACCTCTATTTTAGCAATTGTCATATTAAAGCAAAAACCTATACATTTTTTTTCATTTGACTTTATGTTTAATTTATTATTTACAACCTCTACATTCGTTTCATCCTTATCTCCATAAATAACAACTTTTACTTTTGATTCATTTCCTTCTTTTATTTCAATATCGCTTGATTTAGAATCAATCTTAATAGTATCAAAAATAGTTTCATATTCTTGATTAAATACTAATTCATTACTTACTTTATGTCCAAAACTAAAGTGTCCAAATCTAAAGTCTTTATTTGTTAAAATATTCACAAAGAATACAGATAATCCAATTACTAATAAACTTAAAAAGATAATAAGAATAATTTTAAGAGTTTTATTATTCATTGTTATCACCTCTCAAAAAAAGGATTAACTTTACTATTTCCATCACTAAAGCATATATTAACCAAATAAACCATGTTATATGCCAAGCCATAGTAATAAAACTAATTGCTAAATAAATTATTACTGTAATTAAACTTATTATATCTTCAATTTGTTTGTAGCGTTTATCTTTTTTCTTTTCTGCTTCTGTTTTCTCTTTTTTAAACATTATTCTTGAATAAATCAATACACAAGTTGCTATTCCACAAATTAAAATAAATATTGCACTACCTACAACTGGATTCATATTTAATACTGGAATACTAATCATAATCCAAACTACCCCTAAAAAATATAAGAATATACTACTAATTAATCCAATAGTTCTTTTTTTCTTATTTTCTTTAGTATCAAGTATAATTTCTTTTTGTTCTTCTGTCTTTTCCTTTCTTCCTGTTATTAATTCTTCAGTTGATATTTCAAAAAGCTCACACAATGGAATTATTTTATCAAATTCTGGAGAACTTTGATCTGTTTCCCATTTTGAAATAGTTTGTCTTGTAACATTCAATTTTTCAGCTACTTCTTCTTGGGATAATTGTTTTGATTTTCTTAGTTCAATTAATCTTTGACCTAAACTCATAATTTCACCTCTTTCACGATTAATTATACAGATTATATTGGTTGCACTCCACCAAGTTTTATTAGAAATTTGTCAACCAAACTTAACATTTAATATTATTATACCATAAAACCTAGTCATTTTTCATTGACTTGCTAATCGGAAGTTTACTATTTTACGATTTATTCTAATTATTATAAATCGTTATAAAAATATTAAAAAAACATATTGGGTGTTTTAAGTTATTGGCATTTTATAAAGCTAGATAAATCAGACTCATTAATTGATTAAGGTTTTATTTTCATTCACTTAGAACATTAGTTTATACCAATAATACTTAAATCTTCATTTATGACTATTGGATTAAAGCCTGCTATTTCATCATAAAGCATTCCTTTAGGAATATCGTGAAATAAAAATATTTTTTTATTATTTTTAAAAGCCTCATATATTTCTATAAATGTTGCTCCACCTATATAGTTTTCAATACCATGTTTTTCATAATTTACACATAATACAGCATCAACATGTTTTATTTTTTCTTCACTTCTTTTAAATAATTCTTGTTCTAATTTAGCATGAGCTTCAAAACCTTTTTTCCAAGTTTCTTTTTCTAAATCAGGATTATCATATGTATTTGGTAAAAATATTGTATGTCCCATTTCTTCGAGTTTTAATTTAATTGGCTCTATCTTTTCATAGAAAGATGCACTAGATATTATAAATATTTTCATAAAATCACCTCTTTTCAGCTTATAGTTGTTTTATTATCATTCATTATTTACCTTTTTATTTCCGCCCTTAATGTTTTTATATGTTTTTTTACTAATAATATGGCATCACTCTCATGATCAAGTATTGGTGTTGCATCTGCCCACCCATCTCTTATGTTGCCATCTTCATCATAAACATCTTCAATATATTCACTCATATCAGCACCTATTTCATACCCATTTAAATATTCAACAACATATTCTATTAACTTATCATTTGGTACTTTACCATATAATTGCTTAATAATTACCACAGAATTATCCGGAAGCTCGGCATAACCATCAGCCCAACCCTCAGAAGCAAAACTAGGTCCTATACCATCAACTAATGATAAATAATCCATATCTCCAAATGGCATATATAATCACCTCATAATCAAATTATTCCAAAAAAATTATATTAGTATTATAAATAGATTTACACTATCTTAACTTGTCATCAAATTTCCTTCTTTTTTATAAAAGTATACCATAATTATTAAATAGAATCCTTAAAAATGATATAAATAGAACTAGGAAAAATTCCTAGTTTATTTATATTTTATTCTTTTTCTTTTTGAAAATTATAAATAAGATAATGACTATTACTACTAATAATGCTACAGCACCAATTACATAATAAATAATATTATTATTTTGATTTTTTTTATTACCATTAACTGTTGTAACATTTGAAGTTATATTTGATGAATCATAAATACCTGAATTTATACTTACTTCTTTTCCATCTACATATAGTTTATATTTTCCATTAGAGTAAATATTTGAATTTGTACTATCATCATTTGTTAAAGAATCTAAATAGGTATCCGCAGTTAATGATAATACTGAATCAGATGAAATTGATAAAGTAACACTTTTGGCTTGATTTTCTTTATCAATTGCACCTACTAAAACGCTTGATTTTTTCATGGCTAATGCGAGTGTTGAAATATTGTCAATAATAATATCTCCAGATGCCTTTTGATCAGTCATATTTAGTGTTACATTACCCCCATTAGATCCAGATGTTCCCCATTTAGCAGTTGTTGCTTTTAAAAAAGCTCCATTTGAATCATTGTTAGTCATTGTATTTCCTTCTAATGTAATGACTGTATTAGTATTTGTAACAAATATCAAATCACCTTTATTATTTACAATTTTAGAATTTTTTGCAGTAAATGATGAAGTACCAACATCTGCATCACCTGACATTGATTGATAGATAAATATCCCTTTATAAGTCTCTGAATTACCATTTAACTTCGTATTTGTTGCTTCTATTGTTACATTGTTTAAAGCAACAGAGTTATTACCCTCAACTACAACTCCTTCAGAAACATTAGCAGTTAACTTAGCTCCATTAACTATAATATCAGCTGTTGAATAGATAACTGGTGAACCGGTTCCATTTGTTTCATAAGTCCCCTTATTTACTGTTAATGAGCCACCACCTCTGTCAGATCTAATAGCTGCTGCAGAGTTACCTTGTGTTTTAACAGTACAACTATTCGCTGTTAGACTTCCTCCTCCAGTTACCATAACTCCACCTGAGTTATTTGATGATGTATTAATCACAGCGTCACTAATTTTAATAACACCCGTTCCATACGCAAATATAGCATTTCCATATGAAGCATCAGTAGTAATAGTTCCACCTTTAATATTTAAAGTCGCTCCATTATCTGCAAATATAGCTGCATTAGTTCCATAGAAATCATAATTATCACTATGAGCACTTGGACTTCCTGTTTTAGTTACTGTACAATTATTAATTGTACTTGTTCCACCTGTCACTAATAAAGCATTTTGCTCTGCTGTAGAACTAGAATATGTTTTATTACTTTCCTTTACATTAGAAGAAAATGTTGTTGCGCCAGAATGTGTTACATTTGATGAACTACTATTTTCTATGGGACCATCTCCTGAATCACCAGGTGGTTTAGCTGGTGGCTCTGCAAATACTAAAGTTGGAATTGTTATTAATGTAATTAAAATAATTACATATAAAGATTTGAATTTTTTCATTTTTTTCCCTTCTATATTAATTTAATTATATCACAATCTAAGATTAATCTAACATTAAAATAAAAGTAAAACTAGTCTCTTTAAGTTATATCCACATTATATAAAGCATACTTCTCTACACAGGAGTTTTCTTTCTTCGTATTTTTCCAGCCATTAATATCAAACTTTCCATCACTTTCTGACTTATAGACACGTGCTCAAACTAAGCAATATACTAATTGAATCATTTATTCAATCTTCTTTGAAATTATTTAATTTATATTTCATATTATAATAATCTATAGATTTTATTAATAAATTTGTTTTTATAGACTCAATTTGTTCTTTATTCTTTAACAATAATAAGAAATTATCTTTTCCCATAGTCTCAATTAAAAAACTAACCATTAAATATGCATAATCATAACTGTCATATTCATGCATACCAAATTCATTTTCTATTTCAAATTGATTAGGTATTGGATTATTATTAATATAGTTTTCTAATAACCATTTAATTCCTTTAGAGTATGTTCCATCTAAATATTTTGCAATACCCTCATTCAACCATTCAGGGGTAGTACCAAATAATGTATATTGAATACCATGTACCAATTCATGAAATACTACATTACTATATTCATTTTTAGACCATTCATTATCATTTGGATTATCTTTCGGCTCAAAAAAATTTAAAGAATTATCTTCATCTTTATGACATGCACACATATAATCAGGATCATTTTTAAATCCTCTTTCTCTTATTCCACTAACTAAGTCTTCTATACTATCGTAAATATAAACATTAAAAGGTAAATTTATTTCTTCACTATTAAAAAATGAAAATATTTCGTTTTTCCTACCATTAATAATAGTATCTATATCTCTGTCATACGTTGAATTACTATTTTGTATTATATATTTCATACCTCACAAACCTCCTAATAAAACACCACTTGATTTTTAAAAAATAATGTTAGAAAAATCATTATTATTAACATGCTTTTCATGTAAATTTACAAAATCTTCTGTTTTCTTTAAATCAACAACTGACTTAGCCAAATTATCATAATAAATACAATCATGTTTATGGAAAAAAAGCTTATCATTAACTGGCTGACTATCCAAAACTTTTTTTAACTTAGGATGATTATCTAATAAGAAATACATTTGAGGTGGCATAAAATCCGGTATTTCTTTTCTAATGTCTATAAGACTAATTGGCTTCTTGAATAGTGCTAAAGATTTAATTGGAACGGCATTTATATCTTTACTCGCAATATATTCATCGACTCTTTTAAGAGTATCAGGATAATCTAAATAAGCATCTCTTGTAATATCTAAACGAATTGGTCTACCTAATTCCATTATACCAACAACTTGTCTAGATTTTCCGCTTAAATATAAGTAAGCTTTTGTTTCCTCATCACAAAATCTTTTTCTATACTCATATTTTTTTATTCCATACAATAATGGAGCAAAATACTCTGGTCTAAAACTCAAAAATATTTCTTTCATTCTTTTACCTCTCTTGCTATAGTTTTCTACATTAATTTTAAGAAAATCTTTATTTTGTTATTTCAAAATATTTTAATAAATATTCCCAGCATCCACTCTTATCAGCTAAATCTTCATAATTATTTTTTATTCTATTCATAACGTCTTCTTTATAAAACCATTTTATATTCTGAACTTCTTCTTCATCTAATATTACATCTTTTATATCAACATCTTTATGAACAATATAAAATTCATTAAAGTGTCTATTAATTATTTCACCAGAAATATTTTCTGATATAGTACCACCTATAAATTCCAAATCATTTTTATCAATGTCTATTCCTATCTCTTCCCTCGTCTCCCTTATTACTGTTTGATATCCAAATTCACAAGTTAGTACATGACCACCAGCTGTTATATCCCACAAATTAGGCCACAATTTTTTCTTTGCACTTCTTTGTTGCAGTAATACTTTCTTATTATCATTGCTAATTATAAAAACAACAACCGCTTTATGCCATAATCCTTTCTTATGACACGCCTCTCTACTTTCCACTCTATTAGTAAACTCGCCTTTTTCATTAAGTACATCAAAAAGTTCATTCATATTATAGCCTCCCTTACCATATCTTTTTCATTTAGTATTTTACTTATAGAACTAAAGTTTATCAAAAGTTTGTAAATCATCTTTAATATAGTTACGTAAAAACATTTTAATTTCTTTTCTTAAAACAATTTCATTCTTCCTATAAATATTATTTTTAAAAGTTATACCATATCTTTCTTGTAGATATAATTGTGTTTCCATATAAGGAGAATATATTATATGATATCCATTTAAAATATCAATTATGTTTATAAATATCAAAGAAATATTATATTGGCCTCCTACATCATCTAAAATATCATCAATATGTTTTTGTTCATTACAAGAAATTCATGAGCATTGACTATTTCCAGTTGGCCAATTATTACTTCATCATCTCCTAATGAAAATTTTTCATCTACCTCCATAATAGCTCGTAAATTCTTCAAATCAACTTTTCTTTTTTCTAAAAAAATTTTACTCACTAGTGATTTATAAACTTCAGAACACTTTTCAGATAACCAATTTGCCATTTCTTTATCTCTTTTTGTAGTAACGCTGGATGCACAATTAACAGTATTTGAAACGATTCCATAATATAATAAAATGGCTGATTTTCTAGAAATTTCTATATCATATTTTTTAAAATACTCTGCAATAATTGTACATACAGCGCCAATTTGTTCAATTGTCACTTTCGCATTCTCAAATAAGTCCCCAGACTTTGAATGATGATCTATAACTTCAACTATTTGCTTTGGAGATACAAAATCAACTGACGATAACGTATTTGTATCAACAACTATTATTTCACTATTTAATAAATCTTCATCATAATTATGTAATTAAATACCAAATAGAGAACAAACAATGTTACTTCAGACTGAACTTCTCCACTAATATAGTAATTAGCCTTGTATCCTCTTTTATTTAAAAATTTTGAATATGCATATGCACTTGCAACACAATCAAGATCTGCATTTTTATACGTAATAACCATCTTTTTCATAAAAATACCTCTCACATTATAATACGAAAGTAAGTATTACTTAATTCATACTTTTAAGCAAGTACTCTTTTATATTATTAGCCAATTCGCAATCCATTCTATTTATCGCCTCATAAGTTGTTCCGGCTATATGAGGAGTCACTATTACATTGTCTCTTCTTTTTCCTAATACTGATTCATATCCATCCACATCAATATCTAAACCAACATTAAACGTTTCATTTTCATCTGCATATTTAATTAATTCCACTATATCAACTAATTCAGCTCTAGATGTATTTATAAAAGTAGCTGTTTTTTTCATTAGACTTATCTTTTCTTTTGAAATTAAATTTTTATTGTCTTCATTTAATGGAATATTAACAGTTATAATGTCAGAACTTGACAATAAATTATTTAAGTTCATAAACTCCACATTTTGTTCAATTAAATCTTTATGTTTTTCAGGATGAAGTGTGTTACAATATATCTTCATATTAAAAGCTCTAGCAATTTTTATAACCTCTCTAGATATCTTTCCGGCACCAATAACTCCGATTGTACAATTATTTATATCACTACCATATCTTGACAGATTTGTCTTATCTCCACCCCTAATCGAAATATCATTCGCCTCTATAATCCTCTTTCTTAAGCCAAGTATTAAACTAAAAATATGTTCCGCTACTGATATAACATTTGAATTTGGGCAATTAATAACTTTTACTAAGTCACTTTTAAAAAATGCCTCATCAATATGATCTAATCCAATAGACAATGTCGCGATTATTTTTTTATTATTGACTAAATCTAACATATCCTTTGTAAATTTTTCTTTTACACCAATAATTAAAATATCATATTTAACAAATAAATCATTTAATTCTTCTTTATTGGGTCTTCGATTAGATCGCGAGATATCTAACTGTACGCCAGCTGCTCTTATTATTCTACATGCATCCCTATCAAAATCATTAAACACACAATATCCTTTTATCATAAATAAATCCTTTCTATAGTCACCCACTTATAAACTAAATATACAAGTTTAGTGACACAAATTATTCATTATATCATCCCAAGAATATAATTAATATCTTCAATAGACTTTCCTATGTTAAACCTTCCATTACCAACTGGATAGAATACAGAATAACACTTATACTTTTTACCATTGATAGTTTTAATAAATTCTTTTTTTCTACACTGTGAAACTGAAATCTTTTCATTTAACACAATTGAAGACACTTGATTTCCGAATAATACTATAACTTTTGGATTTATAATCTCAATTTCTTTCTCCAATAAATGTAAATATTCTTTGTAAACACTATCAGGTAATAATCTAGCATCAACTTGCGTACACTTTCCTAAATTAGTAATAAAATAATTATGTTTTTTTACATTATCATATACACAAGTTGCAAACTCTTCTGTCCATTCCTGTCCTTTTATAGTTTTAATTTTATGGTAAATATCATCATCTAATAACTTTAATTCATAAAATAAATCCCATATATTTTTAGTACCAATCCATGGTGACTTTAATCCTTTCCATGATTTAGCTGATGCAATATTTCTTCCTGTAGGATTCATAAATACAAAACAAATATTTGGATTATCACTGCATCCACCATTATAGATTGAATCAAGTTCTTTAGCACCATATTTAAGTTGCAATTTATCATAATCTTCTTTTAAATCATCTAATGTCATTATTACTCCTCCACCCTATTTCATATATTAATATCAAATATATCTTTAATCCACAAACTATTGTTATAGTATATTATAACTATTAGGTAACAATATAAATAAATATTAATTAATATATTTTGTAATTCTATTGTACTGCTCTAACTGAATTGATTTTTTTATCTGAGCAACAGGATGATATAAAGGAATAATAATATAATCATTTATTACTATTTCAGGATATTTATTAATAGTTTCCATTAAGGTTGAACATATATTAAATCCAAAAACAATTGATAAAGATTTTAGTGGGTAATATCCAAGTGTTAATATAATCTTAGGCTTAACAATTTCAATTTGTCTTAATAAGTTTTCACAACAATTAATGCTAGACCTGCATAGACTAATATTATTTCCTCTATAATTATTTCCTCTTCTAGCACACATTATGGCATTTGTTATAAAGATATCGTTCAGTAAATATTTGTCTCCTAAAGACTTTTCAATATAATACCCTAACATCTTTTTTGTACTACTTTTTTCTAATTCAATTACCTCTTTCCAATTACTTTTATCCTCATTCAATAAGTCATGTACTCTTCTCATATCATTATATGGACCCCAATCCTGACCAATTATCATTATTTCAGAATCCAATCTATTAAACCAATCAGTCCAAATAGATGGAATATTTGTGCTAAATTCATAGTCCCCATAAAAATTAATTAATGATTTTCCCCTACATTTCATCTCCGTGCACTTATTACATTTTTTTAGGCTAACAATAAAATCTTTGAACTGACTATATTTCAGTCTATTTCTTTTCATAAATCTATTTTATAAACTCCTTGTTGCTGACTCGGCAAGAACCAGTTTCTTACTGTTAAAATCAATTTCTACATCTGTACCCAAAGGCAATATTCCAACCGGATCAGAATGCCCTATATTAACATTATATAAAACAGGCAAAGTACTCATATCATATTCTCTCAATACTTTTAAAATAACATTCTTATATTCCTCATAATATTTTTCACGATTAGGTTTACCAACAACAATTCCTTTGATAACAGAGAATATACCTTGTGCTCCTAAATTTCTCAAATACCACATAATATATTCCGGAGCCGGCTGATCTTCACTTGTTTCAATCAAAAGTATCTTTCCTCTCCAGTCATCTATCGTTGGCCAAATTTCCGTACCAATAACCATAGGGAAAACGTCGAGACATCCTCCTAATAGGCATCCCTTTATAATCCCATCACCCTGTAATACTTCATAACCATGTTCTTCAGATTTAACACTTAGCTGTCTATTAATATTTTCCTCATTCCACTCTATAAAATCATCAGACCATATCGGACTCGACTTAATTTCAAAATTTGAACTATCCTTAAATAGAATATTCGCAACAGCTGATTTAGTATAATCTAACATCTTCACATACTCGCCAAATTCACACATAACTGATGGACCATAATAAGAAACAACTCCAGCTTTATTCATCATAAAATGATTAACAGTTGTATCAGAATAACCCATGAATATTTTAGGATTATTTTTTATAATATCATAATCAATATATGGCAATAGCCTAATTGCATCATCACCACCAATTGCACAAAAAATACCTGCAATTGTTTTATCTTTAAAAGCATCCATTAAATCTTTAGCACGCAATTCTGGGTGCTCATAAATATATTGACTTCCCTTTAATGCATTTGGCATAGTAATAACTTCTAAACCAAAATCTTTCTCCAATCTCTCTTTTGCAATAAAGAATTTATGTATGTATTCTTTATCACCAAGTCCTCCCCATGAAAGGCTCACAATAGCAATCTTATCACCTTTTTTTAACATATTAGGTTTAATCATTAAAATCACCTTATTCTTATTCAATTAAACATGTACTTTATTTGTATCGCAATCTATATTATTGAAATCATCCATCATCACTGATATTTTATAGTTCCTCTCCTCTTGCTCCAACTTGTTTTGTTCACTAATATTAAATTCTTTTGTAAGCTCTATAAACTTTTCTAAAGAAACTCTATCAATAAAGTGCTGTGCATCCTCAAAATTTATTAATGATATATGATGATGACCCAAACTTCCATATGCAGCTTTTGAATAATTTAAATCAACATATCTACAATATCTTTTATAAATATAATTAAACATATTATCAGGTAATCCAAGCTTTTCTCTCAACATATTTAAATATTTTTCTATATAAATCAATCTATTATTATAATTAATACTTTGCTCTTCCTCATAATATTTAGTATCCCAATGATATATCCCGAATCGGTCCTTATCATACTCTCTTTTTTCTTTTAATTCTTCAGGTATATTATAATATCCAACGCCTAATTTTTCATAACTAATTTTATCTATAAGATTAGTAAAAGCTTCTAAATAGTTTTTATCTGAATAATAATCACCATCAATAGTATAAGTTTCAACATTTAATGACGTTTGTCCTCTAGAATGTTGTGGTAAATACCCCATATTACATATAACCAAATCAGTTACTATTTCAAGTGGTAATATATAGGAACTATCATTATTTAAATCTTTGTACTTTGATGAATCAAATAAAACAATTTTTCTTCCATTCAGCTTTCTTACCATATCACTAGAAAGTTTATTATATAGATTTTTTTCTATAATAAATACAGCATTTTGACTAATTGGTTCATCACTTTTACCAACATCTATCATAGTATCAACAGGATTTAAATTTACTAATTTTTCATTTAAATGATCCTCTAGAGGCTCAATAACTGCAATACCCCTATTAGTAAAGTCATCACTATACCAAACATTGCTAACTATACCATTTACTGCAAAATGAACAGTATCTCTATAAATTGGGCATACTATTTCACAACTTTTTATTTCATCAGAAGACATTCCTCTATCCTCTAACAATCTCTCAAACGGATTTCTCATCGTTGTATATAATCCTCTATGTGCAAAAGATCTATATACCAAATCATCAGGCAACTTCTCCATTGTCCTAACTAGAAACAAATCCTCTTCACCAAGTCTTTTACCAGACTCTATAAACTTTTGTTTAGCTTTTACTATTTGCTTTTTTAATGAATTACCAACATACTCTAACATTAATCCATTATCACAATTTATTTCATATAAATTAGGTCCAACCTCACTTATAAATCCTCTTGCATATTTCATTAATTCATCATTCATTTTTTTCTCCCATAATATCTTTTTATTTATAATTACTTAATAAATAACACTATAATTATTAAAAGTAATTACTTTAAAATTATCAACATCATATTTTCTAACCATGTTTTTATCAAGAATATAAACATTTCCACTCTTTAATTTATTAGGTACAAAAAAATAAACATTATCTATACTTTTAACATCCTGAAAAGCTACATATTTATCTTTAATAACAACCTCTTTCATATAGTAATCAGCACTAATTCTATTATAGTATAAGTAATAAATATATGGCTGATTAACTTGATTAGTAATATATAACTTATCATAATTCATTTTATTCGTAAATATAATTGCATCTTCTAAACCATTAAACATATATTTTTCAATATCACTTTGATAATCATTAAAATAATTATATATAAAAAATATAAACAAAACAAAATAAATTGACATAAGTAAATATGAAGCAAACTTTCTTAAATTATAAATAGAAACAAATCCTAATCCTAAATAAATAATAAAACTAATCCATATAATGTTAATTCTGTTAATGTTAGGTTCAGTAAATAAGACAACCATTAAACTAGAAATAAACAATAAGTTATTTAAACCTAATAAAATATTTTTTCTTCTATTAACTAAAGAATAAATAAAACCAATTACCATTATAGGTAATGAACATTTATAAAAAAGGCCAAACATAGGTATATAATTCAAAACAAATCCATCACTTTGATAAGTCAATATAGACATAAACATTTTAAAATTATTTAAACCATTAGTAAACACATTACCATTAATTGAAGTCAAAGAAGTGAATCTATTACTATACAATTTTGGTATTGTTATTAAGAATCTAATAGTATTCAAATTAAAATAGTTAATAATAACAAATATAATCATCGGTATAGATACAATTGTAGTTATAGATATATATATCAAAGAATCTTTAATAGAAATCTTTTTTAATAATACCAAATATAAATAAGTAATAACACTAAATATAGGTACAAATAAATAACTTGTTCCATAAGCATAAGTAGAAATTCCTAGTATAATGCTTGATATAATAAAGTATCTTTTTTTATTACTCTTCAAACTGAAATATATTAATGAAATTGAGTAAAAAATCAAATCAGGAAAAATGTTTGACTCAAGAGCCCATCTGCTTTTCATTATGTGCCATGGAGTTATCGAAAAAACAAATAAAAATATTAAACCATTCTTTTTAGTAAATGCATTACTAAATAAAAAATATGATACCAATAATGTTAGACATCCAACAACTGCCATAGGCAACCTCAAAATAAAATTATTAATACCAAATAATTTTATAAAAGGAATCAATATATAAGCATAAAGGACATTTTGCCCACTTCCCCATGCAATAAAATGAATAGGAAAAAACATTCCATTTCTATCAATACCATACTTAGATAATGAATATGCCTCATAACCAATTGAAGCCTCATCCTGATTTAAACCAACAGGATACCTTTCTATTAAAATAATTCTAATTAAACATCCAATAAACAATATCAAAAAGCTCAATAAAGAAAAAAGCAACTCACTTTTATCCTTCTTCTTTTTTAAATAATAACCTACTAATGGAATAGAAGAAATTATTATACTTATAATTATTTCAAACACCAAAAACATACTATTCCTCCATTACTTATACATACTTTTTATGAAGTATCCCAATACACTCAATGGGTCTTGACAGAGCTGCTAATTCCCTTGCCAGTATTTGGCCTTATAAAAGAAGAAAAAATAAAATCAATAGAGAAAGAAAATAATAATATAAACGCAATAATATTTCTTACTTTAATGTTAAACTTACAAATGAAATTCTCCAATAAAGGTCCAGCAAAGTATGTGAATCCACAACCTCCCAAACCAAAAACTATTAATCCTTCTAAGCAAATCCTTCCTTGAACATTAAAGAAATAATTACTATAATCCCAATATTTTAGATGTTTAAATGTTTCTAGATACCACGCACCACTATATTCTAAAATTGCACATAAAACAACAGAGGCTAAGAACAAATGAAAATAATTATTTCTGAATCTCTTTAAAAAAAACAAAATTGCAACCCCACCAAAACCATAAATGGGAAGCCATGGACCATACATAGTACCCCTATTTACAAATTCACCATCTCTTATAATATGAATCAATACTTCATAAAACCACCCAATAAAACTAAAAGTAAAGAAAAATAATATATATGAATTAATACTATAATTTTTATTATAATCCAGATTTAAAATAGATTTCTTATATTTTTTTGCCTCAGGATATTCATCCTGAACTGCATTATCAATATACAATTTATCATCATTTAATAAATCTCCATCCACTAAGTTCTCTAACTTAGATTCACGTATACTTACATAAAATTCTGTATACAAACACTGCTCATATATATCAATAAAGAAAACATTTAAAATACCAAAGGTCATGATTCCAAGTATATTCCATAATAGAATTGATAGTTTTAATTTAAATAGATTAAACTTGTTACCCTTCATTAACTCCTTACTTAATCGAAATGCTTCTTTTCGACTTATTTCAGGGTTTTCAGCTAAAACATATGGAATCATTGAATATTCAAAGTATTTAATTATTCCACCAATTATAGTAAATCCCCATAAAAATAAGTAAATATCCTTTAAAATTAATATTAAAGAAAGATGTAATGTATTCTTTCTTTTATAAGGAAAGAATACTCTATCAATATTAGTTTTTAAATATCTTCTATTCTCCAAAAAAAATCGATTTTGCCCAATTGCAACTACAAAAAGTAAAAATGTTTTAATCAAAAATAATAAAATGTTAGAAATAATAATTATAGTAGCAATTGATATACTACCACCTAATAAATTATTTACACCGTTAATAATACCAAAAGTAATTGATCTTGTTCTTGAAACATCATTTACAATAGAAGAAATAATTCCTTTGTTATATTTCTTAGACATCATCTTATCAAACTTTTTATCTTGATGTGTTTTTTCAAGTAATTCATCCAGTACTTCGGCATGAGTTTTTTTATCATACTTATTTATAATCTTAACATTGTCTGAATTACTAACATCCAAATCTAAAATATTTTTGGTTGATAACTTGATACCACCAGAAAGTAATAATGAAACAAAAAATACTACCAGCAAACTTTTAAAATAATTATTTTTAACATTCTTCTTAGCATCTTTTTTTATTTTTTTTAAATTCATAAAACCACCTAAATCATCAAATATAATATATCATACTTTAATAATCAATAAAAGAATGAAGATATAATCTATTAACAATAGTTATATATAGCCATATACATTACAATCTTTCTTTAATCCATCCTAATACTTTTGATTATTCTATTCTAAATGCAGGAGACACTCCAGAACGGCTTCCAGCATAAATCATTTCATTAGAACCCGAACTAGTTATACAATAAGCATTATTACTATACCCATTATTTCTAACCCACCAAGTCTGAGCAACATTATTTTCACGTTTAATAGCAAAATAAGAGTTACCATAATTATTCACATTATTACTACTATAGTAATCCAATTGTCTTGTTGATGATTCTGGCACAGTATTAAATACTTCACCATATGATAAAAGATACATTTTATCATTTGATGTTGAACTTGAAGAGGTTATAACCCTAGATGTTGAAATCACACTTTTCAAATCAGACGGAAGACTATTATATAAATCAGAATTAATATATGTATAAACTTGGTTGCTTAGATATTCAGAACTATTCATATTTTTTTTCCAACTATATCAACAAATTCAACAACAAAGCCACACGCCGTTTGGGAAAACGATGAATTACTGCAATCAGAAATAGTAGTTTTATTCGCAAGTCTTAAAGTATATTCATTATTTCCTATACGAACATTTCTTGTATCACCGACATTATATTGACTTGTGTTTCCACTTCTTACATTAGTTTGAATAGTCTCCCAAGAATCATCTGCAAACGTTGAAGGTCTTGTACTACCCACTTGTATTTGTTGTATCTATTCCAAATCTATCCTTTGTCAAACCAAATTTTATATTAATAGTTGGATTATGTGTAATTAAATCATAGTTATCAATGTCCTGTCCCTCTAACCATATATATATTCTAACTTTAGTTATACTATTTCCGCCTAATCGAATTAATGAGGCTTTATTGCTTCCATTTGAAGTAGCATCACTTGTTTTATACGTACTCATAGCAGTCAACTTGGCTGATGTATAAGTATTTAATTCAGCACCATCATAAATATCAACATTATCACTAGATGAGATAGCATCATTAACTGCATAAGTTGTTCTACTTGCACCAACGGATAGACTATTACAACTATTACCTGTATAACTACCACTACTATTTCTTTTTTTACATATCCCATTAAAATAACTAACCAATTGAGTAGTATGACTAGATGCATTTGGTTCCCAGATATTCCAGGTATATCCTCGTCTATCATTTAAATTTGATGTCGTAGAACAAAGCCCAGTAACACCTGAACCTCCACTACATGAAATTGTTCTCAACGTAGAAACATCAGAACTACCATACCCATTAGATTTTATTCTACCTATTTCAAAAAAACCTACTCGTAAAGAATTAGCTGCACCATAATTTGTTGACCCACTTACAGGAACAGAAGCATAAGAATCACTTGCCAAATAGATATCTTCCTCCGAAGCAGAATCATATGTTGAATCATAACTATTTCCATTTCCATTTCTTATATATAAATCAAAGGCAACATACCCATCAGCTTCATCTCCAGTATAATTATCAACTCTACCAGAAATAAGCCTAAAACCTCCTGAAGTAGCAGATAAACTTGTTTTTTCATATAGTTTTAATCTACTAACAGATGTATCAAGCATACCATTAGTGGATACGGGAGAAAGATAATCAGCCCAAACATTTTTATTACCATTAAAAGCATTCCTTACTGTAGATTTAGTGATGGAGATATTCTCACTTTGCCAAGATGTACCATCTAGAGATAACTCAAGCCCATCTCCTGAAGTCACTGATACACTAAATTCATCAGTTGAAACAGTAGATGTACCAACAAACCAAGCATATGTTTCAACAATTAAAATAATAGTAGTAACCATGATAACCACTAATAAGAATAATATTTTATGTTGTCTTCTTTTTGAACTATTATTCATACTACTATTACCTTTCTAAAATAGAAACACTATCCTAATATAATTATACAATTAATTACAAACATTATCAATTGATACTAAAAGAAAAAACATCCAATAGGATGTTTAATATTAAATTATTCTGTTCTTAATGATTCAACTGGATCTTTCTTAGCAGCCATTCCAGCTGGTGCAAGTCCAGCAATTACAGTTAAACCAACACTTAATACTATTAATGAAATTGCGTGAACAATTGATAAACTCATAATATTATCAATCTTAGCAAGTAAACTAACAACACCATTTATTCCCATACTTAAAATAAAACTTATTACAATACCTAAAGTTCCTGCAAGTAAACCTTCAATAATAGTTTCAGCTCTAAATACTCTTTTAACATCTTTTTTACTTGCACCTATAGCTCTTAAAATACCTATTTCTTTAGTTCTCTCAAGTACAGATATATAAGTAATTATTCCAATCATCAATGCAGCAACTACTAATGAAATCGAAACAAATGCAATCATTACATAAGAAATAACTTTAACAATACTAGAAAGAGTACTTGTTAACATTTCAATATCATCAACATATTCGATTTTTTGATCATCACTTGCTTTATCATTATAATCATCTAAAAACTTCTTAATTCCATCTTTTGACTCAGGAGATTTTGTGTAAATACTTATTTCATAAGGATCATCTAATGATGCAGCTCCTAATACTTTCATATTATCTTCATACTTACTATTAACATTATCAAATGGTAATCCAGTAAATACATTAATATCTTTATTATCTAATTGTTCCTTAACTATATCACTATCATTTGCTTTATTAATATAGTCTTCAAGTAATTCATGATTATAACCTAAGAAACCATTTAAAGAACTATCATCCTTTACCTTAATAATTCCAACTACCTCTAAAGTTTCTGCATCATTATATAAAGATTTTAAATAATTAGGATCACTTGATTTATCAATCCAAACATTTCCTTGTTTTTCATAATAATCAAAAGCATTAATTAACTTATATTTCTTTCCAACTATTTTATTATAATCATATTTAACATCACTTAATTTAATACTATCTTTATCATTCATAATTTTAGAAATATCTTCTTTATTTTCAAAATTTAAAGAATACATAGTAGAAAGATTAATTTCTCCCTCTTTATTAACAACCAATACTACCTCATTTTTATTTTCTGGCATATGTCCATTAACAATCTCATATTGATTTTCATTTTTTAATTCTGCAAAAGCATTTTTAATAATTGATGTTGAAAGCATTGCAGCAAGTCCAGATGCATCAACATCATCAGCATTTTCATTTGGATTAATTTTTACTAAATCACCATTATCATTTTCATCATATAATTGAATATCAACATTATATGAATATTTTATATTAGATGAATATTTTTCTAATTCTTTTTTATTATTATCAATATAAGTTTTTAAATCCTTTAAGTCCTGTTTTTTAATAAGTTGTTGTTGAGTTAATGTAAGATTACTAGAAATATCATCATTCGCAAGTATTTGATTATCATGTTTTTCTTTCTTTTCAGTATTTATCTTTACATCACTAGATTTTACTGTCTCAGTTCTTGTATTCTTAACACTTATTGCTTGATTACCTGATGAATCATTTTGCATATCATCAATATAATTTCTAACTCCATTGGAAAGAGCAAGTACAAGTGCAATACCAATTATTCCAACAGAACCTGCAAAAGCAGTTAAAAAAGTTCTTCCTTTTTTAGTTAATAAGTTATTAAAAGAAAGCGATAATGCAGATAAAAGTGACATAGATGTTTTCTTAATTACTCTTTCACTGACTTTATTTTCTTTATCCTTACATGGATTAGAATCATCAATTATTTTACCATCCTTTAATTCAATTATTCTAGTAGAATACTCTTTTGCAAGTTCAGGATTATGAGTAACCATAATAACTAATTTATCACTTGCAATTTCTTTTAATAAATCCATTATCTGAACACTAGTTTTTGAATCAAGTGCTCCAGTTGGTTCATCAGCCAAAATTATTTCAGGATCATTTACAAGAGCTCTTGCAATTGCAACTCTTTGCATTTGTCCACCAGATAATTGATTTGGTTTTTTATTAATATGATCTCCTAATCCAACTTTTTTCAAAGCATCAATTGCTTTATTTCTTCTCTCTTGTTTAGAAACACCAGTTAAAGTAAGCGCAATTTCAACATTAGATAAAACAGTTTGATGCATTATTAAGTTATAACTTTGAAATATAAATCCTACACGATAATTCCTATAAGAATCCCAATCTCTATCATTATAATTTTTAGTGGAAACACCATCAATTATTAATTCTCCACTATCATATTTATCAAGGCCACCTATAATATTAAGTAAAGTTGTTTTTCCAGATCCACTAGATCCTAAAATAGAAGTAAATTCATTATTTCTAAATTTAATATCTATTCCCTTTAATACTTCCTGTCTAACTTCACCAACTCTATAGCTTTTCTTGATATTTTTTAATTCTAACATTAAGTCACCTCCATAAAAATTATATCTACATTATAACAAAAAAAAATATAATACTACTATAGTATTATATTAATTTTTTTACTTTCTCCATCATAGAATAAAACTAAATTATAATCCATATTATTTATTTCATATTTATTATTTTTAATTCTATTAACATCAATTTTTTTAAAGAACTCATCATTAAAATCTCCAAGTAATTTGCAATATGCTTCTTTTGTTACAAAAGTTCTTCTTATATCATCATTAATTCCAGGAAGATACATTAACCTAGCTTCATCACTAATCTTAAAATCATCTTCTATATCAATTCCCATTTCAATAGAAGAAACTGAACAAGCTATATAATTTTTAGAATGAGAATAATTAAATTTAATAGTAGAATCTTTAATATATGGTTTGCCATTATCACTATAACATATATCTTTAATATCAACATCTAATCCTAAATAATTGAACATATCAAATAGTAATGAAAAAGCTTTTCTACTTTCATCTCTTTTTATAAGATCAGGAAACTCTATATTTCTAATTTCAACTTCATCATTTTTCTTAATGCTTAAATAAATATTATCCTTCATATGAACTCCATTATAATCATCTATTTTGACAAAATCACAATAATTATGATAAAATGTATATATGAAAGAGAACTTTCATATATTATTAATGGAACACTTAATAGTCGCATGTTGAGTTTCGCCATTTTTTTGGTTCCACCTAAACTAATGCTTAGTTAGGTGGTTTTCTTTTATATTAATACTACAAATAGTAATAATACTAAAAGAAGGTTTGTTATGATAAGAGAACTTATTAAAAAATCCTTTTTAGTCATACTATCGCCTCCCTTCACTAAGAAGTTTGGCTCTACCCAACCTATTAAATTTTCCAAGTTTTATTATATCAAAAATATGTTCGTAGTCAATATATATAATAAGAACAAAAGAATAATTTTCAAATAAATTATTCGCTTTGGTCGTCACCGCCCAAAATTCCTACTTCATTGAGAAAGTTCTCTTTCTTCTCCATAGGCT
>CACWWC010000020.1 GCA_902764545.1 uncultured Erysipelotrichaceae bacterium | reverse complement strand
GTTGCAGTAATAATGGATAAAGAAAATGTTAATTATGATGTTGCAACAATAATGTTTTCAGAAGGGGTAACTAAAGAAATCGCTACTATAATGCATACTGAAGGAATAAATTCAACAGCTGCAACAGTTATGAATGCATATTCTCTAGATTCAGCACAAGCAACACAGTTTGCTACAAATATGGCTAACTTAGGTTTGAAAACACCTGAAGAATATATTGCTCATTTGGAGAAAAAAACATCTTTCAAAACAGGTGCAGATATATCTATGATGTTGGAAGTCAGTGAGATAATGGACAATAATAAAATCACATCATTAACAAATGATTGGGGAATAGAAAAATCTGCATATGAACAAGTATATAGTGAACTAAAAAGTTATGAAGCAAAGAAAGCATTTTATACTGAAATGGTTGTTGCCAATACATTTCAGTGGACAAGTGGTGTTAATGAATACATTGCCTCAATTATGTACCAAGAAGAAACAGGAAAAAGTTTCTGGGAACTATCAAAAAATGATAGACAAAAGTACATTAAAGATAATCAGTCTAAAATAGATGGACTATCTGCAGATGATAAAGAGTATTATACAACTCAGTTATCACAGGATAGAGAAGCTGTTGCATCAGGTACTATAAAACGACTTGAATGGCTTGAAAGTCAAGGATTCTTAAAACCTGGAATGGATGCTGAGACAGTTTTAGGAATGATAATGAGTAATGTTCCGCAGGAGGATTATTTATCTGCTGCTTATGTTCAAGCATATAAAGCAAAGTGGGGAACTCCAGATAAAAATGGTAATGTTCAAGTAGTGTGCTTCCAAAGTGCAGATGCTGGCGCGGATAATGCAGCAGCATTTGGTGGAAGTGTTGGAAGGGCAGAAGGAGCATTTGTGATGTCAAAAGAATTCTATGATTCATTATTAAGTGATAGAACATTATTTGATGATAGTGGTAAATGCATAAATACCGCTAAGCTAAGAGAAAAACTAGGTGGAGTAGCAATAGGTGAAAGTCCAGTGGCAATAGTTCAAACGGTAAATATAGATGATATAAAAATGCCTTCAGGTCATTTGGAAGGAGCGTATGTAGGAGATTGGACTCCTGGAGGATTTACATCAGCCGGAGAATACATCGCTCATCCAGACGGAACAATTACACTACAAGGTGGAGTAGTTGAGGGATTCGTTTCCCAAGCAAATATTTTCAATGCCGACGGGACTTTAAATGAAAATATATCACTAGAATTATTAAGTGATACTCAGAAGGCGGAATTTATAAAAGGTGCAGCAGACTCTATGCTTAACGGCAAATACGGAGCATTAAATGGTTATCTAAGCAATCCAGGAGATCCAGCAAAGATAAGTGCATTGCATAAAGCATTTGCTGCATGTGAAAAACATGGCGTTGATATATCTGAAGGAATAACCGAGAGGTACAAAAATGGAGAATTATCTGCAAAAGATGTTATAGGATTAGTCAATTCATTTAATTTATCTGATAAAAGTGTTCAGCAATTATTTAATAAATTAGTAGGAAGTAAACTTGCAAGTTGGCTTCCAAATGCAACATCAGCGAAAGAAGTGTATATTAATTTACTAACCGCATGTGATGAAGCCGGAATAGATGCAAAAACGTTATCAAAAAATATAGAAATCATGAAAGCAATGGAAGATTACTATCTAGATGCAATGGGAGGATTAAATTTAGATACCGGAGAAAGTGTATTTGAAACCTACAGAACACACGGTATTACCCATGTATTTGATGTTTTAACAGAAAGTATTAATGCTGTAAAAGCAATGAAAGATTCTGGTGTAAAAGGAATTGATTTAGATACTGTAATGCTATCCGCTATCATGCATGATACAGGTATGTCTGGAGGGCAACAATTATCTCTATCTGTAAAAGATGGGAAATTACTTATTGAAACTCAAAGTACGCAAGCAGATGCTGGAACATATAGAGAGTCTCATTCATTTAATTCAGGGGTTTCAATAATTGAAAATGCATACTCATTAAGATCATATGGCTATAGTGATGCGCAAATTGCAGAGGCTGCATTATTAGCTTTTGCACATTCAAAAAGTAATTCAGGTCTTAACCCACTAGCAGGAAATGATGCAGGATGGTCATTCGCAATTCAAGCACTGCAAAAAGCAGCAGATGCATCAGGCTGTGACTTTGATATAGCAAAAGCATTATATGATGCAGGCATCTTATCAAGTACAGAAACAAAGTTATCAGATAATCCTATAACCGTTAAGTGTCCTAAAGGATATGAAACCGAAAATGGTCATATCAAGACAGACGAAAACGGAAAACCAATAAAAGATGGTAGTGGTGGCAAAGTTACTGGAAAAGTTGAAACATATACATTTAGTGATGGAGTAATTGATAGGTTATCATATGAGGCTTTAGCAGTTAGAATAGGTGATGCTCTAACAAATAATGACCACGCTATAGTAAATCAATATTTTGGAAAAATATCATTTGACACTACAAATTATTCAAATCAATATTCAACACAGCAAATAATAAATCAGATGATAAAAAATGGGCAAATTGAAAGTGCCAACGCCAACTCAATTGTAAATACTTTATTAAAAACTGATGATGGCTTGATGTTTGCGGCATTTGCAGAAACACAACATTCAACACCAGAAACAAGCGTAACATTTGAAATTGAAGGAAAAACAAAAAATGATTCTCAACCATTTGTATTGGGAGAAAATAATCAAACATATAGAGTTGAAGCATCAGATAACGGAGTCGATGTTGTAGTATCTGTAAAAGATACAGAAGCAGTTCCGTATTGTACACTGTTTGCTATTCAAGAAAGAGCGGGAGAATTAACATCAAAAGGAGTAGATATTTTTACAGCCGCTTCGGATGGCAGTGAATTATCGTTAGTAATTGAAATAGATAAAAATGCATCAACTAATACAAAAAATTTATACCAGCAATATGCAAAATACTATGCAAGAGATAAACGTATAAAAGTCAAGATTGTTGAAAAATAATAACTAAAATGATATTATATACGCAGGAGGAAAAAAATGGAATTTAAAGAGTTAAAAAGAGTTAATAAACCAGGTTATCAAAGTGTGACATATAAAGCGTCATCCCCTTTAAGCATAGAAAGTATTATAAAAATATTTAAACAAAATGAAAAGGGTAATTATAAATTGTACTATTGTCAGACTTCTTCATATACAGAGTCTGGAAATACAAAAAATGATGAGTTCAGATCAGTTGAGGAAATATATCAAGTAAAAGATTTTCCAAATCCTAACATATATTTTGATGCATGTTTTATTGATAAAAAAACTAATAAATATGCTTTCTCAATCTGTACTGATGCAGGAGCTGATAATGTATATTATATAGTAGATGATAACATGGTAGAAATAGTTGAAGATATGATAGCAAGAGATAGTATGTTTGAAGAACAATCTGAAGAAAAAGAACCTACTAAGAGAAATATAACAAATAAATAAGGAGTAAGTATTATATGGAATATAATAATGACAAATCAAAATTATTATTGAGAAAAGCAGAAGCAGTTTTAGGAGTAGTAAGAAAGTATGAACAAACTAAACCAGATGTATATGAAAAATTCATTATAGGGAAATCAACCGCTGCAATAATTAGTATGAATCCAGTAACAGGTAGGCCTGAACATAATATATGGGCTGTAATGGAGACAATATATGATGATTATAGAAATCATCCAGAAAGAAAAATAAATGAAAGATTACAAGAGGTATTACATAATACTTTAAGACATGAAACATTATCTACATATCTCAATAATGCAATACAAGAACTTTTATATCAAATGAGAAGTGAAAAACAAAAAACAGCGCCTTTTTCATTAGACTGTATACAATTACTGAATGATTTAAAAGCAAATGTAGAAGAAAATAAAAGAAAACATGAAATATCAAATATGATGAATGATATTAAGAATTATGACAAAATCTTTGAAGAAAATTATTCATGCAATATCTTAAAGTAATCAGTAATTATAAAAGTAGACAAAAAGTCTACTTTTTTTATAAATACTTTTGTTTATATTCAATATATAGGTTCAATATTTTTTTATATAAAACAGGGTTTATTTTATCTTTAATTTGTTCAAACACTTTTATATTTTCACCTAATAAATCATTATAATTATACTTAATAAAATTATAAATTATTATAAGTTCATCCTGGGTATAATTAATATTATTCTTTAAAGCAAATTTTTCCAAATCATTGATACATAGTTTATCAATATGTTTTCTAATAATTTCTTTATAAATAAATATCACCTCTGATAAAATATATGAATTATTATTATAATTATGTGATAAACTATTAATAGGTGAATACAATGAGAAGAATAAACTACGATTTAATTATAAATAAAAGACTTGTACTAATATTAACAGTAATAATTATTTTATTCTGCCTAGTAACATTTAAAATAGCTGATGTCATGTTAATTAAAAATAATAAATATAAAAAATCACTAGAAATACTGAGTCATAATGAAGTAACCGGACCAAGTAGTCCAAGAGGAAGAATTTATGATAGAAATTATAATATTATAGTTGATAATAAATCATTAAAAACTATTACGTATAAAAAGGATAAAAATACATCTTTGAAGGATATGATAGAAGTTGCAGATAAAATATCTAATAACATTGAAATTGACTATAGTCATCTTACATTAAGAAATAAGAAAGAATATTATTGTGCTAAATATAAAGATAAGTGTGATTCATATATCAAAAAAAGTGAGATTGAAAAATTTAAACAAAAAAAATTGACTCAAAACGATTTATATGAATTAAAACTAGAAAGAATTAATGAAGATGAATTAAACTTCTCAGAAGAGGAAAATAAAATAGCATACATTTTTTATTTAATGAATAGAGGATATACATATGATGAAAAAATAATTAAATCAGATGTATCAGATAAAGAATATGCGTACGTATCTGAAAATAATGAAATACTACACGGATTTAATACTAAGATAGATTGGGAAAGAGTGTATCCATATGGAGATACATTTAAAACCATATTAGGAAAAGTATCATCATCATCGCAAGGAATACCTGCAGAAGATAAAGAATATTATTTAAAAAAGGGTTATAGTTTAAATGATAGAGTAGGAATAAGTTATATAGAAAAAGAATATGAAAAATATCTTCATGGTAAAAAAGCAACATATGAAATTATCAATTCTCATGAAACTAAATTAGTAAATGAAGGATCTAGAGGAAAAGATATAGTATTAACAATTGATATCAATTTACAACAAGAAGTTGAGAATATTATTTCAGAATATGTAAAAAATACAAAAGGAGAACCAAATACGGAATATTATGATCACTCGACAGTAATTATTCAGGACCCAAATACAGGAGAAATACTAGCTATGGCATCACGTAAACTTGTAAATGGAGAAATAGTTGATAATACAACTAGTATATTAACATCACCTATAATGCCAGGTTCTGTAGTAAAAGGAGCATCAATGTTAGTAGGATATAATGAGGGAGCAGTTCATATCGGAGAAAAAATGCTTGATGAATGTGTTAAAGTTGCAGGAGTTGCAGAAAAATGTTCTTCAGTTAATAACTTAGGTGTTATAGATGACATCACAGCACTTGCTAAAAGTAGTAATGTATATCAATTTAAAATTGCCATGAGAGTAAATGGACAAGAATATAGAAGAGGAATGAAAATGAACTTTAATCAAAAATCATTTGATACATATAGGAATATGTATCATTCATTCGGCTTAGGAGTAAAAACAGGAATTGATTTACCTGTTGAAAGTAATGGTTATACATCAAAAGATAAAGCAGCAGGTAATTTATTAGATTTTGTAATGGGACAGTATGAAACATATACTCCTATTCAACTATCTCAGTATATATCAACTATTGCAAATGGAGGAGAAAGACTTGAACCACATTTATTAAAAGAAGTACATAAATCAAGTTCCAATAATGATTTAGGTGAAGTAGATAAACAAATAGAAAGAAAAGTTTTAAATACAATTGATACAAAAGAAGAGTATATGAATAGAGTAAAAGAAGGTTTTAAGGCAGTTACGAACAGTCCAGGAGGATATGGAGTAGGATATATGGAAAGCTGGATGAAACCTGCAGGAAAAACGGGAACATCACAAAGTTTTATAGATACAGATGGAAATGGAGTAATTGATACTGAAACCATAACCAGTTCATTTATAGGTTATGCTCCATATGATAATCCAAAAATGAGCATTGTTGTAACATCGCCAAACTCTTCACACCCTAATACTAGTGTCAATTATAATAGTTTAGTAACATATCGTCTAACACAGGCAATATCAAAGAAATATGGCGAATTATATGGATATTAGTTGAAATAATAAAGATAATATGATATAATTAAGCCGAATTTGGAGGTTAATAGGAATGAAAAAATTAAAAATATTCGGTGCATCAGTAATTATTTTTGCAATGATTTCAACATTTACAACCTGCAGAGAACAAAAACAAAGAAAAGATGCAGAAAAAGAAAAATATAAAATTGAAACCAAAAACTTTGATGATGTATACGAACCAGTCGAAGATTTTACAATTCCAGCAGAAGATTTAGCTCCAAAAAGAATAAAATAACCATTATTATCTAAAAAAGCACTATTAATATTAAAAATCTTTTGCAAAAAATAAAAACTTTGATATAATACCTATAGGCGTGTAAGGAGGGAAGAATATGGCTAAAGTAGGAAACAGACAAATGAAAACTTTAATTTGTAGTGAGTGTAAAGAAGAAAACTACAGAGTATCAAAAAATGTAAGAAATACAACTGAACGTCTTGAAATGAATAGATATTGTCCTAGATGTAGAAAACACACTGTACATAAAGAGAAAAAGTAAAATAAGTCAAAAACTTATTTTTTAATTTAGGAGTGATAAAATGATTAGTACAAATGACTTAAAAAATGGAATTACAATTGAGTATGAAGGAAATATATATATTGTTATGGATACGCAACATGTAAAACCTGGTAAAGGAGCTGCAATTGTCAAAGCAAAATTAAAAAATCTTAGAACAGGTGCAATTTTTGAACAAACATTTAATGCTGGTGTTAAAGTAGCAACTGCTCATATCGATAAACAATTAATGCAATATTTATATAATATGAATGATATTTATTATTTTATGAATATGGAAAGCTATGAACAATTAGAAATTCCTGCTGCAAATATCGGTAATCAATCAAAACTTTTAAAAGAAAACTTAGAAGTATACATTACTAGCTATCAAGGAGAAATTTTAGGAATTGACCTACCAGATAAAGTTGAATTAGTAATAACACATACTGAACCAGCAGTTAAAGGTAATACAACTACAAATGCCTTGAAAGATGCAGAATGTGAAACTGGCCTAATGGTTAGAGTACCATTATTTATAGAAGAAGGAGAAACAATTATTGTATCTACTTCTGATGGAAAATATGTATCACGTGCATAATTATATTTTAATGAACAGACATCAGTCTGTTTTATTTATTTGTAAATTTATAATTATAATGATATATTTATAATATCAGGTGATAAAATGAGAAAAATAAATATAGGCTTATTTATAGATACATATTTCCCAATGATAGATGGAGTTATAATGGTAGTTGATAATTATGCAAAAAGATTGTCTAAATATGCCAATGTTTATGTATTTGCTCCAAGAATACCAAAGACGAAGTATAATGATTCTATATTTAATTATAAAGTCATAAGATGCAAATCAATAGATATTTCTTTTATAGATTATGCACTACCTCTACCAGACTTTGATAAGAAATTTAAAGAAAAGCTAAATAATTGCAATTTAGATATAATTCATATTCATTCACCAGCAACAATAGGAAATCTAGCAGTAAAATACGCAAAAAAAAGAAACATTCCTGTAATTGCCACATTTCACAGCCAATATAGGAAAGATTTCTACCGGGCAACAAAGTCAAAATTCATATCTAATTTATTAATAAGAAAGGTTATAAAACTATATAATAATTGTAATGAATGCTGGACTATGAATAATGAAATTGCCAGAATATTTCAAGAAGAATATGGATACAAGAAAAACATTAAAATTATAAATAATGCCACTGATATGAAACCAATTAATAATAAGAAAGAAGCACGAAAAAATGTATGTAAAAAACATGGTATAGATAATAATCATAAAATATTATTATTTGTAGGAAGAATTAATAAACTTAAGAACATAGAACTTATTGTTGAATCACTAAGATTAATAGATAATATAAATTATAAAATGCTATTTATAGGAAATGGTCAAGATGATACATTTCTAAATAATTTAATAACAAAGTATGGATTAAACGATAAAATAATCATGTGTGGAAGAGTTACTGATAGAGAAGAACTTGCAAAATATTATGCAAGTGCCGATTTGTTCCTATTTCCATCACTATATGATTCAAATTCACTTGTTCAATTAGAGGCTGCATCTCAAAAAACACCAACATTATTTGTAGAAGGATCTGCAACTAGTGCAAGAGTTATACCCGAAGTGGATGGTTTCTTCGCAAAAAATAGCCCAAAGGACTATTCGAAAAAAATTATAGAAATCATACAAGATAAAGAAAAATTGAAAAAAGTGTCAGAAAAAGCATATGAAGATTTATATATAAGTTGGGATGACGAAGTGGAAAGAGTCTACAAAGAATATATAAGAATAATAGAAAGTAGGGAAAAATAATGGGATTATTTACAAAAAATAGAAGTGATGCTAAATGGATTAAACCAAAAGATACTATTCAAGCAATTGTACCATATATAATGCCTAATAGGTGTGATGCAGAAGTATCAAGTAAAGTTGATATAGATATTACTAAATTAGTAGAGTTTGTTGATAAACAAAACGAAAAAGATTTAGGATATAAAATGACCTATTTTCATGCCATTTCTTCTTGTTTTGCAAAAACAGTTTTTAATAGACCGGCATTAAATAGATTTGTAAAAAACAAAAGATTATATGAAAGAAATAAAATTACTTTTGCTTTTATTGCCAAAGATAAATTAAGTGATAAAGGTGAAGAAAGAATTATTTGTATTGATATTAATCCTAAAGATAATATTATGACTTATAGTAAAAAAGTTGCAGTAGATGTTTTTAAAGTAAGAAAAGAAGGATCAAATGATATGGATGGAATTTTAAAAGCATTTACATCATTACCTAAATGGTTACTATCAATAATTGTAAAAATTGTAATGTTTATGGATAATCATGGAATTAGTCCTAAGTCACTTACAGAAGGAGATACAAATTATGCAACAATACTTTTAAGTAACTTAGGAAGCATTAAAACAAATTCTGTATATCATCATCTTAATGAGTATGGAACTAACTCAGTAGTTATAACAATAGGTACAATAAGAGAAGAAAAATCAAAAAAAATAGTTGATATAACAGCAACATTAGATGAAAGAATAGCGGATGGATTTTATTTTGCAAAGTCTATTCAATTAGCAGAATACATTGCAAAAAATCCAGAATTATTATTGGAAGACTTTGAAACAAAAGTGGAAATTGATAATGCAAAAGAATAAAAATCCTAAATGAATGTAAAAAATGGAATATAATTTCATTTTTTTATTTTATAATGACAAATTTATGTATTTAATTAGGCAAAAATATGTTTATGTAGTATAATTATTATAAAGGTAGGAATTAGATATGGCAAAGAGAAAAAAAAGAAAAACAACAAAAAAACAAACACTTGAATTAAAGAAGGAAGTCTATGCAATATTTATAATTATAGCAACAATTATGGGGCTTGGAAAATTAGGGCCAGTTGGAAAAATGGTTGCATCGTTTTCTTTATTTGTGACAGGTTCGGCATATATGATAACACTAGTTTTACTATTATTAGTTGGAGTTTATACATTCTTTAAAGGAGAATGGCCAGAATTCTTTTCTACTAAGTTTTTTGGTTTTTACCTATTAATTATAGGATTATTATCGTTCATGCATTGGGATTTTATTTCGCTAAATAATGGTAATTCAAGCCTTATCTTTAGAGAAACACTTAATGAGCTATCAAAGGGATTTAATAATTTGATGCAGACAGGTACAGTAAATGATACTATTGCTGTAGGTGGAGGACTTATAGGTGGAGTATTTGCATTAATTTTTTGCAAATTATTCTCTATATTAGGTATGAAAATTATCTCAATTACATTCATAGTAATAGGAATAACTTTATTTACAGGTTTCTCAATTAGTGAGTTTGTCTCAGAAAAACTATCAGTTGTTAAAGAAAAGAAAGAAAAACACAATCTACAAAAACAAGAAAAAGATGACCAAAACAATGATGAAGATAACCACTTATTAAAGAAAAAAGTAAAAATTAGTAATGGAAATGAAATAGAAGAAGTAGAGAAGCCTACAATAAAAAGTATAGATGAATTAAAAAAGATTAATACTGAGGCAAATACCAATGTAGAAGAAAAGAAAGAAGAAATAAAACAACAAAACCTAACAAATCCAGCATATCAATTACCACCACTTGATTTGTTAAATAAACCAAAGAAAAATAGTGTTACTACTGATAATAGTGCTATAGAAGCAAATATTGAAAAGCTAGAAAAAGTATTATCAAGTTTTAATGTATCAGCAAAAGTTGTAGAAGTTCATATTGGCCCAACAGTTGCTCAATATGAACTAGAAATAGCAAGCGGTACAAGAGTAAATAAGATTACAACGCTAAGTAGAGAAATAGCCCTAGCATTATCCAAAAAAGATGTAAGAATAGAAGCTCCAATTCCAGGAAAAAGCACAGTTGGAGTAGAATTTGCCAATGAAAAAGCAACGCCAGTTAGCTTTTATGAGATTATGGCAAGTAAGATAATGCAGCAAAATCAAGATAAAAAGCTAATGGTTCCATTAGGAAAATCAATCATGGGAGACATAGGAGTATGCGAAGTAAATAAAATGCCTCACATGTTAATTGCGGGTACAACGGGATCAGGTAAATCAGTATGTGTAAATGGTATAATATGTTCAATATTAATGCGTGCGAAACCAGATGAAGTAAAACTTGCAATGGTTGATCCTAAAGTTGTAGAACTATCTGTATATAATGGAATACCACATCTTATGTGCCCAGTAGTATCAGATCCGAAACAAGCTGCAATACTATTACAGAAAATGGTTGCTGAAATGGAAAAAAGATATCATCAGTTTAGTGATACAGGAACAAAAAAGATTGAAGGATACAATGATTATATAGAAAAATGGAATAAGGAGCATCCTGATGCAAAAAAAGACAAAATGCCATTTATAGTTGTAATTATAGATGAGTTAGCTGACTTAATGATGGTTGCTGCAAAAGAAGTAGAAGACTCTATCCTTAGAATCACACAAAAAGCCCGTGCGGCAGGAATTCACTTAATTGTTGCAACACAAAGACCATCAACAGAAGTAATTACAGGATTAATTAAAGCAAACATTCCATCACGTATAGCCTTTGCAGTAGGATCAGGAATAGACTCCAGAACAATACTAGATCAAGTAGGGGCAGAAAAATTATTAGGAAAAGGTGATATGTTTTTCCTACCAATTGGTCAAAATACCCCAACTCGTGTTCAAGGCTCATTTATTAACGATGATGAAATAAAAAAGATTATAGACTTCACTATAGAGCAACAAAAAGCACAATATGATGACTCATTTATGAATTTAGAAATAGAAAAAGAAGCAAAAGACGATATTGATATGACACCATCAGATGCGCAAGGTGACAATTTATATGATGAAATAACTGATTTTGTCATTAAAACTCAAAAAGCCTCAGCATCTCTTCTTCAAAGAAAATTCAAAATTGGATATAATAAAGCAGCAACTATGATAGATAAACTAGAAGAAGATGGAATTATCGGTCCAGCAACAGGAAATTCAAAGCCAAGAGAAGTATTAATTCAATATAGTGAAACAGATGATGAATAAAAGAAGTATCAAATATAGATATTTCTTTTTTCATTTGTTATAATTAATAAAGAAAGAAGGTTAGATATTATGGCAACCCCACATATAGGTTGTGAAAAAGATGATATAGCAGAAACAGTATTAATGCCAGGAGATCCCTTACGTGCAAAATATATAGCAGAAAACTTTTTAGAAGATTATAAACTTGTAAATGAAGTAAGAAATATGTTTGCGTATACAGGAACATATAAAGGTAAAAAAGTAACAGTCTTTGCATCAGGAATGGGTATTCCTAGCATTGGAATTTATTCATATGAATTATATAGATACTATGGAGTAAAAAGTATAATTAGAATTGGAACTTGCGGTTCATTCAATAAAAACATAAAATTATTAGACGTAATATTATCAAGTGGTGCATACTGTAAAAGTTATTTTGATGAATTGTTAGATGGAGTAGATATTGATTTTATACAATCATCAGAATCACTAAATAGAAGAATTATGAATACTGCAAAGATAAAAGGTATGGACTTAAAGTATGGTAAAACTATTACAAGTGATATATTTGATTTGTATTGTGATGATGAAGAAAAGTTTAGAGGAAACTTTCCATCAATGGACTTTTTATCAGTAGAAATGGAAGCTTTTGGACTATTTTACATAGCGAAGAAATTAGGAAAAGAAGCATCATGTCTAATGACAGTAGTAGATTCATTGTATGATAAAAGAAGTCTAACAAGTGAGGATAGAGAAACATCTCTTAACAATATGATAAAAATGGCATTAGAGTCAATAATTTAAAATAAATGAAGCATAATAATAATAATAGTATAATAAAATAGTGAGGTGAAAAAATGAAATATACAAAAAAAGATCTTGGATCATTCAACCTGCATCTTATAAATACCGATAAATTTAAAACAGTAACGACAAAAATAATATTTCACACTCCAATCAAAAAAGAAGATATTACAAAAAGAAATATAT
The DNA here is from genome assembly GCA_902764545.1 of uncultured Erysipelotrichaceae bacterium. Lineage (GTDB taxonomy): Bacteria > Bacillota_I > Bacilli_A > RF39 > UBA660 > UBA3789. The sequence goes on along the minus strand of CACWWC010000020.1, from coordinate 12,464 downwards.
TATCTGATATACTTCTCCAATCAAGCAAGAATTATCCAAGCAAAAGAGATTTAATTATCAAATCAGAAGATTTATATGCAGCTGACATATATAACAATAATGAAAGAGCAGGAAATTATATTTTAACAAGTTTTATACTTCAAGTATTAAATGACAAATACACAGAAGAAGATAATTTAGAAGAAGCATTAGACTTTCTAAGTGAAATATTATTTAATCCGGATATTAATAATAACTCATTTAATGAAGAAAAATTATCTCTTGTAAAAAATAATTGTAAAGTTTCTCTTTCATCTATAAAAGAAGATCCAGTAAACTACGCTCAAATTAGATTAAATGAAGCATATGATAAAAATAGCCCTGTATCATATAGAATGACAGGATACGAGGAAGATTTAGATAAAATCAATACAAAAAATTTATATAAATATTATGAGAATATGATTAATAATGACTATGTTGATATTTTCGTTGTAGGTCAAATAGATGAAAATAAAATAACAGATATAATCAAGAAAAAGTTTAAATTTAGAAAAATAAAGAAACAAAAATCAGAATATGAAATAGATATAAAAAAGGTTCGTAGTAGAAGACTATTCGCAAAAGAAACTATAGAGGCATCACAATCGAAATTAGTAATCGCATGTCCTGTTGGAAAAATGACAAAAGATGAAAAAAATTATGCACTAACTCTTGCTAATATTATTTTTGGTGGAAGTGTCGACTCAAAGCTATTTAAAATTGTAAGAGAAAAACATTCACTATGTTATGTCATATTTTCATCATTAAGCAAATTAGATAATCTAATTACAATAAAAGCGGGAATTGATAAGGAGAATTATTTAAAAACTGTAGATGTTATAACGGAAATATTAGATCAGATGAAAAAAGGAAAGTTTAGTGAAAAAGATGTTAATATGGCTAAAGAAATATATATATCTTCAATAAACAATATAGAAGAAAAACCACTTTATTTAATAAATGAATATTTTTCTGAAGAAATTACAAAACTAGATAATTATCAAGAAAGAGTTGCCAAGATAAAAAAAGTAACTAAAAAAGATATAATAAAAGCACTTAAAAAAATCAAAATGGATACAATCTTTTTACTAGAAGGTGATACAAAATGAAAGAAATAGAACTAACTTCTCTAGATATAAAATTATATACAGAAACCCTTGATAATGGATTAGATGTTTATCTTATACCATATGATAATAAAAACAATTATTTTATGACCTATGCAACAAAATTTGGAAGTGATGTTTTAAAATTCGATTATGAAAAAGAAGAATACACACCACCTCTTGGTATAGCCCATTTTCTTGAACATAAAATGTTTGAAACAGAATCTGGAATAGACCCATTTACATTTTTCTCAGAAAGTGGAACAGATGGTAATGCAATGACAACTTATGATAATACCAAATATATATGTTCAGGAACAAAAAACTTTGAAGAAAATTTAAATTTTTTAATAGACTTTGTAAATGAACCTTATTTTACAGATGAAAATGTAGAAAAAGAAAAAGGTATAATTGCAGAAGAGTTAAAGATGTATGACGACATCCCAGACTATAAGATGGAAATGAGACTAAGAGAAAATGTGTATATAAATCATTCAAGAAAATATGATATAGGTGGATCAGTAGAAGAAATATATACAATAACAAAGGAAGATTTATATAAATGTTACAACTCATTCTATACTCCAAATAATATGTTTATTTTAATACTTGGTAATATGGATGTAGAAAAAACAATTGAAATGATAAAAAATAAAACAAAAAAATTAAAATCAAAAGAATTACCAAAAATTATTAAACAAGAAGAACCAGCAAGAGTATCAAAAAAAGAAGATACATTCTATGATAGTATAGAAATTCCAAAAGTTGCTATAGGTATTAAAATTCCAAAATCAAAATTAAAACTAAAATCAGTTGAGCTTGATTTATATCTTAATATGTTTACTAATATAGTATTTGGCTCATCATCAGAATTTAGGGAAAGAGTAAGATCTGAAAAATTACTAAATGATATCTATACAGAATGGGAAGATACTAATGACTTTAAAACATTTTATCTGTTCGCAACAACAACATCACCATCAGAATTAATAGAAGAGATTAAGTATGAACTAGATAATAAGCAAGTATCTACAAAAGCATTTGAAAGAATAAAAAAAGTCTGGATAGCCAATGAAGTAAAAATAGTTGATAATATTGAAAGAATGGAAAGCAATATTTATGATGATATTATAAAATATAACAAAGTTATTGATAATAGAATTGAACTAATTAGAAAAATGGAATTTAAAAAGTTAACTAAATTATTAGTTGATATTGATTTATCCAATATTTCAATATTAAAAGTTTTAAGTAAAGAAAAAAGCGATTAATTGCTTTTTTTTTGATATTGTGATACTATATGCACTCAAGAGGTGTAATAATGGAAATAGCAAAAAAGAAACTCAACTTATGTAGAGACGTTTTTAGAGAATTTAACACAGCAGATGAAAATGAAAGCCTTACTATATTTAAAGAAAAAATAAATGAAATAATATCTACACTTAAAAGTTTAAAATCTAAGACACAACAATCAACAGATAATAAAGAATATTATAAAGCAATAAGTAAAATATATAGTATAAATTTAAATGAATTTGACTATTTGCAAGCTCTTTCAAAAAAAGACAATCAAGAATATACTCACTATATGACTATAAATACTGATATGGTATATACTGCAGTACAAACGGACGGCAGTGGATTTGATTTTAGCTGGTGGGAAGAAAAATATCAAGTTAAATATGAAGCAGCTGTCGCTAAAGGCGTAACAATCGATCCGAATAAAAATTATACAAAAAAAGAGTTGATGGAGTTAATAGATAGTAAAAAGATTACTATGGTATGTTCTGATTCAAATGTACTAATAGAAGATTTAGAAAAAGAGGAAGATTATGTTTCACTTCCAGTTATTTATGAAAGTGGAAAAAATTATAGTTTGAATGCAATGGATACTGATAGTGAAATATTTAATTTTACTATAGAAAGACTTAAAAATATAATGAATAATAAGGTTATTGACAAAGTAATACCAATTATACTTCAAGAGCTTGAACAAGAAATACAAGATATTTTTTCATTAGCAGTATCAAGCAATATGTATGGAAAAATAGCAACAATGTGTAAAGAATGGTTTAATTCATCTGAAGAGTATAAAGATTTTAAAACTTTAAAGAAAAGTTAATTAGTAATAACTAGATGTTATAAAGAGTGGAATCATATTTCACTCTTTTATTTTACCTTAAGTAGATACATTTTAAAAAAAATTTGGTACAATAAATATATTAGAAAGTGAGGTTGTATTTAATGGCTGAGTATAATAATAAAGAAATAAACTATGAGAATCTTAATAAAATTATAAGTAATAGTATAAGTACAATAGATAGTGCAGATTATAAAAAGTATTATTCATCTGACATAGAAGAAATAAATCTTACTGCAACAGAAAAAATAGATAGTAACAGTACAGGATATTCCATTAACATTGGATCGGATGAGATAACAATTACTTATCCCCCAGAATATAATAAGATTCTTTTCACATCTGCAGAAAAGGAAATCGGTAATACAATTAGTGATTATCCTGATTTTGCAGGAGAATGGTGCGCTCAATTTGTATCATATATTTTAAAGAAAAACGGATATAAGGTGGATTGGGCAACAGTTGCTGGAGAAGATTATAAAGAGATATTTTATAATTTGAGAAAATCTGGAGGAGAAGTCCATCTAGATTTAGCAAGCAAATATAGAAAAAATGTGGTAAATAAAGAAAAAGATGAATATGATCCTAATTATGTCCCACAACCAGGAGATGTTGTTTTATTTGACTGGATTGAAGATGATGGAACTCCAGATGGAGTATGTGATCATGTCGGATTTGTCGTATGTGATAATGGCGACGGCACAGTAACTACAATAGAAGGAAATACATCTGGTGATGCAGGGCCTAGCTGTGTAGCTAAAAAAACACGTAGGAAAGAAGAAATATATGGGTATTGCACTCCTAAAAAACAAGAAAAAACTAATAAATAAAACTATTTTTCAATTATTTATAACTGTTATCATTAACAGTTATTTTATATTTATTTTTTAAAAAAAATAATGTATAATTCATATAGAATAATAAAGATAAACTAAAGAGAGAATAGGAGTTAATATGATAAAGTGTACGAAGTGTAATTATGAATTTGCAGAATCAAATAAAAAATGTCCAAAATGCGGAACAGAAGTAAAAATAGTAAATAAAACAACACCATTATTAGCCTGTCCAAAATGCAAGGCAAGAATTACTAGTGAAGATATCTTCTGCGGTAAATGTGGAGAAAAGATAAAAAATCCAATTAAAATAACCAGTGCTAAAGAAGGAAAACAATTTGATATAAAAGACTATGATCAAAATCTTATAAATAGTCCAGAACAGTATTTAAACTCATATCTTCAAGAAAAAATTAAAACAAATAAAAATACTCTAAACACTACATTACCTGAAATAGAAACAAGAAAGACAATAATGTCAATAATTTTATCTGCAATAATAGTAATAATGATAATGCTGTATGTATCCTATCATACAAGCCTTTTTCTAATGACAGTAATTATTAGTATATCTATCTTTATATATTATAAATTAATTGTAAAATATGATATAAAAAAATATATAATAAAACAAATATCTCTAAGGCCAGACGAAAAAATTGACTATGTAACAACAAGTATTTTATCATCTGGAAAACCAAAAAAATTCTACACATTATTACAACTAATAATAGTAATTGCACCCATTATATGCGCAACAATTCTATTTTCATGCCCACATTACATATATGAATCCTATTCCAATGGTTATGCACTAAGATATTATACATTAGGACTAATAAAAGAAGAGAGGGAAGTTGTTATTCCAAAAATGTATAAGGGAAAAGAAGTAATTGCAATCAGAGGAGATGTCTTTAAAAATGTTAAATCTATAAAAAAAGTATCATTACCAGAGTCCATAACAGAAATAAGAGGAGGAGCATTCGAAAATTGCAAGAACTTAGAATATATTAACATTCCATCAAAGATAACGGAAATTCACGGTTCTACATTTGAAGGATGCATAAAATTGGATAATGTAGTAATCCCCGAAGGAGTGACTAGAATTGGAGGCTCAGCATTTAGAGAATGTGTAAGTCTTGAAAATGTCACAATACCAAAAAGTGTTAATGAGATAGGTTCATCTGCCTTTAGGTTAACTAAAATAGAAAAAGTGTGTATATCAAAAAATACTTATGTAAATGAAAGAGCATTTAAAGAAACGTACCCAACAATAACATATTATGAAGATGGTTGTATCTCAGTAGAAAGAGATGGATACAACAGTGTATCAAATATCTATGATAATATGTACTATAATTATGAAAGTTCAAGCTCATATTATCAAAATAACAATAGACAAAAAGAGGACTCTAATAATGGATATTGAGAATAATTACAGATTTATACACCTCCTTTATGTACCAACAATGGCTTGTAATATGGCTTGTAAGTATTGTTATTTGGAAGATAACACTAAAGATGAGTGGTATAATACAAAACCACTAGATACGCTAGAATATGCAGTAAATAAGTTTTTTAAAAGTAATATAATTCCATTTAACATATCACTTCATGGGGGAGAAGTAACAACACTATCGAAGAAAGACTTTGGAGAAATAATAGAATATATATCAAATTATTATAAAGATAATAGAATGCTAATAGAATCAAATGGATTTAAAATAGGAAGCCCCCATATAAAAACAAATTTATATGACATAGATAAACATATAGAAACAATAAAAAAATATAATGTTTCAATAAGTGGAAGTATTGATCTCCCACTTAAACTACATGATGAGTATAGAGTTACTAAAAATAATGAAAAAACATTAGACAAAATATTAGAAAATATTAAACTATTAGAATCATTGCCAAATAAAAAGAAAGTATCCGCAACGATATTTAAAGAACACTTCAATTTAGATGAAATTATTAAAGACATCAAATACTTACATGAAGAAACATGCCTTGATATGAATGACTTTAATTTTATGATTGGATTTGACTATAATTCTAATGGGTTATTACATCATATAAGTGAAGAAGAACAACTAGAATTATTTAACAAAATGAAAGAAACATTTATAAATACGGAACTAGAAGAAGGACTAAAAAATGCATGGTTCCAAGAGTTTGGACCTGGATATTGTACTAACTGCAGTAATTGTGGTGAAAAGTTTTTTTTGTTAGAAAAAAATGGAGATATATATTCATGTGTAAGAGGTCAAAAACAAAGAAATTTTTATTATGGTAATATTTATAATAATTCGCCAGAAGAAATAATGAAGACTGCATTTGATAAAATATATGAAGCTCACAATAAACTGCCATTTAATGAAGAATGTTCTAAGTGTAAATATTTATACTTGTGTAAAACGGGATGTCCATTTGTAAAAAATACATATAATACAAATAAATCATACACCTGTAAACTACAACAAGAACTATACAAATATTGGGGATATGATAAAGATATAGATAATAAAGAAACAGTCTATAATTATGTTTCAAAGATGCATCAAGATGAAATAATAAAATACTATCCAGAACAAAAAACAACTGATCATAAAGATTTGGATGAATTGATAGAAGAAGATGAAAAATTAAAATATATTTATGATTCAAATTGTTTCATTTTAAAAGTTGAAGATGAAGAGTATAACTTATCATCTCAAATACTAAAAGGGATAAGACAAATAATATATATAAATGAAAAAACAGAAATAAATCTTTATATAAAAAATGATTTACTAGATCAAGTATGTGATTATCCAAATAATAATGCCTTATATATGATGCTATTAAGTGGTGATACCATAAAATATGGAGATGAAAAAAGAACAAAGCAGGCACATATTATGACACATCAGATATACAAAGGTGTATTGGAGCAAAATAAATCTGACAAAATGGGTTATTTTAAAGTAAATATAAATACTATTTTAAAAAACTATTATAAATATTTATCAAAGACAAATCCAAGTAATCTTTTTTTCACAACAACATCATTGAGAGACTATCATTATACAAAACAAAAAAATAATGCATATTATCATATAGATTCAATAAATTTACCATTTCAAAATATAGAATTTTATTTAATAGGAGGAAGTACCAATGTTGAAGAAAAATCCAGAAACATATAATGAGATAAAAACAGTAAGCAATATTCTAAAGATAACTGAACATTACCATGTTTCAGAAGAATTTTTAGATGAGGCTTATGACTTTATAGTTGAAAATGATAAAAATAGTATAAAATGTCTAAAAACTATAATTCATTTTGTAGGTGCGGACGGAACAAATGTAAAAACATTCACAGTTGATAATGTATTTGGAGGAATAGATGGAATGGTTATTACAAAATCATCCCTAACAATAGTTCCACACTATACTCCTTATACATATTCATCTGGAAGTGGTGGTTCATCTTCAAACAATAATAATAACAATAATAACAACAACAATAACAATCACTAGGAGGTAGATATGATAGTTGATGAAGCTCAAAAGCATAGATTAAAGGAATATGGAATAAACATAAAAACAAAATATAAAGCCGACGATAAAATACTTGAGAGAAATACTGACTGTTCAAAAAACGACAATATTAAGCAAGGAATAATACTGGAAAAAGATTATTACAGCAAAACACTATTAAAAAAAGAAAAAGACTTTGATTCAAGAATTTTATATACATATGAGTTTAATGAATCAAAAAATATCAAGTGTAATAATTGTGGAGCCATATCAGATATAAATACGATTGATGATCATTGTCCTTATTGTAATTCATCATTTAATATAGAATATAATAGTAAGGAATTAGGAAGCAAACATTATTATGATTTAATCATAAAAGATAAGACATACATTATAAAAACATATATAATGGATTTTGTAATTTCATTTATTATTTCATCGATTTATATTATTTCAACGAGTAGAACATTCTATTTTTTTGATATTTTAAAAATAGTAGTTGCAACAGTATTAATAAGTTTATTATTATTTTATGTATTCTATTATTTAGATGCACTAATACTATTACCATCATTAAAAAGAAAAAAAGAATTACAAAATCAAAATCAAAAAGACTTTTTTTATGAATTATCAAAAAAGAACTTAGATAAAATCACTTTTTATAATAACTTACTATATGAATTAAGAGAATTATACTACTCTGATAAATATAAAAACATAATTGATTTTGATATTATAGACTATAATAGTTTTAAATTAATTGAGAAAAATAACAATATCTATGTAGATGTATCAGTTGATATTAGAATTATCGAATATAAAAATCAAAAAATTGTATCAAAAAGAACAGACAAAAAATATAGGATGCTTTGGGCAAGGCAAAATGATTTTTTATCCCCTGGAGAAAATCAAATTAAGTGTCACAATTGTTCCTCATCAATAGACGTTAGAGAACAAAAATGCAAATATTGTGGAACTAAAATTAATTATTATCAACAGTGGTATTTAGATAAAGAATTAGATTAGAGGTGAAATTGTGAATGATTTTAAAATAGGTGATGACATAAAATACAAATCAAAAAAAGAAATCAATGAAGAATTATCAAAAAAAAGAAATAAAAAAGTTATTGTTTTAATAATATTAGTCATATTAATTGGCATAACAACATCAATTGTAAGTTACAAGTTATTGAATAATAACAAAAAAGAAGAACCTATTAAAACAGAAATAGATATTAATGATCAAAATATAAAATTATTATATGAATATGTAACTTACGGTACTGAAGGTAAAAGAAACACAAAGTTTCTAGAAGAAAAAAATGTAACTTTAAAATCATTTTCACCAGAAGAAAAATACTACTACGCTCTACAATTTATAGATTCAAGTGATATAGAATCTACTAACCAATATACAAAAGATAATAACAAAATTTATACACTATCAGAAGAAGTTTTAAAACAAAGTATGGTTCAATTTTTTGGACCAAAAATAACGTATTCAAAAAATATTGATATTAATTATACCTTTCCATTTTTAATTGATAAGAAGAATACAGCAAGATTGTACTACGATTCATATAATAATGGTTTAAATATAGTATTTACATCAAATAAAGATATTCAAAAAGAATCAAACACGGTAAAAGAAATAAATACTAAACTGAAATCCGCAACACAAGATGAAGAAGGAAATATAACCATAAAGGAACAGGTATTATATCAAAAGTTAACTCAAAATGATGATAATACATATAAGATAGAGACCTATAAAGACTTTAATAAGGGAATATTAATAGATATAGAAGATAAATTAACAAAAGAATATATAGATAACTACAAAATAGACTTTTCTAAATATAATAATACAACTATTATAGAATATAATTTTAAGGTATATAACAACACATATTATTTTGATAGTAGTAAAATAATAGTTTAATAATCCACCACGGGTTAAAAAAATTCTATAACTAGGCAAAGTATATGCGAGTTTGAAGAAGTATTTCATTAATACCTCTTTTTTTATAGTTTTTCTTTGGGACCTTTTTATCATAGACAAGTACAAATTAATACTATAATAAGTATTCATTATTCATCATAATAAGTTATTCTCTGATAAAATATTTAGTAACATCAACTCCAATTTATTTAGTTTTTTTTCAAAATAATAAAAAAAGTTTGTGTTACGCATCAAGGACGTCAAAATTGACAATTACACTATTTTATGATATAATTAGCACTGCTAATTAGGGGTGTTTTATGAGTAATATATTTAACGATCTAAAAAAAACAGATTTAATAAGAAATGATTATTTGGCAGAATCATTTGATAAAATATATTTTTCATCTAATGAAAATCTTAAGGGCATTTGTTCTAACTTTAATTTCTATGGAAAAAATATATTAACAGTTCTCTCAAGCGGAGATCAAGCATTCCATCTATATAATAGTGGTGCACAAAAAATAGATTTTTTTGATATGAATAAGTTTACAATATATTACTATTATTTACGAGTTTGGATTATTAAATATAAAAGAGAGTTTTATCCGCCAGTATCAATTAATAATGCTTATATTATAGATATTTTAAGATTGGTTGAGAAAAATGAAGATATAAATACTGAAGCATATAACTTTTGGTATAATTTTGTAAAATATTATAGTGATGAACCAAACGCAATTACAACAATGTTTAAAGAGAAGCCAATTTTTTCAAATAATATTGATGACCTTGACCAAATAATTGAATCAGTATCATGTGATAATGTTGCCTTTTATAATTATGATATTGCAGGAGAAAAAAAGATTAATAAAAAATATGATGTAGTTTATATATCCAACATTCCTCAATGGTGTTATCATAGATTAGAAATATTGACTAGCAATTTAATTGATTTAGTTAATGAAAATGGTATCATAATACGTGCTAATTTAAGACATGGCCCAGGCGAGTATGAAAAAAGAATCTTTAGGAAAAAATTTATATTTACTGAATTACCATCTATATATAGTAAAAGGTTAGATAGAGATTTATCTCCGGGATATTATCTTAGAAAAAAATAATATAAGCCATATTTAGCGAAGTACGGTTATTTACAAAATTATAGTTTTATGGTATAATATGTAACTACTAATGGGGGATTAATATGAATAGAAAGTTAAATATTGTACTAAATATAGTTGAAATGACGAGTGTGATTTTAGTGGGAATTTTTATGATATTACTTGCACATATATCAATTGAAGGATTAAATGAAACATTACAAATTTTAAAAAACATTTTATTTATTCTAACTATAATATCAGAAATTATAATTATATCAATAGAAGTACTTTTATTCGCTGTATACAACAGAAATGTAAAATTTATATACTTAGGATACTTAGCTATAGAATTAGTATCAGCAGTAATAACAAACATGTTCATATCATTTTCAGGTCTATTTGTAATTATACTTTTTGAAATTGGAAAGACATATATAAGATTAAATAAAGTAAAGAAATTATATAATAGAACATTGTTTAGAAGATATTAAAAAGAAAAAAAGTAAAGGCAATACAAATTAGAAAATCAAACGTATCTAACAAGACAAGCTATGCTTAAGAAGTGATTATAATCACTTCTTTTTTATTGAAAAACGTAATTAGTAATGCTACAATAAAAAAGAATAAATGAAGATAAGAGGAGAATTAAAAGTGAAAAAAAGAAAGTTTTTAAAAAAGTGGGGGGTCGTTTAAATACATAATCCCCTGCATTATAGGGTTAATACTAATAGTCCTAGTACAACAAAACAAATTTATACCAAAAGAAGCATTAGGAAGTATCTATAGTATAGATGATATTATAGGTAACTATGGAGAAATCAATATAGGAGATACTATAAACTATGATATAAATGAATACAGTGATTGGCAAGTAATAGGAAAAGATGAATATGAAGGAACAATAGATGTAGTATCAAAAACAGATACAGAAAATGTAGCAATAGAAGAAAATAGCGATATAAAATATCATAAAGATAAACTTCAGGAAGCAGCTAATAAATATATTGATAATGAGTATGTGATTAATTCAAGATGTGTAATCAAAGAAGATTTAAATTATTTTTCATATAATACAGACTTTTGGCTAGACACATTTGATAACAATTTAATTTTTACATCAAAGGGAAGTTGGGGTTATAAATCCAAAAACCCTAAAATATATGTAATTCCATATAAAGTAATGCCTCCGGAAGAAACATCTAATTATTCAATTGGAGATAAATATAATTATCCAGAATCAGATGAAGAATGGTATGTTGTAGGATTCGGGCAATATGGTGAACGTATTGATATAATTCCCAAAACGCCAAGAGAAATTATAATTGATGATGCAAGTACTGACATATATTTAAAAGCGAGAGAAGTCACAGAGAATAGAATATTTGACCCTAGCCAAACTGTATTTGAAAATGTATATCAAGATTTTATTAGCAAACAAATAGAAAAAGTAATAATCTATAGTGGTCACGATTTTATTTATAATACATCCGAATATATTTATACAAATTCTGAAGTACATTATGTAGAAAATGGGCAATTATTTTATAATAATGTCCATTATATATGGAAAAAACCAAATCAAAAAATACTGGGATTTAGACCTGTATTAAAGTTAAAATTTCCAAATATAAAAGCTGAAAAAAAGGAATTATCAAATGATATAAATAATGGTGATTATATTAACTATAATGCAAATGGCTATGAAAATTGGAGAATATTATCTATGGATAAGTCTAAAGATACTATAGACATTGTAAGTGGTGGGATAGTTAAAAATATTACATTAAA
>CACWWC010000019.1 GCA_902764545.1 uncultured Erysipelotrichaceae bacterium | reverse complement strand
ATGATGGAACAAAATGTATACAAACCATACTTTAGAGGAGTTGAAGTAAAACTTGAAGAAAAAACGAAAAAAATAGGAGGAATGAAAAATGAAAATTAAAAATTTAAAAGTATATAATGGATGTTTAATCGTAGTTGATATGGTTAATGGATTTATAAAAGAAGGAATGCTTCATGATAAAAAAATTAAAGAAATAATTCCAAGAATAATAGAACTTATGAAAGAAGCAAAAACTGCAGGGAAGCTAATTGTGTTTATCAAAGATACACATAATAAAGATGCAGCAGAATATGAAAGATTTGGTGATAAACCACATTGCTTAAGAGGAACAAGAGAAGCTGAATTAGTTGATGAATTAAAAGAATATGAAAATAGAGAAGATACAATCAGTATTGAGAAAAATTGTACAAACTTTATGGAAGCTCCAGACTTCAGATTATTAATGGAAAATCAACCTGAAATATGAATGAATTTGATATTGTTGGTTGCTGTAGTGATATATGTGTATTTGATGGAGCTATGGGACTTGCTGGTTACTTAGATCAATGGGATAGAAGACACATTATTAGAGTTCATGAAGACGCTATCGAAACATATGCCAAAGAGGATAGAAAAGAATATCCAAAGGCTGCAAAATTGCTTGCAGAGCAACATGGAATACAGTATGTGAAGAAAGCTTAATAATATAATAGAAAGAAGGAGAAAAAATGAAAAATATAGAAGGAAAATTTGAAGTAAAAATACCAAACATGGATCCAATGATGGACAAAAAAATTAAAGAGGCTATTGCCAAAGCAATTAGAGAAAATGTCTCACCAGATGCAGAGGTTGAGTATGACCCACACAATATGACAATGATGACGGATTTTTATGAAATGACAATGGGTCAGGTAAATCACATGAATAATGAAGAAAATGTAATAGAGTTTTTTGATGAATTTTTCAGAAAAGAACCTTTAAATGCAGGATATGGAATTGTCGCTGGATTAGATCAAATTATTGATTATATAGAACACCTACATTTTACAGATGAAGATATTGATTATTTGAGAAGTTTGGGAAAATTTAGTGAAGAATATCTTGATTATCTAAGACACTTTGAGTTTACAGGAGATTTATATGCGATACCAGACGGCACAGCAGTATTTAGAAATGAACCAATACTAACAGTAGTTGCTCCAGCTATTGAATGTAAGATTATGGAAACAGCACTTCTTGCAATCACTAACGGACATGTTGCATATGCAACAGCTGCAAGAAAAATAGTTAACTCAGCAGATGGAGTACCAGTGATGGAATTTGGTGCGAGACGTGCCTATGGTCCGCAGGCAGCAATTGATGCTAGTAAAACAGCAGTAATGGTAGGATGTGCAGGTACATCTAACGTAAAAGCTGCAAAAGACTACGGACTAACACCAATGGGTACAATGGCACACTCTGCAGTAATGGAAGCAAATAATGAACACGAAGCATTTCTTAAATATGCCAAAGCATTTCCAGATAAACCATTATTTTTAGCAGATACATATGACACATTAAGAAGTGGAACACCAAACGCAGTAAAAGTATGTAAGGAGTTAGGTATAGAATTAGGTGGAATTAGAATTGATTCAGGAGACTTAGCTTACTTATCAAAAGAAGCAAAAAAAATAATGGAAAAAGATTTTCCAAACGCAAAAGTATGTTTATCTAATGGATTAACTGCTGAAACAATTGAATCACTAAGAAGACAAGGGGCAGTAATGGACTCATTAGGTGTAGGAGATAATATTTCTTCTCCAGATTCTAGAGTAGGAGCTGTATATAAAAATGTTGCAGTAACACAAGATGGAAAAATAGATCCAAGAATAAAAGTAAGTGGAGATACAATTAAAACAACCAATCCAGGATTTAAAAAAATCTACCGTTTTTATGACAAAGATACAGGTTATGCATTAGGAGATGTTCTTGCATTAGCCGATGAAAAAATACCTGAAGATGAATTTACATTAGTACACGAATCTGAACCATGGAAGAAAAAGACAATAAGAAATTATATTGTAAAAGAAGTCCAAACACAAATTTATAAAGATGGAAAATTAATTTATCAAGACCCAACTATGGAAGAAAAAGTTAAACACTGTGAAGAAGAAATGGCATCTCTATATCCAGAAGTTAAACGTAATGAAAAACCACATCAATACTATGTAGACCTTACTGATAAATTAAGAGCTTTAAAACAAGAATTAATAAATCTACATACTGAAGAAACAGAAAAACCTATTCAATATGTTAAGTAAATGAGAAAAGAAAAAAAAGAGGAATTAGCCTCATACGTTGAAGAATTAAAAACACTTAGAAAAGAGTTAGTTGAAGGAAATAGGTTTTTAGATATTGAAAGATATAAATGCTTTTTAAATGGTGGCAGAGTAGTTACAAGAGAAAAGATTATTAAAGGTAGAGGAAATGGTGACGCCTCGATAATCTTACCAATAACAGTTGATAATAATGTGATACTTACAGTTCAACCTAGAGTATTCACAAAAAATACTGTAGGTATCTCTCTTCCAGCTGGTTATGTTGATTTTGGCGAGACACATTTAGATGCTGCAAAAAGAGAATTACTAGAAGAAACTGGGTATAATTCAAAAAAGATAAATGAGGTATGTCATTTTTATCAAGATGATGGATGCAGTCCAGCTTTCAATAAAGGATTTATTGCAGAAGAGTGTATAAAAGTTGCTGATCAATCTCTAGATAAAGACGAATTCATTAGATTTTTTGAATGTAGAGTTGAAGAGTTATTAGAATTATATGACAGTGGATATATATTAGATGTCGGCAGTCAATTTACAATAGAAAAAGCAAAAGAATTTCTAAAGAAAAGAGGATAAATTATGTTTAATGCAAAGAAAGAGAAAGATAAGATTGTAAAATTTATTAGAGATTACTATGAAAATAATAATATTGGAGGAGTAGTAATTGGTATAAGTGGAGGAAAAGACTCTGGCGTAGTTGCAGGACTTTTTGCCGAGGCAATAGGTGCTGAAAATATGGTCGGAGTAACCCTTCCATGCCACTCTAATGAAAATGATAAAAAAGATGCTTTAAGAGTAAGTGATTATTATGGTTTTGAAATGATTGATATTGATCTAACCGATACTTATGATACATTTAAAAAGCAAATCGATAAGTTAGGAAATTTTAGTGAAGAAGAATTAAAAAATAGTGATATAAACGTTAAACCGAGACTTAGAATGACATCTTTATATTACATTGCAGCTCTATATTCTGCTATAAAAGGAAAAACATATATTGTTGCCGGTACTGGGAATAAATGTGAAGAGTTTGTTGGATATTTTACTAAAGGTGGGGACTCTGTCTCTGATATAAAAACGATTGCTGATCTAACAGTAGAAGAGGTGATTCAAATAGGAGAAGTACTAAATGTACCAGAAGAAGTTCTTTATAAAGCTCCTAACGATGGTTTAAGCGGAACAACAGATGAACAAAAACTAGGCGTTAAATATAATGATATTGCTAAATATATGAATAATGAAACATTAGATGAAGAGGTAAAACAAAAAATAAAAAGATTACATGAAGCTAATCTTCATAAATTTGAGATACCAACATACAGAAAATAATAAAAGAAAAGGAGAGATAACATGAAAAAGATAAAAAATATTTTTGGAGAAGGTATTATGTATGATAAAAATGATTTAATACCTAAAATATATGCAACTTCAGCAGCTTGTATGTCGGTGTGGAGTGATATGTTATCTTTCGCAAATAAAGAAAAAGATATGTTTATTGATGATCCACACCAGGCATCTTCAATTGTAGTGTTAGGATGCCAAGTTACTGATTTAGCAGTTTTAAATGATATAGAAGTTGCGAAAAGACTTCATAATGAAACTAATAAGAATATTTTTATGGGAGGTTGTGTCGCTCAAAGAATGGATATTCCGCTTCCTGATTATATAAAAAGATTAGATGTTGTAAGAGAAAATAATGTAGACTTAGTAGATAGAAATTTAGTACATTATGAAAAACCATTCTGGGTACCAGATTTTGAAGAAAGTGAAGATAACTTAAAAGAAGGCAACTTATTTAGAAATTTTTATCCATTAAAAATAGGAGCTGGATGTCATGGAAAATGTAAATATTGCACAATAGTACATACAAGAGGTGGATACTACGAAGAGGTTCCAGAAAAGCAAATTGATGAATTTTTAAACCACGAAAATGTTGTTTTAATTTCAGATAGCCCAACTCCATCTCAAATAAAAGAATGGTGCAGAATTGCTGAAGAAACAAATAAAGATATTTCAATTAGAAATATTGAACCACAAAACTTGATTCAATGTAAAGATGAACTACTTGCCCTAGCAGATAAGGGATTATTAAAAATAGTACATTGTCCAGTACAAAGTTTTGATCCTGAACTTTTAAAAGCAATGAATAGAAGTGTATTTGCAACAAATAAAGCAATAGAACTTATCAAAGAATTAAGAAAAAAAGGAGTAGTTACTGCAACTAATATAATTATTGATTATACTGCAAATAATAAGTTATATGAAAATCATGATAAAGAAAAATTAAATGAAGTATTTGATTATTATTCATGGAATCCTTATTTTGATGGTAACTTTGATATGGAAAGAGCAAAGATTAGATTTAAAAAATATATAAAATAGGATATAATAATAATGAATAGCACTGAGAAAAGGATAATTATTATGAGAATAGGTATTTACATAGGAAGTTTTAATCCCCCACATTTAGGGCATAAAAAAGTAATAGATTATTTAATTGAAAACAATTACGTTGATAAAATCTTAATTGAACCAACACCTAACTATTGGGATAAAACAGATTTAGCTAATATTAACGATCGAATTAATATGTTAAAATTTTATGAAAATGAAAAAGTCCAAGTAGATACTATTCACAATAATTATCCTTATACTTATGAATTATTAAATAGCGTTCAAAAAGATTATCCTAATGATACTTTATATCTGATTCTGGGTTCTGATAATTTAGAAAAGTTACATAAATGGAATAATATTGATGAATTACTGAAGTATGCAGTAATAGTTCTTAAAAGAAAAAGTATAAAAAAGAATGCTTATATTGATGATTCTAAATTTACTTATATCGATGATTTTGATTTTATTGATATTTCATCTACTGAAATTAGAAATGGTAGTGATGATTATTTAGATGAAAATATTAAACAGTATATAAAGAAAAATAATCTATATCAGGAGGATTAAAATGGACTTTAAAAAGATAATTGAAAAGTTAACTCAAGAAAAGAAAACAATTTCTACAATGGAATCATGTACAGGTGGAGGGGTTGCTAATGCTATTACAAATATAGAAGGAGCAAGTGAAATACTAAAATTCAGTGCAGTCACTTATTCTAATGAGTATAAAATTAAAATGGGTGTTAATAGAAAGACAATTGATAGTTTCAGTGTTTACAGTATAGAAGTGGCACAAGAAATGGCATATAACATTTCCAAGTTTGCTAACTCTAATTATGGAGTTGGAATCACTGGAAAGTTAAATAGAGCAGATATCAATAATAATTTTGGTGAAGATAATGAAGTATTTATAAGTATATATGATAAAGATAATAATACATATACTAATGATTCAATTAAAGTATACGAAAGAAATAGAGAATTGAATAAAAAAATAGTTATAGATAGAATTATTAGTAAAATACAAGAACTAATAATAAATAAGTCAATAAAGAAAACAAACCAATAATTGTATGACAAAAACAAGTAGGTGAAATAATGAAAGAATATAATTCCGAAGAAGAATTTTTAAAAGATTATGACTCGAGCATATTTGATAAATTATCAATGACATCAGATATCATAGTAATAAGCATATCTTCTAAAGATAAATCAGATTATAGAAGAACAGATAAAAAAATGATGAGTATCCTATTATCTAAAAGAAATGACTATCCATATAAAGGAAAATGGTGTTTACCAGGAGGTTTTTTAAATCCTAAAACAGAAACCTTGGAAGAGTGTGCTAGAAGAGTATTAAAAAGAGAAACAAATTTATCAGATATTTATTTAGAACAGTTATACACGTTTGATGGATTAAATAGAGATCCACGTATGAGAATAGTTTCAACATCATTTATAGCATTAGTAGATAAAAATAGGTTAAAATCTCGTGTAGAATATGCATCATGGTTTGATGTAATATCTGTCAATGAAAAAAATAACATAGTTGAAATAACATTAAGCAATGAAGAAGAAACAATAATCTTTTCTATAAAAAAAGAATTAAGAAAAGGCTCAACTGATAGATATAATTTCATTACTAAGAAAAATGACAAGATAGCCTTCGATCATGATAAAGTAATACTAGCAGGAATAGAACGATTAAAAAACAAGATTAACTATACAGATATAGTATTTAATATGATGCCCGAATATTTCACTTTAGGGGAATTGCAACAAGTATATGAAGTAATATTAGGTAAGAAATTACTAGATCCAGCATTTAGAAGAATAATAGCTAATAAAGTTGAAAAAACAGACAAAATGAAGACAGGGGAAGGACATAGACCATCATATCTATTTAGGTATAAGAAAAATGAAAATTAATAAAGTAAGATTATTTGTAAATAATAACATAAAATCTAAAAATGCTGAAAAAATTGTGAAAGAATACTTAATAAAAGAAGGATTTAAAATAACCACTGAAGATGATTTTGATCTAGGTATCGCTGTAGGAGGAGATGGCTCATTTTTAAGAATGATCAAACAAAGTAATTTTAAAAATGATGCGCTATATGTAGGAATAAATACAGGAACATTAGGTTTTGCACAAGATTTAAATATGAATAATTTAGACAAATTTATCAAAGATTTAAAACAAGAAGATTTTAACTATGAAAAAATAGGAATAGGCTATATAGAAATAGAAACAAAAACTAAAACCGAGGCAATTAACTGTTTAAATGAAATTGTAATAAGAGATGAGGGATTAAATACTCTTCACTGCAACGTATATATAGATAATAACCTACTTGAAAACTATGTTGGCGATGGATTACTTGTATCAACATCATTTGGCTCCACTGCATATAATTTAAGTTTTGGAGGAAGCATAGTATATAACACATTTGACACTCTTCAATTAACTCCAATAGCTCCACTAAATAACAAGAGTTATGGAACACTTACAAATTCGTTAATTATTCCGTCAGATAAAACATTATTGTTAAAAACTAAAACCAACCAAAGAGATATATTAATAACTGTAGATGGCAATAATATTTTCTACAATGATGTTATTGGAATAAAAATAAAAATAGAAGACAAGATAAAAATTATAAGGCAAAAAGATTATAATTTCATAAGAAAAATAAATGATAAGTTTTTAAAATAATTAACTACAATAAAGAAAAGAGTTTAGACTCTTTTTTCTTTTATATATGTAATATGATATAATACTTTACAAGTAAAAAATGTGAAAGGAAAATTGTATGGTTATCGAAGATTTAGAAAAAATAAAAGAATTAGATACAGAAAAGAAAATTCTACAGGACATAATTAGAAGTTATTCTACATATAAAACTAAAGATATTGCTGAAATTATTGCGATTATAATGAAAGAGTTTGAAGGTATTGAATACATATGTATTAATGATACATGGTATAAAGGGACAGGAGAGGAGTATTTTGAAAATCTATCTTTACATAAAAATAATTCAGGATATCAGATTGTTCCACTAGATAGTCATAATTCAAAATATGCAAGATATAAAATTAAAAACATAGATAATAATGAAACTTGTATACTTCTTCCATCAAATTATACTCCATATAAAAAGTGTAGCTATGTCCAGGACTTTATAAACTATTTATATGTAAAAAGACGAGAAAAAGATGTAGTAAATAATGATAGAGATTTTTTGGTAAAAATAGCTCTTGAATTTATTGAAAAAAACTCATCTAAGATTTCCAAAAGAAGAGAAAAAATATCAAATAAACCAAAAGTTGAGAACTCAGCAAATCAAAAACGCATTCAAGGAATTTATTATATGCATCTTAGTGAATACTAAAAGAAAAAATACTCTTAAAACAACAGCATGACTATGTTATAATAAGAATAGGTGAATAAAATGATAGAAGCAAAAGATAAGTTATTTTACAAAATTGTAAAACCTCCAATAAAATTATTATTTAAAATATTATTTAGGCCGCAAGTTGAAGGGTTAGAAAATATACCAAAAGATGGAAGAATATTATTAGCAGGCAATCATACTAAGTGGTTAGATCCAGTATTATTAGTTATTTCTACTAAACGACAAGTGCATTTTTTAGCAAAAGAGGAATTATTTCATGGAATAACCCATTTTATAGTTAACGGAATGGGGTGTGTTCCAGTTAACAGAAAAGTTCATGATAAAAACGTTTTAGAAAATACATATAAATTCCTAGAAAATGAACTATGTATTGGTATTTTTCCAGAAGGAACAATTAACAGAACAGACGATACAATAATGCCTTTTAAAATAGGCGCAGTTAAAGCCTGCTCTCATACTAATACAAAATTAGTACCATTTACAATTACAGGAGAATATAAGTTATTTAAAAAAAGCGTTAAGTTAGAATTTTTAAAACCTATAAAAATAGGTAAAGATTTAGATAAAGAAAATGAAAAGTTTATGAAAATAATAAGTGAAAAACTTGAAAAAGAGGTAAAAAGAAATGTCAAAAACCAATAAAATGATTTGTTACAAAATTTTTAGAATAGTATTGGGTCCAATATATAAATTTTGGTATAACCCTAAAATAACAGGAAAAGAGAATATTCCAAAAGAAGGAAGATTTATTATAGTTGGTAATCATATTAATATTATGGATCAATGTAATGTTGTAATATCAACAAAAAGAGATTTACATTATATGGCAAAAAAAGAATATTTTGATAATAAGAAAGTTGAGTGGTTCTTCAAAAGTGCAGGATGTATACCAGTTGATAGATCAAAAAAAGATAACTCCGCAACTTCATCTGCCATAGATGTTCTTGAACAAGATGAAGCATTAGGAATCTTTCCAGAAGGAACAAGAAATGGTCTAAAAGAAGAAAGAATAAAAGAACTGCATGCTAAGTATATGCCAAATGAAGATTACAAAGTTTTTTTTAAATCAATTAAAAACAACAAAACATCACAGATTAATTATTTAGAGGAATTATATGAAAAAAAAGTTATCACCAAAAAAGATTTTATAAATAATCTTACTAATGTTGATAAATACCTTAATGATTTAATTAAAAGAAAAATAATTACAGAAGATGATTATTTTGATCACATTCTTCTTCCACTTAAATTTGGTGCAGTTTCTATGGCGAAAAAAACTTCATCACCAATAGTACCTTTTGTAATTACAGGAGATTACAAATTTAGAAGCAAAAACTTAATAGTTACAATAGGAAAACCAATTAAACCAAATGATGATTTGGAGATTGCAAACAAGGTATTAGATGAAACTATGAAAAAAATGATTCAAAATCAATATAAAAATAGTGGCAAATAATGTAAAGTATATCAAGAGGAAACTAATTGTCCTCTTTTTTTGTGATATCATTAGTATGGTGATACTAATGAGTCAAACTAATAATGAAATTTCTTATAAACTATACAAAACAGTAAGGGAGATACTACATCCGACTATTTCAAAAAAAAATATAAGTAATTATAATATTGTAATAGATGAAAAACTTTTAGCAGTAAAAGTTTTTTATCCAAAAAGAGTAACTAATATGAAAAAAATAGTATTATTTGTTCAAGGAAATGTAACCCCATCAGACAAATACTATGACAATATATCGCAACTGTCAAAAAAAACAGAACAATTAATTATCCTATTAAATATAGATAAAAAAACATCATTCAAAATTAAATATATGACTCTTAAATATATTTACAAGGAATTAATAAAAGAGCAAATTGATGAACAAAATATTACATTTATGGGTGACGATATAGGAGCAAGTAACATATTAAATATATTATGCAATAAAAATTACAAAGGATTAAATATATATAGAAGTATTTTATTTTATCCGGTTATGAAGAGTAAAAATGATACACTAAAATCAAAAAATTTTTTTAAGATAACAGAAGGATTTAAATTACAAAATAGAAGTATTTTAATAATTTATGGCAATAATGATGAATATTATGAAATAGAAAAAAAGATTTCTAAAGAAAATGTAAAGATTACAAGAATTTCTTTTGCAACAAACAACTTCCTAGATGGGAGTGATAAAGAAACATTAGAAGATTGTTATAAAATTATTAATAACTACTTAAAAGATAAAAATTATGTTTAGTAGAAAATATATGATATAATTTAAATGGTGATAAAAATGGAAAAAAGAAAAACAAAAAAAGAAATTGTTCAAATGTTATTAAAAAGTAATGAGCTAGATCAAAAGGATGAAGAAGAATTACTTGATCTTTTAGTTGATCAACCAATAAGTATAGATGTAGATAAGCAAGAAGAAGCAAAAATGACAAAAGGAGATTTAGTTGCTGATAAAGTTAGTGAGATTGCCGGTTCGTGGGGCTTCATTATAGGATTTACAGGTTTCCTAATTTTTTGGATAGTTTTGAATACTATAATATTAAAAGATAATCATGAAATCGATCCATATCCATTCATTTTATTGAATTTATTGTTATCATGCTTAGCAGCATTACAAGCACCTGTAATTATGATGAGTCAAAATAGACAAGCAGCAAAGGATAGTCTTAGAAACCAAAATGATTATAGGACAGACTTAAAAAGTGAATTAATATTAGAAGAGCTACATGACAAAATGGAAAAAATTCTAGATAATCAAAAAAAAATAATGGAACATATGGAGGATAAAAATGAAAAAAAATAAAATTTCTATATTAGTATTATTCTTAATATGTTCCGTCATATTAACAGCATGTGGTAGCAATACACAGGTAATAAGTAATGGAAAAAAAGTCAATACAACAAGCATGAGTCATAAGCACTGTGTAAGAAGTGCAACAGCTGATGCAGGAATAACCGTTGAATTGGAATACGATGTCTATTATACTGATGATAAATTAAATTTATTACAGTCAACTGAAAAGGTAGTGGCAAACAAAGAAACTGATTTGGATGAATATCAAAAAGCATATGAAAGTATTAATGAAAATTATGCAGGTTTAGAGTATTACGACACAAAGGTAGAAAGAAAAGAAACATCAGTGATTAGAACTACAGTAATTAACTATGATAAAATAGATTTAAATAAGTTATTGGAAATAGAAGGCAAAGATGATAATGTCATCGAAAATGGTGAGGCAAAATCTGAACTATGGTTTTCCTTAGCGAAAAAATTTGGCGCAAAATGTGAAGAAGTAGAAGAATAACTTCTTTTTAACTTGTTCAGATAGTTTAATTGGATAAAATACTTCCCTCCGACGGAAATGATAAGGGTTCGATTCCCTTTCTGAACACCAAAGTTTATTGCAATTAAAAATATTATATGTTAATATAACTGCTATATAAAGGAGAGATTGGTTATGAAAAAAATAGGAAAATATATAAAAAACCTCTTTGTTAGCAAGAATATTACTGCAGTAGATGAGCAAGACATCAGCAAGATGATACATAAGGAGAGTGAAAAAGAAAGATATGCCAAAAAACTAGGAGTAAAATATCATGAATATGAAATGCCTAAAGCATATATTGGTACCACCAGTGCCTTTTACATGCAAGACAACATGGTATACCTATATCCTCCAAACGACGGAGCGCCTACCAAGCCAATTTATTTTTACGATGATGGAAGATTAATCTTTAGAAATGAAAACGCTTTTCAAGAAATCACAAATTTAGACGAAATTCTTCTTGAAATGATTCAAATATATAACAAAGCTTTAGATGAAAAAGTATCTATTAATTCATACGGATTTATGTTAGAGCTACAAGATAAGTTAACACCTTTTTATAATGGAAGGGCATCATTAGTAATGACAGATAGGGCTATACCAAATGAAAATTCGAAAAAATCACTTAAATACTATATTAATTCTTTCTTAGATCGATTTATAGGATGGAATTTCGGTGTATCTGTAAATAGAAATAATGAACTAAAAAAAGAGTTAGAAAAGCTAAATGAAAAAGTTATTAACTTGGGTCTAAGAGAATACAAAGGAATTGGCTTTGAGGTATATGGAACAGAAACTGAAGTATACAATGGATTACAACACTACTATTTACCAACAGAAACAGAAAAGACTTTTAATAAAAAATAAAATTATTTAGAAAAAGACTCAATATTATTACAAATATATGTAATATTATCCTTATAATTAACCTCACTAAGATTATCAATTGTCCATAATTGTAATGGAAAGTTTTTGATAATCTTAGTGAATTTTTTATTTTTATATAGCTTTTTTGATATAGAAACAAAATCACAATTACAATATTTTAAAATGAATTTACTTTTAAGAATAAAATTATAAAACTTATTACTATAATTATTCTTAATAAGAAATCCACATATAATATTTGGATATTTCTTTTTTATATATCTTACTATTCTTGGATCAAAAGACTTTATAATAAATTTGTTATATCCATGAAGCTCACTCATTAATTTATCAACAGTATCATTTAATCTAGAAGTTGTTTTTACTTCTATATCAATGTACACTTTATCATTATTTAGTTTTAATACATCACTAAAAAGTGGGATTTTACAGTCACTATTTAAAAGATTTAAATTCTTAATTTCTTCATATGTTGTATCTTGTATATTTTTATCAATACCAGTCATTCGTTTTAAGTTATCATCATGAAAAACAACTAAGAAATTATCTTTAGTTAATTGGACATCTAATTCAAAAGGATAGCTTTTATTAATAGCTTTTTTAAAACTTTGCAAACTATTTTCAGGAATTTTAATATTATCAAAAATACCCCTATGAGCAATTACTTTTAAATCTAAATTCATAATACATCACCTTTATATAATAATATCATATTTATTTGCATATTATTCTAAAAAGTGTTATAATATCCAGGCACTAAAGAAAGGGGAATGCAAGATGAAAAAAATAATAGATTTAAATGGAACATACAGTTCTGCAGAAATTGAAAACAAATGGGTAGGAAGAGTTTTACTAGATAGTAATAATTATTTTGAAGGTTTTATAGAAAATTATTATTATAATGAAATATCATATGTATTTGGATATTTAGATAGTGAGAATTTCAAAATGATTGTTTGCAGTAAAGATAATAATGAAATGCCTAAGAAATATGATTGTGTTAGGTTTGATAGGACATATGATGGTAAAATTTCGGTAACTGATTTATTTATAGATATTGAAATTGGACAATGTAGTATTAAAGCTCAAAATGCAGAAATAACTAGAGAAGAATCAAATTATGAATTATCAATAATAGAAGAGACAACTAAAAGACAAAAAGAGATTGTAAATAGTAATTCAGAAGCTATTATTAGATTATTTGAAAATACTAAAAATAAAAGTAGTAGTTGTAATGTAAAGAAAAACAATATCTAATATATAAAATCCAAATATTTTTTATTTGGGTTTTATTATGAAAAATGTTATAATAAAACAAATAACAAAGGAGGAAACAAAAGTGAATTTCAGTGATGTGAGATATAAAGAAGGCTTAAATTATTTATTATCAATGCAACAAGAAAAATCATATCACAGTATTTATGAATGTTTTTTTCAATTAATAGATGGAATAGATAAAGATTCTCTAAGTAATCTAATTACAATGATGTTAAATGATGATTCAATTAATATTGATCAAACACTAACAGCTAGTGACTGCTATCAAATGCTTCAAAACAAAAATATTGATGACTCTTATAAACTAACAATCATAGAGTTAGCTTATCAATGCATGGATAGTGGAATTCATTTGGGCAGTAAAGTAAATGATGGTATAAATACTAGCGACTGGATAGAGCACTCTCTACAGGAAGCAAGATTATGCTCAATAATGGCATCAAAATGTGGACTTGATAGCGATAAAGCATTTAAATTAGGCTTATTACATGATTACGGTAGAAAATATGACCATAGCTTTAGACATCCAATCATAGGATTCGAAAAATTATACGATTTAGGTTACTATGAAGAAGCAATAGGGAGTTTGACTCATTCATTTCTAAATGGAAATATCTTTGCATGTTATAGTCCAAGTAAATTATATACTGTTGATAATAATTTAAATGCAATTCCCATAAATAATGAAATTACAAATAATGATATGTATACATTCTTAGAAAAATATCAATATACCGATTATGACAGAATCCTAAATTTAGCAGACTTAATGGCCACAAGTAAAAAAGTAGTATCTCCAGAAGAGAGAATATTAGATATTGAATCACGTAGAAAAATGGAAGGCAAACAAAGAGAGTTCTTTCTCAACCAGCTTTCTCAATCAATTATCTGGTATCTAAATAAGATGGGTATAGTATCTGATAAGTATCAAGGATTAGATTTTAAAGGACTGTCAGAATCTATGTATGAGGCCATTTTAGATGACTCAAAAAAAGATATAAAAAAATATTAACAATAAAAAACTATATTTATATTACAAAACTATTAAATAGTATGATAATATAAATATATGCCGACTTAGCTCAGCTGGTAGAGCAACTCCCTCGTAAGGAGTAGGTCGAAGGTTCGAATCCTTTAGTCGGCACCAGATTGATAGAAAACTCGAACATCCTTCGAGATTAATATAAAAACTACTCTCATTTTTACTGAAAGTAGTTTTATTTTGTTAATATAGAAATACACTTGCTTAATGACATAATCATTATACTAAATCACTCTACAAAATGTAGAGAAAATTATTTTAAAATAAATGCTATAATCAAATTGAGGTGAACGTAATGAAAATAGGTGAAAGATTAAAAGAACTAAGGAATAAAAAGAAAATAACACAAGTAGACTTGGCTAATAAGTTATATGTTACAGACAAAACAATATCTAGTTGGGAATCAAATAGAACTGAGCCCAGCTTAGAAATTTTAGTAAATATTTCTGAAATCTTAGATTGTAGTGTTGGATATCTAATATATGGTGATAATCCAAAAAGTGATATTGAAACAGAAATTAAAGTAAAAATTAGTGAAAAAGAATATAAAGAGTTAATCCAATTATTAAAAAATAAAGCTAAATTTATAAAAGAAAGTAGACAATTAGATACATATTATCAGCCCACATATAGAAAATTTTTAAATGATAAAGAGATAAACGAATGGCTACGAATAGGAGAAAGAGGAAATAAAAAAATATTAAATTATAAAAATTGGCATGATAATATGTATTGTGATGAATATGAAGTTGAAATAGATAAAAGTGACAATCTAGATAAAATATTTAATATTCTAGGTCTAGAAAAGATTGCTATTGTAGACAAAGATAGAAAAACATATTTTTATTTAAACAAATATGAGATTGCACTAGATTATGTTAAAGAATTAGGTTATTTTATAGAAATTGAAGTAAAAAAATATACTGAAAATCCAATTGATGAATATAATAATTTATTAAAGATTGCAAAAAGTTTAAAATTGAATTTAGATAATATAGATAAAAAGGGATATCCATATCATATGATTTATGGTAATAATAGTTAGATAAATGGATATGCATGTCATAACTTTAATAAGTATTTTATTACGTCTATGGAAAAATATATACAAAGATACAAATGGTAATCAAATTATTTAAAGGAGTTGATTTAGTGAAAAAAATAATATTTATTTCGGCAAAATTAATATAAAGGAAGATGGCACAATTAAAATATATCAAAGCGCTAGTCCATTATTATCACTAGGATATAGTAATTATGTGAATGAGGTGCTGACTACACAAATGATGGAGCAACAATAGTATACGTGCGTAAACCAAAATCAAAAATAGGAAATAATGTAACTAACAGTATTTAAGATAAAAATTTCGAACTATTCAAGCATAATAAAAGAACGACTTACAAAAAAGTCGTTCTTTTGTGTTACTTTATATCATTTTACATTAACGCTTATGTGAAGGTTCTATACTTGATTTTTGATCCCCGTTTGCATATTTTTTTATACTCTCTGAATCTGTAATAAAGTACATTTTATCAATTACCTTTTTTCTTATTAATCTTAACCAGTCTTCAATACTATTAACCATGAATCTACCACTTGAAGAAATTAGAAGTGAATTTAAATCACCAATTTCAACAATATTTCTTTGTATTGTATCATCATCATTGTGAATAAAACCGCATGCATCAGAACAAGCTAATAATAATTCTAATGCTTGAAAATCTTCTAAGCTTTGAAGCTGATTCCAAGCGAACCCACTTTTTAAAGTCATAAGACTTGATAAACTTATCAATGGAGCTTCATCAATACCTAACTCTTGTAAAATTGATGCTATTTCATGTTTCTTTGCTCCAAGCTTATTTTCATCAAAACCAATCTTCATACAGGTTAATATACCATGGCCAACTACATAATTGTTATCTGGATTCTCTACAAATAAATTTATAAGATTCTCCTTTAACTCTTTTGAATTTAACATATAAAAATCCCCTCTTCAAATATGAATGCTCATTATTATATCATACAAACTAGATTTTGTCTAACATACATATAAAAATATATATTAATATTAGTATTAATAAATGATATAATTATATTAATAAATATTAGATATTATTTTATTAATATAGAATAGTAGGTGATTTTTTTGAATAGGCAAATCTGTGCTTCATGCTTTGTTGTTGATTTTGAAAAAAAGGAACTTCTTGTTATATATAACAAAAAATTAGGAAAATGGCTTCAACCTGGTGGACATATTGAAGGAGAAGAAACACCAATAGAAACTGCCATGAGAGAGGTAAAAGAGGAAACAGGAGTTGACTTTAAACCTATAGGTAATATGTTTCAAAATAAAGTTGAACCATTCGCTGTAGAAAGTTATAATACCAGGATTGGGCCAATGATTGATATTCAATATATTGGTTTTCCAACCAATAAAGCAATTATAAACAATGAAGATAATAATGCTAAATGGCTTTCGTTAGCAGATATAAGTTATACAGCTGACATTGATAATGAAATAAAAGAAAAGTTTAATTTTATATTAGATAAATACACAGAGAAAATAATATCATCTAAAAAATTAGATCTAATGCAGTATGGAAGGGGCAAAAGGAACGATTTTAATTCAGAAATACCTTCCTAAAATAAATCCGTTTATAAGTGTAGAATTAATAGAAAATATAGAAAAATGGGAGATAAATAAAGATAAATACAATGACTATTCTCATATAAGACCTGACTCTCCAATCGGAGATAAGGCGGTTCGTCTAGAGGGTTCAGATGGTATGTTAAAAAGTGTACCTCAAATGATTGAAGAAATGAAAAGGCAAAATCCAAATAGTGCACTTCTGATTACTAAAACTAAAAACAAACAAATACCAAGATATGAGGATGATGGTGGTTTTGCAGTTTTATTTGACAAAGACAAAAATGTCATTATTGAGCTTGTAGGGAAGGGCTTTGATGGAAGAGAACTAACTCATGGGAAAACAGTTCATGAAAGTTATACAATACCATGGGGTAAAATTCTATATATAAAAGACAAAAGCAATCTTGTGAAAGATAAGGATATTATTAGGCATACAATCAACAAAAAGATTATGACTATGACAAAAAAGAAAGAATTGATTTTTTAGTTAAACATTGTAATTACGATAAAAAAGTATTAGAAAAAAAGATCCCTAAAACATACAAACCAGTAGAGAATGAAATTATAAAGCAGATTATAGAAGATATAATATTTGAATTATACATAAAAAAAGAAGAATTGTCTAAAGATGGATTAAACTATTTTTGGGTACAAGGCAATATAATTAATGGTAAAGTGGAACCTTGGGAACTATCAACAATTGATTTTTAAATTCCTATTTACATATCAACATTTTATGATATAATATGCATTAATTTCTACATATATCTAGGAGATTTTTATGGAAGAATATCAAGTTGCAATAACAAAATTTATCGATAAAATGAACTATTTAGGAAATGAGCATGTTTTGGGAATTGTTGTCTATGGTAGTTATACAACAGGCTACAATCATAAAAGTTCTGATATTGACATGCATATTATTACTGATGATAGTGAAAATAAGCTATATAGAGGTGTATCAACTGTAAATGGTTTTAAAATAGAATATTTCGAAAAACCTATATCTGATATTTACATATCAGTAGATAATGACTTTTTAACAAATGAAAATCCATA
This sequence comes from uncultured Erysipelotrichaceae bacterium, assembly GCA_902764545.1. Taxonomy (GTDB): domain Bacteria; phylum Bacillota_I; class Bacilli_A; order RF39; family UBA660; genus UBA3789. Next base: position 16,667 of record CACWWC010000019.1, on the reverse strand, counting down.
CTTGACAATAATTGGTTATGGAAAAATAATATTTGATCGAGATGGAGCAATAAAAAAACTTCAAGAATATATAATAGAGAAATATGATAATCCCATACCTCCACTATCTGGAGAAGATGCCAAAGAAATGGCATATATTATAGACAATAGAATATCAAAATTAAAATCTATGTTTATAAACAATAGACCTGAATTTACTTATAATTATTATCTAGATATAGAAAAAATAAGAAAATTTTATTCAAGATTATGTGGTTGTGCTAATATTCCAGTTGATAAAAGTTTTAAGGTATACACTGATAATGAATATAGAGATTCATTTTGTAAAAGTACTATTCCAGATGATAAATTTATAAAAATGTATTTTAATGCAGTAACAAATGCAGGTTCTAAGGAAGAAAAGTTGAATATAATAACTGAATTATATAGTTATGCAACACGTAATTTAACACTTGATCCAAATGATTACAGAATCTTAATTAAATCAAGAAATAATCCAATAAATAAAAATCATGAATAATTGTTCAATAAAAAAGGCGATCGTATACATCGCCTTTTACTATCCTCTAGGGAATTTAATTATTTTACACACACCATTACCATCTTGATTGCCAATACTTGCATTAGATTGAGATATTATCTTTTTAGCAAAATTTTTTCTTACTGATTCATATAAAAACTCACTTTTTAAAATTGCCTCAGAAATATTTTCAAAAGATAATGTATTATGATTTCTAAGAAGAGCAAGTGCAAAAGATTTCTCTAAAATTGTAATAGAAATATCTGGATTGTATCTCTTATCATTATAAACACGGTTTTTTTCACGAGTACATTCAATAATGCTTTTAATAATAAAATCTGACTCAACACGGCTAAAAGTCCATTTTACTTTAGTACTTTTTTCCAAATTCTTAATAATTTTATCAAGTATCTCATATAAAGCAATATCAACAGGTTCGGTTACAGGAACTCTTATAAATCTTCTATTAAAAGCCTTATCGCTTTTTACATATTTATCATATTCTTCATCAGTGGTTGCACCAATAATTTTTATCTGACCCCTGTCTATATAAGGTTTAATCATATTAGCAATATCCAGATTATCTTTAACACCAGCACCAGCACCAATCACTGTGTGGATTTCATCAATGAATAAAATGGTATCAGGATTATCAATCAAATATCTCATAATCGCTTCAACTTTATATTCAAGTTGTCCCTGCAAACTGCATCCTTTGATAATTGAAGATGTATTAATTTTTAATATTTTTTTATTTCTTAGCCCCAAAGGGACATTACCAGTTTTTATTCTACGTGCAAGTTCATATATAATAGCTGTTTTACCAACACCGGGAGGGCCCACTAAAATAGCGGACTTGTTAGGTGTTAAAAGTGCTATTTCTAAATTTTCAATTTCTTCTTCCACATTAACTGCAGAATCGATATCAAATTCTTTTTCAGTTAAGATTTCATAATCCAAATTAATTTTACTTAGCGGATTTATTGAATCATCAGAAAACTGTTGCAAATATAAATAATTTAAAAGATTATTCCATTTACAAAATGCATCATGTGCTTCATCAGCCTGACCTTCGCCAACTTGGTTGAACAGTTTAATTGCTAGTTTCAACGTTTCAGAAAAATTATAAAATTTATCAACTATCGATTTCATTAAATCTTGAATATCTAACATTTTAGAATTAGGTCTATATTGTGACATATTTGCAAAAGATTCATACGTACAATTATTTTTCACTAAAAATTCAATATTATCTCTTTTCGTAGAAATTAATGGCTGAAGTTGATTATATAAATCATTGACAGCAACAATATTTAATTTACTATTGTCATTTTTATTCCTATCACTTGTTAAATACACCAAATCCTTTTTTCTTGCAAAAGCATTAACAGAATAATATGCCAATAATGAAATGTATGTTATTCCTTCACAAGAATCTAATTCATCACACACATAATCATCATAATCATCATTTATTTGAGCTTTAATAGTCAACTTGCCATTATTACCAACATAAAAAGATATATTCCACTTAGGATCATTCAATAAATTCAACGTTGTATTTCCATAATTATAAATATTCTCCATCGCTTGTGACATTAAATTCATATAAATCCTCCTTTAAAATTATACACTATAATAACAAAAATAAAAAAAATGTCAAACAATATTTAGTAGTGTGGTATAATAAAAAAAATTAATGAGAGGAAAATATAATTTGTTAATATATAGACATTTAAGAAACATTTATGAATACGATATAAATAATGATAGAAGAAATGAGGTAGAAGACTATTTAAATTCAAAAATAAGTCCACCTAAAAAAAGTTATAATGATGGAATTAATACACATAACTATAAAGAAAATATCAGGTATGTACATTTCTTCCATTTTATTGAAGATGCTATTGCATACATACGAAATAATTCATCATTAGGATGGGATGGTAGAGACTATATTGCATATTATGACGTATCCGATGAATTACTAAAAGAATGTGAAGGATTTGGCATATACCCAGATAACCCAAATAATATACCAGTACTAGAATATGCAATTCCATATAATTTACTAGGTAGTGGTAATATAGTTAACAAAATAGTTAAATACAATGATTTATCTTTTGATAAAAAAAGAAAATATTCACCTGAATATCAAGAATACATTAAAGGAAACTATATCAGTATAATTGATAATTCAAATATAAGAGAAGATTACAAACAATTTATTAAATCAATATAAAAAAGCTCATGGGAGCTTTTTATTAATTCTATTTTTAGATAATAATTTATTTCTGGTTTCATCAGAAATATTAAAGCCAAATCTAATTCTCTCATCATCACTTATTTCTAAATCTTCATATATTTTTTTATATTTTCTATACATAAGAGTCTTTCTATATGTTTCCTCGATAGAACCGATATTACTATTAATATATCCCAACTTCATCATTAATTTTTTAACATTATCAAATATTTCAAAAATATCTTCTCTATTATTGTATAAAGCAAGTTGACTAACAAAATCAGCTCCCTCAATATTAGCATTTCTTTCTAATAAATATTGGTCTTCCTTAAATTTATATAGTAAAACAGAGATTATTCTCCTAGTTTGAGTGATAGGCCTTGGAATTATATAATCCTCACTTTTTAATATATCAAATATACCCTTATATGCATTTTTTAAAAAATTATTAGGTGCCTCTATAATATCAGTACTCATAAGGTATTGGTAAGAGTGTTCAATTTCATGCCCAATGACAAACATAAAGAGATAAGCTCTGAAGGTATCAAAATCCTTAATATTGTACACTTTAATAAAATCATCTAGGTTAGTATCCAGCCACTTTCCGAGTTTCTTTAATGATAGAGAAATGCTTCTAGTAGAAAAATCAAACTGTGCAGTTGCCCCAAACCTTTCATTAATACCACAACCTATTAATAGTTTACCATCAATATCACGGGGTGATAATTCATTAACTATTCCAGATACATTGTCACTATTCATTCCCCTTATTCTAATGTCATTCATATAACTCCTTAACATAACAGCTTTTTCACCATCTAAACATATATTTGACATATTATTCACCTCATAGTCATTAATAATAAAAGCCCTACCTCATATATATGAGGCATATTGTAACATAAAATGTCAATATCGTCAATTTGAGATATAATTATTGTTTTTCATAGAATTAATAGTTATAATGAACTTGAAATCAAAAATTGTAGAAAAGAGGTAGTAATATGCAAAATAATATAAATGCACTAAAACAAGAGTATGAAGCATTTTTAAAATACATAAAATCAAGAGTTGAAGCAGACGAAATATCAATATTATATATAACAAGAGAAAACGACTATATACATTATGGAAAAATTAATCATGGAGTAAGAGAAGATGTTGGAAATATTAAAATGACAGATGAGAATAGTTTAAAAACATTATATGAATTGCTTAAAACTGAATTTTCATCACTTTTCTCATATGGTTCAAAACATACATTTGGAATGGGCTGGTCACTTTACCCAACCATAAGTGACAACATTCTAATAGAAATCGAAAGTAATAGTTCTGCAGATGAAATCTGGTTTTATGAAGAAGTTCAAAAAAATAGAGAAATCAATGCTCCGAAATCAAAATAATTAATCATTGTCTTTTTTTGCCTAATTTGATAAACTTTAGTTGAGGAGAGGTATTATGTATAGAATTATCAAAATAAATAACATGCATCATAATAATATTCTGCACTTGTTAATACGACATTAAATGTTGTAGGTACAAGTGCTATTTATGGTGCTTGTATCTAGCTAATTAATAATTGAAGCTATACAAGTATCATTGTATAGCTTTTTATTTGAAATAATAAATAAAAGAGAGGAAAAAATATGAAAATAGAAGATATATTAAGTAATTTAGTTGAAATTAATACAGTTAAAGATAAAGATAATAAAAAAATAATAGATTACATAGAAGATTATTTAAAAAAACTTGGTTTTATAACAGAATATAAAACAAAATGTTTAGTAATGAGTATAGGAAAGAATCCAATTTTATCTTTTATAGGTCACACAGATGTTGTATCAGTAACTAGTAACTGGAATTATCCACCATTTCAGCTAACCAAAAAACAAGATAAATTAATAGGTCGGGGCACCTCAGATATGAAGGGTGGAATTGCGGCGTTTCTATATTCCCTATCAAAAATAGATCTAAAAAGGGTGAGAAACGGAATAAGAATATGCTTAACCTATGACGAAGAACTTGATTTTAGAGGAATCAAAGAATTGGTAAACAAAAATATCGATTTCTGTAAGTATAGCATAATAGCAGAACCAACAGATAATTATCCATGTATTGGCTCGAAAGGGTTATTAGAGTATGAATTAATTTTTAGAGGTATAGCAGTACACTCCAGTACGCCAATAGTTAATGAGTCAAGTAACGAAAACTCCATAAAATTTTTATCAGACTTATTAAAATTAGAAAATAAATTTAAAAAAGAAAAATGTGATATATTTGAAGTGCCATATAATACAATAAATATTGGAGTCATAAAAGGAGGTACAAATATTTGCACAACATCTGATTACACAAAGGTTTTATTAGGATTTAGAATTACTAAAAATAAAGAAGATATCAATTATATAAAAAAATATATAGAAAAGTTATCAAAAAAATATAATAAAGTCGAATATAAAATAAAAAATGAAATAGTGCCATTCTACAATGAAGATAGCATTATAAATTATTATGAAAAGGTCGCAAATAAAAAAAGAAAACCATTTTTTGGAGTCAGTGAAGCAAGCTTTCTAGATAATAATAGGTTAATTTTAGGGCCAGGTCCAATCACTGCCCATGAAATAGACGAATATATTACAAAAACATCATTAATGGAGACAGTTGATATTTATATAAAAATAATAAAAAAAATATGTTATTGAAAATTTATTAATAAAAGAATCAAAATATGATAAAATAAATATAAATAAAGTTAGGAAAAAGAGGCAAAATGAAAGACATTAATGAATTAAACCTGAGTAATAAGAAATATATAATTTTTGATCTTGATGGAACATTAATAAATTCAATAGGTATATGGAATAAAGCCGATCAAATATTAATTAGTAAATATTCAAAATCAAACCCAGATGTGGATACTATTCAAAAAGAAAGGGATGATGTAATTCGCAGTAATGCCAATAAAGATATTTATCTAGAATATTGCAGATACATCTTAAAAAAATATAATCTAGATTGTAAAGATGAATATGAAATACTAAACGAAAGAAGAAAAATCTCAAATCTGATGCTTGAAAGAGAAGTTGACTTTAAGCCAAATGCAGTAAAATTAATATCAAAATTGAAAAAAAGAGGTTTCACTCTTGTTTTAGCGACAGTAACAACGAGACATCAATTAAATACATATTGTAATAATAACAAAAATATATATGAAAAACTAAATTTCAATGAAGTATTTGATCTCATAGTTAGTAAAGAAGATGTAAGATGTAAGAAACCAAATCCGGAAATATATGAAAAAATATTAAGCCATTATAAAACAACACCAGACAAATGTCTAGTTTTTGAAGATTCATATACTGGTGTATTAGCTGCTAAAAACGCAAAAATAGAAGTCATTAATATATTTGATCAATATTCTGAGCATGAAAGAGAGAATATAAATAAAATTACTGATTATTTTATAAAAGATTATAAAGAGATAATTGATTATCTAGAGAAGGGAGAAAAGCATGAATAAAACTGAATTAATAAATAAAATAAAAAAAGAATTAAATGTGAATGAAAAGGAAGCAAATACAATAAACAAAATCATCGAAGAAACGTTTCCAGTTGGAAGAAAAAATAAAGAGAAAATGATAACTAGATTTCAAGATGAATTAAATATTGATTCCAAAGAATCAGATAAAATATATAATACAGTAATGAGTATTATTTCAAAAGGTATAAAAGAAAAAATTGTGCATCCGTTTAAAAACGAAAAAAAAGAGAAGTAGGGTAGACCTACTTTTCTATTGTAAAAATCAAATAATAATAATATAATTAAATTATGCCGATATAGTTTAGTGGTAGAACAGGTCCTTGGTAAGGATCAGAGGCAAGTTCAATTCTCGCTATCGGCACCATTGACGAATCTGTTCGAACTATTCGAACTTTTAGATAGATATCAATCAGAAATGATTGATTTTTTCGTTTTATAAGAAAAAATCATAGAAAGGTTGGTGTCTATGATAAAAATAGTTAAAGAAAAAATTGAGATTGATGAATCTTTAGTTTCAAGATTAAATGTTATATGTGATTTTTGCAATACTACACCTATCATAGAAAATGGTAGCATTAGAAAGATAGAACATACTAATTTAACTTATATTGAACCACATAGAATTATTATTAATAATAAACTCTATCTAGCATTTAATTATTCAAATGAAATCTATGTTCATAATCTTGGTAAAAAGATAAAACTATCAGAACTAGAACAATATATAAAAGAAAACTAAATACTATCAAATGCATCGTTAGATTTGACATTTATAGTATTATATGATAGAATAAAGCACATCTTGAAAGGGGAAATATATTTTCTTAAAAGGGGGATTTTTGTTATGGAAAATATGAAAGAAAAAGTGTGGGGATTATATACTACTTTTGATAATCCTGAATCTATCGAAAAAATAGACGAAATAGATATTTGGAATAAAATAGACAATCTAGGTGGTGCAATATTTTGGGCACAACATGATGCTGGTAAACCTTGGGCTGCTGATGTATCAATGGCTCAATTAATTGAAGCACAATATAATTTAGAATATTTAGTTTATTCTACAAGAAGATTTGGTGTAGAATTTAGTAGAGAACCTAGTGCAACAGAACATGTAGAAAGAAGTGAATCATATAATGCTTGGTTTAGATTCTGGCATGATCATTTTGAATCTATGAGTCCAGAAGTATATGATCAATTTGTTGATGACAAATGTGCTGGTAAGGATATTTCAAAATATATGCCTACTGGAAGTTGGAAAGATTCATTAGAAGAGCAATCACAAAAAAGATTGAAATAATATTTATAATTAATTAAAGTAGCATATAATTATTGCTACTTTAATTGTTTTTTGGTAAAATGGTTATAGTGATTGATATAAATCAATCGTCTTTATGCGAAAGAGTTGTAAACCACTTCGTCATTCGCACCATAGGGAAATCCGCTCGAACTTATTTATTAGTTTCGAGAATAAATAGACAATCAATTCTAAAATAGGATTGATTTTTTTCTTGTTTAGAAAAAAGTCTTTCAAAGAAAGGATTGATTAAAATGATAAATGTTATCAAACAAGAAGTTAGAATGGAAGAATCATTAAGAAAGAGATTAGAATTTATTTGTGAGTTTTGTAGAGTTAAACCAATTATTATTAATGGTAATTTAAGAACTATTGATAAAACCAACCTTATTTATCTATTGAATCAAAAAAATCTTCTAAATAAGGAAATCTTTCCTTAAATACATTTGAATCAAAAGAACCATAATATTTTACATACATAAAACTTAATGCATCTAATGCTCTTCTAATTTCATTTTCACTTGTAAAAGATAATTTAGAAAAAGATTGATATACTTCATTTTCCGTCACTATGATAAAAGGATGTTCTTCTGCAGGTATAATTTCTTCAACATATTCTCCATATTTTTCGTTTAAAGCCTGTATTTGAGCTCCATTTAATGCCATATATCCAGGAAGTGCTGGACTATAATTATCAAACGGTGAAGATAACACTAACCCTTTATGTTCAGGAATAGTAACTGATATTGTTTTACATAAATAATTAGCTTTTTCTTTTTGATTTATTATATTAGTTATAGTTTGTGCTAACTCATCAATCATATGAAATTGATTATAATATTTATACATATTTACATTTTTTACTATGTTTAAGCTAAATTAGTTAATAATTTATTAATAACCATTTTTTTGACTAATCGTACTTCTTCCTTTACCATTAAAGAAATATTTGGACACTTGAATTATCTAATTTAACAGATGTTTATGATGATTTTGTTGGTTTAAGTCCTTTTATAACGTTTTAGCATTTAATCGTTACTATTAAATATCAATTCTAGTAATGTAATTAATATACTCTAAGATCAAATCTTCATCATGCATATTTTTCGGCAAATTATTAATATCAAAAAATTCTAATTTAATTGATTCCGAATCTATTTTTATAGTTATATCTTTTTCTAGATTCACCAGACAAAGTATTTATTAATGTTAAATTCTCCTCCGATACTTTTATACCAGTTTCTTCATATAATTCTCTCACAGCAGTAGTTTCCAGTCTTTCTCCTAAATCTTGACATCCACCAGGTAATCCCCATAAACCATTATCAGATCTCTGCTGTAATAATATTCTACCAAACTCATCTCTAACAATAACTGATGCCCCTGTTTGAATAAAAGGGATATGACTCAATTCCTCATCAAGTGCCATCCTAAATAATACTGGATATCCACCATAATTAGCACTTAAATGTAATAATTGTTCCTCGCTTAAACTCTTTACTAATTTTACAAATTCTTGGTGAGTATATTCTCTCATTTTTTTAAAATCCATACTATCAACCACCTAACAAATATTTTATCATATATTTAATCGTTTTCGTTAAATATATTAAATAACATTTTATATGAAATATTTATTAGTTGTTTTAACTTTTATCTAATTATTTTTTTAACTTTTTAACATCATTTTGTAGAGCATTCTCAATACCAAATAATTTTAATATCTTCTCAACACTCATCATTCCTAAATTATTTGTTACATCAATCATTTTTTGAATTGTTGTAGAATCATCCATTCCCAATATTTTCTCAGATAAATAAGAATCAAGCAGATACTGATAGCCATCTATTACAAGTAAACCATCTTTTATAAATGAATCTATTAGTAAATCACAGTCATCATCCACATCTTTTTCTATATCTACATTTATTTCTTTAAATACACTGGAATTACTTATTACTTGACCAGTATCAGTTAAAATTTTCAACATTTCTTTCTTTGTTTGATTTATTGTATCAATTTGTTTTTGATATAAAGTCATCTTATCATTTTTCCTAATTTCTCCCTGATTTATATATCTTATCAAATCACTAATTAAAGGTAGCATTGAAATACATAATGAGTAATTATAAATTTCTCTATCATTTGCAATTTGATGAGTAATTTTATCTGAATATCCTTTTTTATTTAAAAAATCAACAGATACATTTTCAAAAAATAAACTAGGAAGTTCCGCTATTGATATTTTTTCTACTGATAAATCTGTTTGTCTTGAAACATAATGAATAAATTCATGGATAAAAGTACAAAAACCTCTTAAATTATCGGCATTGCATATAAGAATTTTCCAAATCCCATCTTTATCTTTAAAACACATTGAATTGTTTTCATTATCATTTTCAACTATAATTAATCCATCTCTTTTAAGTTTGTTATAAATATTAATCCATTCATCAGGAGCATTAATATAATTTAAAAAATCATAAAATAGTTCATCAAATTTTTTATCAGATATTTTAGGATATTGTTTATTTGAATAATTTTTATCTTTTACATGTTTCACTGCTCGACTGAGCCAAATATCTATAATACAGTTCATTTGTTTAAAAAAGTCTTCATTATCAGTTTTCAAACAATTAGATGTAATTCCTAACAAATAGTTATATGCATCCCATCTAGCAACAGTCTGTAACCACTGAAATATTTTATCCCGATTATTTCTATATTTTAAATATTCTACATAGTCATCAAAAGACCCATTTACCTCAAAGTATTTATACGCTATTAACGAATCTAATAATTCATCACTAATATTTTCATTCATTTCAACAATTTTAGTATCAAAAAAACCCTTTTTCCTAATTAATGTTTCTATATATAACGATGGTAAGAAATCCTTATCACTGAAAGCATTTTTATTAACATCGTTGGCATATACATCAATAACTATGTTATAAAATATTTCATTAAAAATTGAAACATCACTTGAAATATCGATTATCTTGTCTTCATTTAAACAACTAGATACTATTTCATAATTATTTTCTATTATTATTTTTATATCTTTTAAGTAAGATTGCTGATTTGAGGAGAAGACAATTTCTATATCCCTTATTTTTATCTTCATAAACCCTCCCTTTGAATGCATACTAATATAACATATTTTTCAAAAAAATAAAAGAATAAATAGATTAAGAAAAATACAAAAGATTCAATTAGATTAGTTGACTAAAAGTGATATGGAATAGAAAAAAGCTGGTATTAAAATAACCCAATTATTCTAATTAAAAGTATTTTTATTTTAATTTAAACATGATATCATATATAACTATTAAATGAGGTGCTATAATGAAAGAATTTAAAAGAGAAGATTATGTTTACTTAAGACTTACTGAAGATTTTGAAGATGAAAAAGTAAAATACAAAAAAGGTGAAATTTTGAGATATAGAAAAGAATGGTTAATAGAAAACATCACTGGACGACAATTTGGAAATGTTTTTAATTATGATAATAAGTTAATATATGAAAAAAATGATGATTGTGATGAAAATGACTTCTTATATCACAAAATATATAAGTCTGTAATTGTTTCCAAAGATAGAAGTTATAAACTACGTTTGTGGCCAGGAGATTATTTTTATCTTAATGATTGGTTATTTGAACATATCGATGATAGTGGAATATATGCCATTACAAATGCTCAAAAAAAAGTTATACCAGATAAAACAAATAGTAATAAACTTATTGAATTAACCGAAGGTTATCCCTATAAAGAACTTGACGCACGTATTTATTTTAAAAAAGACGAAAAATTAGATTTTAGCAATCCGGCCGTTATTGCATTATTCTATAATATGGATTGGATGAAACTTTTTGCAAAAACCGAAGTTATTTCCGACGAGGAAAAACAAGAATTATTTGATGATGATTTTTGTAATGCGATATATGCCCAAGAACCTAGTACTGCTTTTATATGGAAAGATGATCCAAATCATGATTTACATGAATATCACTATTTTAAAATAAAAGATGATATACGAGTAAAATCAAAAGATGAACTGAAAAAGAAAACTGGAATCGATATACCATATAGTATTGATTTCATTTATGATGATGAAGGATTTATAAAATTTGCCTCTACAAATACTAGTTGTTATGATACCTCCTATCGAAATATAGAGCAGTTAATTTTAAAATTTGCTGATAGAATGTCAGCTGATGAAGCATACGAATGTCATAAAAATCTAATTGCTGATTATATAAAGCACCGAGAGGAACAACTCGAAAATTGGAGAAAAGCTCAAGAAGAAGAAAAAATCAAGATAGAAAAATTGTATAAATTGCAAAAAAATAATCCTTCATATTTTCCAGGGGTAAATGGGCATTTCACTCATAACGACCAGATAAATAATAATCAAGAAGCAAGATATACTATAAATCAAATAAAAGAATTTTATAAAAAATTAAAAACATTGGATCCTAGTGTAGTTAAAGAAATGTGTTTTTATGGAGGAACTATACCATACATTTTAAATAATGCTAGTCAAAGTAGAGACTTTGGCGATATAGATATTTTTGTCCCTGTACAAAAAATGGAAAGTTTAAGAAAATGTCTATCAGAACAAGCTGATTTTGAAATGATATGTGATTCAAAGCCACTTGCAGAATTTTGCCATTTAACATCTAGAATTCCAAAAAAACAAATAGAACTTGCAAGCCAAAATGAACAAACTGATGAATTATTTAGTCTAATGCTAAATACCATGATGGAACCTGAAGACGCGATAAACGATGATGAAGATGATAATACTCATAATCCATTCATAGAATTTGCAAAAAGAACTAGACCTTATTACAATAAAATCCAAGATTTTGGATTTAAAGCTAAACTATTTGGAATTAATATTTCAGTTTTTCCAATATATCAGTATGAAAACAATATCATGGCAAAAAGCTTTAATATAAATGATAAAAATCGATTTTTGCTTGGGGTAAGAGTGCTAAACAATGAAAATATTGAAAACTTCGTAAAAAATGTTGAAGTGTATGACTGCGCATTTAAAATTCTTCCATTAGAATATACGTTAGTTAGTAAAAAGAGTGCTGTTAATGAGAATTACTCATTTAGATTAGAAAAAGATAAAGAAGATTTAGAATATATACTATCTCATAAGAAAGAATTAGGAATAAATGATGAAAAAATCCAAGAAATTTTGAGCAAGTATCCAAATTATTCAATATCCATTGCATACAAAGTAAATGATAACGCATCAACAACCACTATGAGTGGAGAAACCTATAAAGAATTAGTCTTAACAAATAGAAATATCAGTTAATTAAATAATTTGAAAGTAGATGAAAATATGGAATTTAAAAGAGAAGATTATATATATTTAAGATATGTAGAAGATGATCCAGATAATCTTATAAAAAAAGGAGATATTATAAGATTTTCAAAAAAGTATTTGATTAGAAATCTTGTAAATCGTCAATTTGGTAATTTATTTTATAGAAATGGAAATAATAATCTTTTTTTCGAGCAGAATCCAGATGCCATAGAAGATGATATAATGTATGATAAAGTATATAAATCAATACAAGTAAGAGAGAATATTAATCAGGAAATTATTTTGTGGGAAAATGATTATCTGTACTTAGATGATTGGTTATTTGAACATTTATCACAAGAGAGTATTCAAATTATCCAAAATTTAAATAAAGAATATTTATCAGACAATAACAGGTTAGTAAAGCTAAAACAAGGAAGCCCAGATGTGTACGCAAATATAAGAATACATTTTAATAAAGGAGAGGTATTAGATTTTACTAATCCTTCAACTGCTATATTATTCTATAAACCATACTTTCTTCAACTCTTCGCAAACACCGAAATAATAACAGATGAAGAAAAAAAACAAATCTTTGAGAAAAATTTTGCAGGAACAATTTTTGAAAAAGAAGTATCAGAATGTCAATTTGAACAAGCAACAAAAGTAGAACAAAGATATTATAAAATAAAATCTGCATATAAAACCAAAGATATTAAAGAACTTAATAAACATTTAAATAGGGGATATATATGCGAATATACTGATAATGATGTAATTCGTGATAAAGAAGGTTATATAACTTACATAGTATATACAGTTGAGGAAGATAAAAAATACTGTCTAGATTTAGAGGAAGATTATTTAACTATCGCAGACAGATTAAACAGTAACGATGCTATGAAAGTATATCTCGAAGAATGTAGAAAATACTTAAAAGAGTCAGATGAGTTTCATAAAAAACTTCAAGCTGAAGATGAGAAGGAAGAAAAAAGATTATACGCTATGTATCAAAAACAAAAAAATAATGCTGATATATTTCCAGGAACACATGGAGAATTTAAACACTCAAGCGATGAAAAATCTACATACGATGAAAAATATACTCTTCAACAAATAAAAGATTTCTTTAAACAGTTATCTCAAATGGATACAGAAATTATAAATCATTTGTGTATATATGGTGGAACAATCCCATATCTTTTAACAAACGCAATGGAGTCTCGCAATTTTGGAGATGTTGACATATTTATTCCAATTGAATTTATGAGTAAATTTAGAGATATATTAAAAAACGAGCCATCATTTGAGATGTTATGCGATTCTAAAAAATATACAAAGTTTTCCATGTTAACGACAAGAATTCCAAGGGAGCCTAAAGAGATTGTAGTAAATGAAAATTCAAATTTAGATATTGTTCAAAATTTATTTGATACATTTACATATATTATGGCACCTCCACAACTAAAAAAATATTATGTAGACGATGATGGTAAAGTTCACAGTCCAATACATTACCATAAGGAAGCTCAGTTACCATTCTATAGAGTATTACAAGATTTTGGCTTTAAAGGGAAGCTATTTGGTGTAAATATATCAGTTTTTCCAATGTATGAGTATGAAAATGATATAATGGCTAAAAGCTTTAATGCAAATAATGATACACAATATTTACTTGGAATTAAGATAATGAAGAATACTAAAATAAAAGATTTCGTTAAAAATGTTAATTTATGTGGAGCAAGCTTGAATATACTGCCGCTTGAGTATACTATTGCAAGCAAACAAGGAGCAATTAAAGATAAATACTACAAAAGATTTGACAAAGATAAGGAAGACATTGAATATATATTAAATCACAAAGAAGAACTCGGAATAGATGACAACTTATTACAAGAAATATTAGATAATTATCCAGATTACTCAGTATCAATCGCATATGCTGCAACTGACCCTGTTGAGATAATGAGTGGAGAAGCTTATAAAAAACTTGTATTTTCAGATAGACTAGTTACCTAATAATTTTACAAATAATCATATTATTAATAGTTTTTTTAAAATATAAACTGTGATAAAATCATATAAAGGTATGAACATTATTAAAGTAGAAAGATATTATATTAGAAAAGTACATATATAAATAATATGGAGGTAATATGAGAAATTTTATACCAAAATTACAAACTGAAAAATATTTGATTGGAAGCTTTGACTCGTTCATTGATTTATCAAAAAAGATAATAAAAGATAATTCTAACCTTGATGATGATAGAGCAGATGCAATACTAAAATCCATGCCAACAAATTTAAGGGCAGCTATAACTGATATGAATGGAAACTATATTGGGTATATTGGACTATTTGATATCCATGCACAAGATGAGACTGCATCAATTAGATTTGAGGTCATGGAAGAACTAACAGAAGAGTCACAAGAAGAGATATTAGCAGAATATAAAAAGTACTTAAAAGAATCATTAAACATAAAAGAAATACATGAATTTATTTATAAAAGTAAGACAGAGACTAATCATCAAAAAAAGGAAATTATACCAAGCACTAATATAGTTATTCCAAAATCTTTACTAAAACCTGGAATAAAACCAGATATCCTTGAAAGATATCAAGAAGACTATCAAATACCAAAACTACAATTGCCATATTCCATTATGAGTCATGATAAGGTGATTGGAATAATTGGGCTAAGTAATGTACTATGGTCAAATAAAAGAGCTAATCTAAATATATATATTGATAAGAGGCTAGGTAGTGACATTATTAATGAATTGGCAAGTTTTTTAATAGATGACTATATTCAGTTTGCTCATAGATCGAATATTCATAATGTCATGACCTCAATAAATGGTAGTGATAAAGATATGTTAGAATTAATTAATAATACTAGTATGAACTACTTCGGGGAAATACCATATGGTAAAATAAATGGAGAAAATTTAGAGTCTAACATGATGTTTCAGCATTTGCCAAACATGAAAAAAGAAAATGGTATAATTCTTCCAGATAATAAGATTGTAACATTATCATCGTTAGAAAGAGATAGAAAAAATCTAAACGATGAAATAGACTTAGGAAATGGATATAGACTTATAAGACCGAACGCATTAGAAAAATCAAATATTGATTCTAATAAAATAATTGATGGTCATATAAAAGCCATGCAAGAAAGGGAAGGATTTACAATTCCGTTAGGAGAAGATAAGTATTTTCTGCAAAAAGGAAATGGTAATTATGGTATATCAAAAGCTGTAATGAATTATAGTTACATAATTATCGATGAAAAAAATAACTATGCAGGATATATAAATATATTAAGAGAAAACGCTGGTGGAAAGAATGCAGAAATAGAGATCGGAATCGCTCCAAAACTACAACATAGAGGACTAGGCACTAGTGTAATTAACAAATTTTATGATGAACTTTTTTCAATAGGATATGCAAGTGTAACTAGTGCAGTATTTGAATTTAATAATCCATCATTAAAATTACATGAGAAAGTAGCAGAGCTTAATGGAATAAGACTAGAATCATATTATATTAATGGAAAATTATGGGATATGAACTTTTATTCAAAAGTAAACTCATCAATAGAAAATAATAAAAAACATCTATAAAAACGTTAGTGTAGAATAAGTGTGGAGATTTTTCTCCTAAAAAATAAGATTTATAATTAAATTAATTTTATTCTAGAAGGAGTAGATGGTCAAGCATCTATTC
>CACWWC010000018.1 GCA_902764545.1 uncultured Erysipelotrichaceae bacterium | reverse complement strand
TAATCCTAATTATAATAAGCTAAAAGATTACTGGAAATTAATTGTTAAAAATGAAAATGACTTATCTGATAAAAAAATATATTCAAAACACTTTAAAAAAGAAATATCACAAAAAGAAATTGTACAATACTTAATCAACACAAATAAAGAATTGAAAGCTACTTATGAATGTTATCAAGGATTGATTAATTCATTAAAAGATAAGGACTTTAATAAATTTAAATCAATTGTATTAAACTCAAATATAAACATTTCTAATAAAATGAAACAGGCACTAAAATTATATAGTAATAATTTAAAATATATAGAAAACTCATTCAAATATGATATAAATAATGGAATTATAGAAGGAACAAATAATTTAATCAAATGTCTAAAAAGAATTGCCTAATTAAAGGTATTATAAAAGAGTGATTAAAAAATCACTCTCTATAAACAATTCATTTATCAAATTTATTGTTCACCAACACTATTTGACAAAGAACCTATTTTATTTAGCTGTTTTGATTATCTTTTTTTTCTGCAACAAGTAACTGTCTAATTAATGTACTATCAATGTATTGAATTGCATTGATATAATTTTCTTTCTGAGTATTCATTCCAAGAGAAGAGTCTATTAAAAGTTTAGATGTTGCATCTTCAAATTCTTCTTCTGTATATGGATTAAGTCCTTTTTGAATATCAGTCATCCTCTTTTGAAAGATGCTCTGATCATTTTTTTGGTCTGCTTCTTGATTCGCAAGATATTTGAATACCAACATAAAATTATCTGCATCTGCTTTATTTCTTTTTTCTTCTGCATCCTGAATTAAATAATCATTAAGTTCTTGTGAAGAAAGAGATAACATATATTCTATTTGAGCATCTAGTTCTTTTTCTTTTTTTCTATATTCATCACCTGATAGTGTCTCTAGTTGGTTCTTTTTCCAATTATTATATGTTTTTTTATTTGATTCGTATAAATCAATATATTTATTGGCAGTTTTATTTATTTCAATATATTTATCAAATTCAGCTAGATCACTTTCTAATATTTTATCACAGTCTTGTCTGTAATTAAATATTGCCACAGGTCCATACCCTCCACCTGATAATGTCATTAGTTTTTGAATATTTGTTTCAATTAAAAACATTGCATTATCATTTAAACCACTTGTCTTTACCTCTTCATGATTAGTTTTATGCCCATAGATTTTTTTAAATTCATCTATTGCGTTTTGAACATTTTTCTTTTTCCCATTATCATCAAGCGTTTTGGATTCTTCAATCATTTGAATTTTCTTTTTTAATATTCCTACGTCTGCTGTATACCTTTTCTTCATAGGTTCTAAAATACTATTTTTTATTTTTCCGCATGTATAATTTACCGGTTCATGTTCTTTGCTACCTTCTTCTGCCATATCCATGGCCTTTGATTTGAATTTCGATATTTCTTCGTCAGAGTAACCACCATATGGTAAGTATTTTAATTCTCTTGACATTGTTTCAATTTTATTGGACAAGTCTATTGGGTATCCTAATTTTTCTTCTTTAAATGTATTAAACCAGTAATCCATCATTACGATTAAATCAATTTCATTTTCTATACTTTTTTCAAGTCTTATTATAGTTTCATTCAATGAAGTTAATATTCTTTTATATTCTTCAATATAATGTTTTACTGTTTCAATCAACTCTTCCACTATTTCTAGTTTATTCTTTCCTTCTGCTATCATTTTCTTTGATGTATCATCTAGTCTTTCTTTTATCTCATTTAATTTTATTTTTCCATAGCCTAAGTTTACTACTTGATAGTAGTTT
This sequence comes from uncultured Erysipelotrichaceae bacterium, assembly GCA_902764545.1. Classification (GTDB taxonomy): domain Bacteria; phylum Bacillota_I; class Bacilli_A; order RF39; family UBA660; genus UBA3789. Next base: position 25,766 of record CACWWC010000018.1, on the reverse strand, counting down.
AATAATCTTGATATATCTATATTATTTGTATTTAACATCAAACGACTTATGATACTTTCATCATAATCCATATTCTTTAGTTCAAGTTTCTTTTTAATCTCATTTGGATTTAAAATGCCTAAACAATTTAGTATATTTAAAAGTATTTGCTTTTCTTTTTCTGTATCAATTTCTTTTTTTTCATCTTTTACTGATGCCATTGAAACATCTTCTTTAGTTCGAAAAAACCTATCAAACAATCCCATAAGATACCTCCCTATTTTCTTCATTGTATCATATTATAAATATCATTTCAATTATTTTAATGTAAAATCTAGTCTTGTAAATTGTAATAATTAATAGTAAAATTAAGATGGTGATAGGTTTGAAAAAGATGCTTATTTCTATCATTAATTTATATCAAAAAATTCCTTTTTTTAGTCATAGAATGTGTAGATTTACTCCAACATGTTCTGAGTATGCTAAGGAGAGTATTGATAAGTATGGAACAATTAAAGGAAGTTTTTTAGCAATTAAAAGAATACTACGGTGTAATCCATTAGGACATTATGGATATGATCCAGTACCTAAGAAGGAGGATAATAATGAAAAAAGTTAAATATTTTATGATAATAATTTGGGTGATGTGTTTTACTCTTTTGATGAGTGGTTGTACAAATGATAGTATGGATGATATAGAAATTATAGTAACTAATTATCCTTGCGAGTATGTGGCGAGAAAATTATATGATTCTCATGCGACAATATCTTCAATTTTTCCTGATGGCGTTGATATTAATAATTATAAGATTAGTAAAAAACAAAAGCGTGATTTTGCTAGTAAGGATTTATTCATATATAATGGATTATTAGAAAAGGAGAGAAATCTGGCTGTTGATTTGTTAGCGATTAATCCAAATCTTAAAATAATAGATACTGCATATGTTTTAGAAACTGATTATTCCCCTGAGGAATTATGGCTTAATCCTTCTTCTTTACTAATGATGAGCCAAAATGTCAGACTTGGTTTGGAGGAATATATAGTTAGTACTTACTTAGAAAAGGAAGTTGATGATAATTATAATAAATTAAAAATCGAATTATCAGAACTTGATGCAGAATATAGAGTTGCGGTTGATTCGACTGATGATAAGACTATTATTGTTGCTGATTCTGCTCTTAAGTTTTTAGAAAAATTTGGATTAAATGTAGTTTGTATTGATACTGATGCATCTTTAAAAGATATTGCTGATGCTTCTAGTCTAATAGAAAATGAGAGTGTAAGTTATATAATTACTTTCAAAGGATTAGATGATAACGATAATGTTAAAAAGTTATTAGATGATTATACCAATATTAAAAAAATTGAACTTCATAAATTAGAAAATTTAACTGATGATGAGAGAAGTAATGGAGAAGATTATAGTTCCTTAATGAAGGATAATTTGGAATTACTAAAAAAAGAATTATATCAATAATTTTTAAAAGAGAAAACATTTATGGTTTTCTCTTTAATCTTTTTATAAGCTCTTTTGTTTTATTTTTTTCTTCTTCTGTTGCCTTTCTTTCGATTATTGGTCTTATTTGATCAGTCCAATTGTTTTTGTGACATATTCTTTTTACTTTTGGATTATTAATAAGTTGTTGCTTATTTTTTTTAGAAAGTTCTTCAAAGTCATCAACCGCCATATTGTATGCAGCATTTCCTTTGGCTGTTTTAGGTTTTTTACTGTCATATTGCATATCTAAAATTACTTCTCCATTTTCATAAATATAACCAACATATCCCTTATATTTACCAAGGCCTACTACTTTAGCAATATAATTTGAAGATTCGTAGAAGACTTCTTTTGCCTCTCCTACCTTTTTTAATAATTCTATATCTTTAGTGCTCATAAATAGAGTTCTTTCTTTTCCTCTTTTTCTTACTTTCGAAAGAGTTTTTCCCTTTGGAATTAATATCCACTCAACATTTTTATCAGATAGTTTTTCCTTTAATAAATTATATCTATGGTTAATACTATTAATGTCTACTTTCTCATTATTGTCATTGTATATCACATAATATTTACTATAATCATAGCTTTTTATATACATTTCTATTTTATTCATTATATATCTTATTTTGGCTTGTTCACTTGAGGTTTCACAGTATGATATGTATTTATCTATTATGTATAGCATCAATTTATCTTTATCAAAATATTTTCTTAAGTATGGATTAAAAGAAAAATTTTCTTGTTTTTCTTTTAACTTTTTTCTATCACATATGTATCTTTTATACATAACGCTCTGAGTTTTTACGAAATTCTTTAAATTTTTCTTCAAACCACAACTATAGTAATAATGTTCTTTAGACTGCACTTCATATTCACCATTAATCGAATATAATGATATAAGCCCATTGTAGTATTTTCTTCCATCAATTAGATCTTTGTACAACAATGGGAACTCTTTTTTTAATTCTTTTTCATTTTTAATATTAGTCAATATATCTAATCTTTCTAGTAATCTTTTGGTTAATAATTCATCATCGCCACCATCATATTTAAGATTCATTATTTTAATTAATTCACTTAAAAAATAATCATAGGATGGTCTTATTCTGCCAATTATAGATGAGCTAGTGGAGTAACATGATATTTTGTTTGTAAAGTCGTTATTAAACTTCTTATACTTAAATATTTCGTGAATTAATTCTCTATTACTTAAATTAAAATATATGTAGTGTTCAAAAGATAAATCTTTATTTAGCGAGCATTCTCTAATTATTGTATCAAGTGAAATATCTACTGTTTTTACTTCTTTATCCATAAAATTCTCCTATTTGGACTATATTATATAATAGATTTATTAAGAATCAATATATTTTAATGCTTTTTTTAAAGTTTTATTGAATGTAGTTTCTATTATTTTAGATATTTTCAAACTTATTCTTGTAAGATTATTATTATAATCTTTTTTCTTAACAATATAATTTGTTGGATTTATATTTTTCCCTTCTTGGAGGTCTTTTTCAAATTGTTTGATAGCATTATTTGATAATATATTACTATTATCATAATAATTATTCCTGTTTATAAATGTTATTAGAAATAATACTACAACTATTATGAATAATATCTTAACTATTTTCTTCATCTACAACCTCCAAAAAACACTTTGAGAAGGCTATTGCACTATTTAATACCTCTGTTGTTGTATTTTCGTATCCACCCATTTCAACTAATATTAATCTATTAGAAAAATCTTGATTATATACACCATTTACGCCTGGCCCCTCTTTTTTATAAATTCCTTTACTTAATCCAGGATAATAGGCATTCATTTTATCGTTAATCTTGTTTATAAACTCTAAATTTTCCTTATAATTAGAATTTTCAAGACCTAATAAGAATATTATTTTAGCATAGTCCTTGCCATTAATCGTTGTGGTTGTTTTTGATTTATCTAAACTGTCTCTATGGAGATCTATGTAATATTTTAAGGATGGATTATTTTTTTTGGCATCTTCTATTAATATTCTACTTGCTTTATAACTAGATGCATAATTCCAATTATTCTTATTTAATATTTCTTTTACTGATTTTTCTTCTACCAATGTTTTATATCCTCTTTTATTAAATATATCTTCTAATATATAATTATTCATTATAACTGTTGGATTGATGTAAAATTCTCCAATATTCGATGATTTATATTCTTCTGTAGGATGAGAATTATATAGATATATAACGGGTGATGAATTAGTTGTATCTTCTACGACTTCCTGATATGTTTTGTTTAATAATTTTATTGGATTTTTATTTTTGTATACTAAAGTGTCAATTATGCTTTCTTCTTTAAAACTTTGATTCACTATAAGATCTATTATTTCTTTATTATCTAGTTTTAAATCTTTACTATCCAAATATTTATAACTTAGATAAATACTTATAATAATTATTACTATCCAAAAATTTTTATTTTTTTTCTTGGATTTTTTCTTCATTTTATCACCAAATTTAGAATAACTTAATTTTAGATTGTTATTTGTCGATTATGGTGATTATGTAAAATAATGTTTAAGCTGTCTCCCAATATATATGCTAGACGTTCTATTACAAAATCTATATTTGTTGGAGTGACAATATAACTTAGATTATCTTTATCTAATAAAGAATTTATATCTACAACTGTTGGTATACCTATTGCGATTACATCTGCCTTTGTTGTTTTTTCACTAATTTCTCCCCTATTATTATTGATACCACTTCCTGGATGTATTCCACTATTTGTTATTTGAATTGTTTTGATTAATCTATCTATGTTATTGGCTTTTAAAGCATCTATGACAATTACTTTAGTTGCTTTTATTTCTTTTATAATACTTTTTATTATGCTTATAGATTCTATTCCAGTATTACCAATTACATCTGGTTTATAGATGGATACATTCGAATAACTCTTATCAACTTCTCCAAAACTAAATAAATATCGTGTAGGGATTATGTTATCAATTGTAAGTGGGCCAAGTGAGTCAGGTGTTGATTTTTGATTTCCTAGTCCTATTACTAAAAATATATCATTTGGTTTCGGATTAATATAATCCTTAAGTTCTGCTATTAAAACTTCTTCTAGGTGTTTTGATTCTAATGAGTCTGTTATATCATCAAAAAATATTGTTGTATACTTATAATTATTATCTTTATTTTTGGATATATTTATTCCATTATATTTGGTAGAGTGTAAGTTTTTTATATGAGGATTTTTTTCTAAAATTAAATCAGTTCTAACTAAATTGTCATTTATTTTTATTTTATGCATTTTCTTCACCTATATTATTATTAACAAATGTAAAGATTTTATTTGCTTTTTTTTGAATTATTTGATAGAATTAATGTGTTTACAAAAAGTGAGGTGAGATTATGCCAAATATTAAAAGCGCTAAAAAACGTATGCGTTCAAATGCAAGAAAGGCTGAAGTTAACACTTTAGTATACTCAAGCATGAAGACTGCTGTTAAAAAGTTTGAAAAAGAGGTTAAAGCAGGGAACAAAGAACAAGCAAGTAATAATTTAAATATTGCTTTACAAAGAATTGATAAAGCTAAAAATAGTGGTTTAGTTCATAAGAATAAAGCTGCTCGTTTAAAATCAAGATTAACAAAGATGTTAAACACAATGGAATAAGCCAATTGTATAATTGGTTTTTTTTATTACTTTTTTTATTTTTTAATTTACTATTTTTTCTCAATCATATAAAATTAGTATAGGAGGATTTATGAAGAAATTTGTTAACTATTTATTATTTATTGGTTTTATATTAGTTTTATTTGGTGTTTGTTTATATAAAAAAGATGATATTCAATTATTTTTAAAAAATATATTTAATAGTAATTATAAAGATGTAAATATTGATAAGACTAATGAATATTATAGAAATTATGACTTTTTGTTTGTTCAAAATACAAATAACTTTATTCCTAATAATAAACAAGAATTATTAAATGTCTATTATACTGTTATTAATTCTGGGGTTGAGTCATTTACATTTTATTGTGGAGATGAGTATAAATCTTGTATTATGGATGTACAGAGTCTAGCTAATAATCAATCTACTCTATCTGATATTAATAATTATGTTCATCCATTTAATAGTTTTTCTAATATAGAAACTTCGTATGATACGCTTGGAAAAATTACTATTAATATTACTAAAAATTATTCTGATGAGGATATTTCTCTTATAAATAATAAAGTTAATGAATTATATTTACAGTTGGTTAATGAGAATGATTCTTTATATAATAATATTTTAAGAGTTCATGATTATATAGTTAATTCTGTTAAGTATGATTCTTTGCGAAGTGATCAGGGTGTTATTAATTATAGATCTGATATAGCCTATGGTCCTTTATTTGAAGGATATGCTATATGTGGTGGTTATACTGACCTAATGCAATTATTTCTAGAAAAGATGAATGTTAAAAGCTTTAGAGTTTCAAGTGATCAACATGTTTGGAATGCTTTATACTATAACAATAGATGGGTAAATTTAGATCTGACTTGGGACGATCCTGTCATATCTGATGGTAGTGAGGCTTTAGAACATAATTTCTTTTTAATAGACACTTCTAAATTACAAAGTATTGAAAAGACAGAGCATTATTTTGATACAAATGATTATCCCGAATTAAAAGAGGCATAATAATTTATGTCTCTTTATCTTTTATAAATGTATATACCTCTTTAACGGTATTATCAAAGTTATTTAAATCAACATTAAACCAGTTTGTATCAAATTGATGCTTAAAAAATGTATACTGTCTTTTTGCAAATCGTCTAGAATTTTGTTTTATCTCTTCAATCACATCATTTATATCTTTATTATTAAATAAATAGTCACTAAATTCTTTGTATCCTATTCCACTATTGAGAATTCTTGACTTATTATAATATTTTTTTAATGAATTAATTTCTTCTAATAATCCATTTTCTATCATTATATCTACTCTTTTATTTATTCTTTCATATAATATTTTTCTATCTACAGTTAAACCTATAGTAATGAAATCATACAGTTTTTTATCTTTATTATTTGTAATCTGCTCATTATTCTCTAATTTATTTAATAATCGTACTAGTCTTTTCCTGTTTCCTAATTCAGGTAATTTTTCAACTTTATATTTCTTTATTTTATTAACTAATTCTTCATTTGTTAGGTCTTCATATAGATTTGATGTTGTCCCTTCAGTAAAGTTATAATCATATAAAGCTGATTTTATATATAGCCCTGTTCCACCAACTATTATTACTCTTTTTCCTCTTGCGTATATATTATCTATTAAATTGCGTACATTCTTTTGATATTCAAATACTGTATAATCTTCTGTTATATCTTTAATATCAAAAAGATGGTGTTTTATTCCTGCTCTTTCCTCTATGGTTGGTTTTGCACTTCCTATATTTAATTTTTTATATATTGATACACTATCACCATTTATGATTTCTGCATCTAATAACTTTGCTAGTTCAATACTTAATTTTGTTTTCCCAATACCTGTTGGGCCTACTATTACGATTATATTATTCATAATTACCTCATCTTTTCATACACAACAACTGCATCTTTACTTTTGCCTGAATCCATAAAATCATTAAAAGTATATAAATATAGTAACTCACCCTTTAATGCTTCATATACCTTTTTTAGATTTCTGGTGGAAGAGCCATCATCTCTACAAAGACTATCTTTTGAAAAACCATAATGATACAATAGCTGTAGAATACCTTCATCTGATAAATGAGCTTTTAATTTATTAAAAATTTCTCTTAATTTTATATATGGATCATCTGTTTTATTTATATATAAATCTATATACTGTAGAGCATTAGATGTTATTATTATATCAAAAATTTCATTATCTAAATTATCTAATTTTGTTAAATCACCTAGTGTATATTCAATATTGCTATTCTTTAGGATTTGCTGTAATTTTTTAAAATTCTCCTCGCTGCTCATATATGAGTTCATACGATATAGAGATTCTATTGAGAACACATCTTTTGATTGTGGTATTCCTTTAAATGATAAAACTTGTTGGTACATTTCTATTCTTGATGATGAATTTAAAATAATGTCTTTTTTTATTTTTCCAAACTTTGCAGTGTTTACATTAATATCATATACTTTTATTTTTTTTGCGCCCAAAAGTAAAGCATTAAAAGCTTGATCTGATGATGAGCCTACAGTTAAAACGGTCTTGTCTTTAAAATCAATTTCCTTAAAATAACCAGAAATCATTTCTGTTGTAAATGGATATACTTTATCAAATAATGTTTGCATTTTTATACCTTCTCTTTTATTCTTTTTTATTATTAGGTTCGAAAGCCCTTCTTCTTTTATGTAACTTTAAGTTTACATATTAGATAAAAGCTATCGATACACCCCTTAAAAACAGGGTATATTATATCAAAAAAAAGAGAGTTAATCAAGTTGCCTTTTAAATAATCTCTCTAATTCATATCGTGTATATGTAATGATTGTAGGTCTGCCATGTGGACAAGTAAATGGATTATCACAGTATCTTATATTTTCAAGTATCCATTCTTGATCTTCATGTGATATATAATCTCCTGCCATTACTGACATGCGACATGCAGTGGTCGCAGCCATTCTCCAGATGAACTTTTCCATGTCAAATTCACCTTTTTCTATTATCAGATCTATAAGTCTTCTAATAATATCGTTTGATTTGTCTTCTGGTATCCATGCAGGATGAGATCTAATTATTATAGTATTAAATCCAAATTCATCTATATCAAACCCGTATTCATTAAGTATACTTAATCTTTGTTTTGCTAAAATGAATTCATCCGGTCTAAGTTCTATTTTAATTGGTACAAGTAAATCTATAATTTTTTTTTCTTCTTTCATTTCTTTTAGTATTTTCTCATAATTTATTCTTTCTGCTGCAGCATGTTGATCTATTAAATACATTCCATCTTCATTTTCGGCAACTATATAAGTTAGTAATACCACGCCTCTTGGAATCATTTTTTTAATCTTTGGTTCTTTTTTTTCATCTTCTTCTAATTCAAAAGGAAGACTTTCTTCTAGCTTTTTTTGTTCTTTCTTTTCATATTCTCGTTTTTCTTCTTGAACATCAAAGTCTAAAACCACTTCTTCATATTTTGTATTGTTGTGTTTTTCTTCTTGGGATTCCTTATTGACTATTTGTCGTCTTACTTCACTCACTGAATAACTATCTCGTACAGACACTTCTGGGATTAATGTTAACTCTTCTAATCTTTCTGTTACAATCTTTACTAATAACTCTTTTAAAGTATCAAGTTTTGAAAACTTGATATCCATTTTAGTTGGATGAATGTTTATATCTACTAATATAGGATCAACGTCTATATTTAAAATAATTACAGGAAATCTTCCTTTATGAATATATGTATGGTAACAATCTACAATACATTTGTTGAGTTCATTATTTTTTATTACTCTCCCGTTAACTAAAGTCGTTATTGAATTTCTGTTTCCTTTTGTCACTTCTGGATATGATATAAATCCATGTATATAATAATCATCATTTTCACCCGATATTGGAATCATCTTTTTTGTTATATCTATTCCATATATTTCATATACCACTTTTAATAAATCACCATTACCATCTGTTTTTAATAAAACTTTATCATTGTTTATTAAAGTAAACTTTATATTTGGGTAAGATAGGGCCATTTTATTAAGATATTCTACGATATATGCTAATTCTACATATAAATTCTTTAAATATTTTAATCTTACAGGTGTATTATAAAATAGGTCACTAACAGTAATTGTTGTTCCCTTTTGAAGGTCACATCTTTTTACTTGCATTTTTTTGCCACCTTCAAGCGTTATTTCTGTTCCTATTTCACCATTGCTTGTTTTTAATCTTACATTTGAAACACTGGCTATTGATGGAAGCGCTTCTCCCCTAAATCCTAAAGACTCAATATAGAACAAATCATCTAAACTCTTTAGTTTGGATGTTGCATGTCTTTGAAAGGCCAATTTAGCATCTTCTTCGTCCATACCAATTCCATCATCGCTAACCTCTATTTCTTTAACTCCAGAATCAATTAATTTTATTGTTATTTCTTTACTTCTAGCATCTATTGCGTTTTCAACCAATTCTTTTACAACATTCATACATTTTTCAACAACTTCACCTGCTGCTATCTTATTGGCTAATATTTCATCCATAACTTGTATTTTACTCATTTATTTCACCTACTCAAATTATAACAAAAAAAGCAGATTTTTTCATCTGCTTTATACATTTTTACTTTGGCAAAGTATAACGGCCTGCAAGATACATTTGAAGAATTGTTGCATCTAAAATATCAACTTTCAAATCGTTGTTCAAATCGCCATTAACTAACGCTATTTCATCTAGATTTATTTTTTCTACTGCATAATTCAAAATAGTATCAACATCATCATCTGTTACTTTTCCATCTAGATTGACATCTCCATACTTATATTTATTGTTTTGAACAGGAAGTGTAATATACTCTGCAAGATACTTTTGTACTAGAGTTGCATCTATAACATTAACAACACCATCTAGATTAACATCTGCATTTTCAAATGCTTGACCTTTGAGTATTTCAAATTGGGCAACATGACTTTGGATAGCCGTAATATCTGTTATCGTTACTCTACCATCTAAATCTGCGTCTCCATATAAAAGATTTTTTTCTACATATGGAAGTGTCACTTTTCCAGCTAAATATTTCTGAATTAAAGTCGCATCACTTATATTTACTACTCCATCTAGATTAACATCTGCATTTGTGAATCCCTGACCTGTTAATTTTATTATTTCTGAAGAATGTTTTTGAACGGTTTCCACATCCATTTGTGTAATTGTTCCACTTAGATTAGCATCCCCATATAATGTTTCAGAACAGTTTAAAGTTGTTAGTCCACTTACATACTTCTGAATTTCTGTGGCATCTAATGTATCCACTCTACCATCTGCATTTACATCACTATTTTTCAACGCCTGTTTTGATAATGTAATTTTTTCTGATGCATATTTTTGGATTTGTGTGGCATCATTTGCTGTAATTTTACCATCAAGATTTGCATCACCACATAATTTGCTTGTTGTATTGTTGCTATATCCACTGGAATTATCATTAGTTGTTTCATCACCTTTATCTGAATCATCAGGAAGTTTGCCATCATCATTACTATCAATAACTGGATACTCTTTTACTATATCTGTGCACTTATTGGTGTCATCTTTTTCTATTTTTCCATCTTTATATATGTAATTATTGCTGGGACAACATACTGTAACAGAATAATCATATTTTTCAAGAGCATTATCACTAGCTGCGTTTGTTGTTACAGATACAACACCTGTACACTTTTTGTTCGTATCACCTGGATCATTTATATTGCTCAAATAACTTTTTGTATATAATTCATTAATACTTATTTCAGATTTATAAGAATTTGCCGAAAGATAAGATTCTGCTGCTACTATAGCCGATTTAGCTAATGAATCATATGATTTAGTTGTTGCTTTGGATGTATATTTTGAATATGCTGACATCGCAACGCCAGATAAGATACCTATAATGGATATTACTGCAAGTAATTCAACCAATGAAAACCCTTTTCTATTTTTTAAAACCATTCTATCACCATCTTCATTATACTACATTTGTTTTAAATAATCAAAAAGTTTTTTTGCAGGTTGTTCACCAACTACATTAGTTAATTCTTCTAATGTTGCATTTTTCATATTTCTAAGGGATCCAAAATGCTTTAATAATGTTTTTTTTCTTTTGTCACCAATACCAGGAACTACATCTAATATGCTTGAAAGAGCCCCCTTTGCCTTGATATTTCTATGATAAGTGATGGCATATCTGTGAACTTCTTCTTGGATTTTTGTTAAAAATAGAAATAGTTTAGAATCTTTTTCAACACTTAGTCTTTCCAATTTATCATTTATAATATAATTTGTTCTATGATTATTATCCTTAACTAATCCTATTATTGGGATTTCTAAATTTAGGGATTTCAATATTTCTTTTGCCGCATTTACTTGTAGTTCTCCTCCATCCATTACAATTAGATCTGGTTTATACATTTCGTTCATTATAGTTTTAAAGTATCTTCTATAAAGCACTTCTTTCATTGCCCCTATATCATCTTTTATTTCTGTTGATATTTTATATTTTCTATATAAATTTTTATTAGGTTCAAAGTCATCAAAAACAACCATACCACCTACATAAAATGTTCCAAAGAGATGTGAGTTGTCAAAAGACTCCATTCTATGTAGGCTATCTATTTTAAGAAGAGATTTTAATTCATCTAGAGCCTTTTGTTTTTCATTTGCATTTCTTTTTAGTGTTTCTCTTTCAATATCCATTTGTTCTTGAGCGTTTTCTCTTGCCAGCTCCATCAGACTTTTTAACTTTCCTCGTTTAGGTTTACTTACTTTAATATCAAAGTATTCTTTTATGATATTTTCATCCAAATCTTCTGGTATAAGCAATTCATTGGGCAATATACCTTTATCATAAAATTTGACAAGATACTCAATTACTTCACTATCTAGTTCACCCATAGAAGATACAATCTCATTGTGTCTTCCAAATAATAATCCTTGTCTTATAAAGAAGATTTCTATACTTAAATAATTATTTTCATAATAATAATTTATCAAATCAAAATTATAGTTTTTATTAAGATCTATTTTTTGTTTCTTCAAAGTTGTATTTATATCATCCAACATGTTTTTCAGTTCTAATGCTCTTTCATAATTCATATTATCGCTTGCTAATTGCATCTCTTTTTCTATTTTTTTTGAAATTATTTCACAATCTCCCTTTAAAAAAGATATTATTTCTTTTTTCATTTCATCGATTACTGATTGTTCTATTTTCTTGCAGCAGTATCCAAGGCATTCATTAATATGATAATAAAGACATAATTCTTTTTTTAAGGTATTGCACTTTCGTAATGGATAAATTCTATTAATAATATTTACTGTTTTTCTGGCAGCGTGTACATTTGGATATGGACCATATAAATGATTCTTATTATGCTTTCTTTTTACATTTCTTACAATCTTTAACGTTGGGTATTTATCATTAGTTAGTTCTATGTATGGATATGATTTATCATCTCTTAGTAGAATGTTATATTTTGGATCATATTTTTTTATTAATGTTATTTCTAATATTAAACTTTCTAATTCGCTTGATGTCACAATATATTCAAAATCATCTATATCTTCTACTAGCATTTTTGTTTTACCAGTTAAAGTTCTAGTAAAATAGCTTCTAAGTCTTCTTTGAAGATTTTTAGCTTTTCCAACATATATAATTACACCATCTTTATTTTTCATTTGATAACTTCCTGGTTTTGTAGGAACTAAAGATAGTTTTTCTTTAAAGTTTTTCATCGCTATCACCTTCTTTATTATAACATATTAATAAAAGGATGATTTCTCATCCTATTTATTTTTACTATTATTTTTAAAATAATCATCTTTATTACTATATATTTTAAACCCATAGTCACTTAATATATTTAGTAATAAATCTTTATTAACGTATACTCCCCTTGTTAATCTATTTCCAACAAAGTCTATTGTGGATGAAGTTATAATCTTACTTAAACCTTTATATGTATCCAGTTCTTGATTGTGATATTCTAGTCCTAATTTTAATGAGCCCATTTCTCGTATCTTTTTATAAATCTGTTCAAGTCCATCATTGTATTTTACTTCATTACCATCCTTATCTAACAACAATATATACTCTGCTTTTTCATAATGATTAACAATATAATCTAATAATTCATTTATATATTCTACAAAGTTAATATAATCACCATCTCTTGCAGATATAGTTTCATAAATTGATACAACATTGTTTTTGTCATATGCATTTTTAAAGGATGTAACATATACTTTTCCTTTTATTCTACGAACCTTTATCCCTGGGAGAATTCTTGCTATTTCGATATTAGATAAAGATATTTGAACATTTCTGCTATCTTGTTCCCTTTCTAGTTCTTGCTTTATAAAGTCATCTATAGCTTTTTTATTATCTTGTTTTTTCTGTTTAATTATTTCTCCATCTATAAAATTTTCAACAGATTTTTCTAGGTCATCTTCCCCAAAAAAGTCTATATTTCCAGGATCAATTAAGTTCTCACTTTTATAGTTTTCTATCATGTCTAACATGTTTTTTCTAAATTGTTCAACGTCTTCTTGGCTTTTTATTGTAATATCATTTAAAAATGGATTTTCTTTTGACATGTCTTGTTGCATTATACCATTTTGTAAATAATAGTATTCTCCTAATCTCTTAAAATATTCAGAAAGACTAATATTATTTTTTTTTGCAAAATTTTCTAGACTAGTTATATATTTCTCTTTTTCCATTGATATTCCTCCCGAATCAATGATGTATATTATAACATATCAAATTTGTTATATCAAACAAAAAAATATCATTATTGATATTTTTCCATTTGTTTCATCATTTGATTAATTTGTTTCTGATTTGGTTTTCTTCCCATTTGCATCATTAATGCTTTTATCATGTTTTCATTGATTGGGGGATTTTTTTTCAAATAACTTTTCATAAAATATCTTGCTCCAAAAAATCCTATCACTGCTCCTAAAAGAAGTCCAGCTATTAGTATTAAAATGTCATGTAACATAATCTCACTCCTTATCTATATTTTACATAAAATGCATTAAAATTACAATTGTTTATTTCTTTTTTCTGTTTCGTTTGATTCAATATACTTTTTTATTGTTTCTAAAAAATTACAGGCATCATAGGTTTCTTGAAGTTCGCCATTATATATTATAGTTAATTCTTTTGTTTTTTTCTGAGTAATAATTTTTTCTATACTGTTTAGTTGCTGTTGCGTTATCTCAGAAGGGACATATACAAAGGCCCATTCTCCATCCGATTGGAAAATCATTAATCCTAATCGAGCACCTTCAACTCCGGCTTCATATGGTAAATATAAATTCTTGCTTATCTCCCTGTTAAAATATTTTATTAGTTCTATTGTGGCTTCTAGGTGATGAACTGGAGTGCCATCCAATACAACTTTTTCTGTTTTGCCTTCTTTATCAATTGCAATTACTCCTCTTTGCCATAAATGTATGCCCACAATATTTTGTTCATAATCAAAATCTTCCATTTTATGCCTCCGAAATTGATTATATATTATATTGATTATCTTAGCAACCATTTATATTATAAGAAAAAGAAGTCAGTTGTTTTAAAATTACATACAAATAGATCTTTTTCTTTGCTATTAAGATAATTATAGAAAGTTGAATAATCTTGATCAAGCTCTAATTTCATAAAGAAATTATTTATTCTCAATCTACTTACTTCATCTTTATATAAATTATTTATGATATGAATATCTTTCTTCTTTATGTAGGGCAAATCTTTATGCATACTTATATATATTTCCCTATCTAGCTTATATTTATCAAGTATCATGATAAGTTGGTTAAATAGATTATATCCATATTCTACCGAGTCAGTATCTAAGTAATATATACTCTTTAATATATTATATAGTACACTAGGGGTATCTTTATACAAGTTTACAAATTCTTTTTTTATTTTAAAAATATAATAGACTTTCATTTTATCACCAGTTTTATGATAACAAAATGAAAAGTCTATATTTGTTTTATTTTAGTAAATTTTCTATCTTTTCTTCAAGACTTTCTGCATCAAATCCAAATTTTTTATATACATCCTGGTATTTTCCTGATGCTCCAAAATTATCAAGTGTAATAAGGTATTTACTATTATAAATTAATTTGTTCCATGACATTGACGATGCTGCTTCTACTACTATTTTTCTTACTTCAACTGGTAATATATTTTCTATATATTCATTGTCTTGTTTTAAAAACCTTCCTAGATTTGGCATTGAAACTACTCTCAAATTTAATCCTTTTGTTTTTAAGTTTTTCGTTGCTTCCAATACTTGATGCAACTCTTCTCCACTAGTAATAATTATTCCCATTGGTTTGCCAACACAATCCTGAACAATATATCCACCTTTTTCAACTTCGTTGGCTTTAGTACATTCAAGTATTGGTAATTTGTTTCTTGACAATGCAATTGCTGCTGGCCCATTTGTCTTTTCAAATATTGCTTTATATGAACCAATTACTTCATTTGCGTCTGCTGGCCTGAAAACATCAAAATTTGGTAAGCTTCTTAATCCTAGCAATTGTTCTATCGGTTGATGGGTTGGGCCGTCTTCACCTACACTAATTGAATCATGCGTAAATATGTATATATTTTGAAGATTCATTAATGAGGCCATACGTAGAGCTGGTCTTAAATAATCACTAAACGATAAGAATGTGGAGGCGTATGGTCTAAAGCCGGATAAACTTAAGCCATTTGTAATTGCTCCCATGGCATGTTCTCTAACTCCGTAATATATATTTTTCCCCATATAATTCTCTTTTGAAAAATTACCACCATTCTCAATATACGTTTTATTAGGCCCAAAAGTATCTGCTGCACCTCCTAGCATATATGGTGTAGAACTAACAATAGCATTTAATATTTTTTTTGACGTATCACGTGGCGACTCTATATTATCTTTTGGAGTATCATAGACAAAATTTAAAAAATCAATTTTTTTATTATCACTTATAAAATACTCCAATTCTTTTTGTTCTTCTTCTGTTAGTGTTTTTAGTTTATCGTTGAAACTATCTTCTAGATTTTTGCATCGTTCATTAATAATAAATCTAAATTCATCACATGTATTTTGTGAAATTTGGAATGGTATGTCCCTTATACCAACTTTTTCTTTTATTTTTGATATATCTTCTTTTGATAATGGTGATCCATGTACTTTATTTGTTCCTTCAAACATTGAATACTTTCCAATGGTTGATTTTATTTCTATAATTGTTGGTTTATCAGTACATGCTTTTGCCTCTGTTATGGCTTTTGAGATTAGTTCATATGAATCACCATCTTCTACGGAAATAACATTCCATCCTTGAGATATAAACCTCATACCTATATTTTCTTTTGAGCAATCTTCTACAGGCCCATCAAGGCAAACATTATTTGAATCATATAATACTATTAATTTATTCAATTTTAGATTTCCAGCAATTGCTGATGCTTCATACGAAATTCCTTCCATTAAATCACCATCTCCGCATAGGACATATGTATAGTGATCAATTATTTTGTATCGTTCATGAAGATTTGCTTCTGCGATTGCCATTCCTACAGCTGTTGCAAAACCTTGTCCTAGTGGGCCTGTTGTACAGTCAACACCTGGCGTTACATTATATTCAGGATGTCCTGGTGTCTTAGAATCGATTTGTCTAAATGATTTTATTTCTTCTATAGACAAATCAAATCCTGCCATGTAAAGTGTTGAATATAAAAGTGCTGACCCGTGTCCTCCTGACATTATAAACCTATCTCTATTAATAAACTTGGGATTTGTTGGGTTAAAGTTTAAGTGATGTGCATATAGAGCGTATATTGCAGGAGCAGCTCCCAAGACTATTCCTGGGTGACCACTGCTTGCTTTATCTATCATGTCAATTCCTAAGCATCTAATTTGTTCAATTATCTTCTGCTCATTTATTTCATTGATGTCCATTATATTTTCTTTCATATGAGTTCACTCCTTTAATATATTATACCATTTCAAATTTACTTATGATATCTAATTTTTTTATAGCATTCCATGACTATAAAAATTATAAGTCCTAATAACAATAATATTTCAAGATGTGCAAGAGGTATTAAATGGGTTTTTAAAAACATAGATAAGACTGGTATTTCCATAACTGCAAGTCCTAATAATACTGATCCTATTACTCCAAATATAAAGATTAAATTACTTCCTATCGGAATTGTAAATGCTGACTTTTTTTCACTTCTACAATTAAATGCATGAATATTTTGGATAATTATCATTAGTGCCATAACATATCCTCTAGCTATCGGAGTTTTCATGTGTATTATATTTATAAGATAGAACCATAGGCCAAATACTACAAGTCCTATTGTTATCCCAGATGTCATTATTTCTGCTATTAAATCTTTATCAAATAGGCTTTCTTTTGGATCTCTTGGCTTTTCTTTCATTATATCTTTTTCAGCTTTCTCAAATGATAGCGCAAAGTCTTGTATACCATCTGTTACAACATTTAACCAGAGTAATTGAATTGCAACTAAAGGTACTGGCATATCAAGTAGGATTGATAGGCAGAAGAATAATACTTCTGCTAAGCCACAGGAGATTAAAAAGTATGTTATTTTTCTTATATTTGAGTAGGCTACTCTACCTTCTAAAACTCCATTTACTATAGAATTAAAATTATCATCTATTACTATCATCTTTGCTGTCTCTCGTGCGATATCTGTACCACTACCCATAGCTATTCCTATATTAGCTGCTCTTAATGCAGGTGCATCATTTACACCATCTCCTGTTACTGCCACAAACTCCCCTTGTCTTTTAAGTGATTCAACTATTTTTAATTTTTCTATTGGTGTTACTCGCGTAAAAACCTTTTTTGAAAGAGCAAATTTATCAAATTCTTCTTCACCTAAAGAAAGATATTTTTCTACCTCTTCCCCTGTTGTAACTTCATCATATGATGTTGTAAGTTTCAAATCTTTAGATATTTTATATGCTGTTAGTGGATGATCCCCTGTTATCATTAATACTTTTATACCTGCAGTTCTACACTTTGCTATTGCACCTACTGCTTCTTTCCTTATTGGATCAATAAACCCTACTAATCCCATAAATTTTAAATTTTTAATATCTGTTTCTTTATATTCGTCTTTTTTTTGGATTTCTCCGTTTGCTATAGCTATTACTCTATATCCTTCTTTTGCTAAATTCTCATTTTGTTCCTCTATCCTATTTACATTAAAATCTTTTATAGAGTCTATGGTGTTACATAGTGATAATACTTTTTCCATTGAACCTTTTACAGTACAATATGTTTTTTCTCCTTTTTTATAAAAAACTGCTGAATATTTGTTTTCTGATTCATATGGTATTGTTTCTAATATTTCTATATCATCTGTTTTAATTTTTAATTTCTCACCCAATACTAAAAATGCAATATCAATAGAATCTCCTATAATCTCACTTTTTGTAAACTTTGCTTCATTATTTATTACTCCGAGTTTTGCAATATTTATAGCTGATTTTAATTTTTCACCAACAATTTCTCCCTTTGTATTATAGCCTGTACCTGTAATCATGTATTCTTGGTTGTTTGGTAATATTATCTTTTTTGCAGTTTGTTCATTTACAGTAAGTGTTCCTGTTTTATCACTTGCAATTACTGTACAACTACCTAATGATTCTACTGAATATAATTTTTTTGCCACTACTTTTTGTTTTGCCATTTTATTTGATGCAATTGTTAGTGCCATTGTAAGTGCTAACGGAAGACCTTCTGGCATTGCTGATACTCCTAAGGCTATTACAGATAATAATATTTCTTGTAATGGCATATTTTTACTTGATAATATTATAGCAATAATTACTGATATTATAATTATTAATATTGTTATTTCTTTTGAAAATTTTTCGACTCTGATTGTAAGTGGAGATTTTTCTTCTTTTGTATTATTTATGGTTGTTGCGATAAGTCCTATTTCAGTATTTGTTCCGATTCCTGTTACTATGCCACATGCTCTTCCTGTTGCGACATTTGTTCCTGCGAATACCATATTAGCTTGTTTATTGATGGGATATGTTTTGTTTTCTAATTTTTTTGAGTTTTTCTCTACTGCTAGACTTTCACCTGTTAGTATCGATTCATCAACTGTGAAGTTATGTGTTTCAGTTAATCTAATGTCTGCGGCAATTTTGTCTCCTGATTCTAGAAACACAAAATCCCCAAGTGTTAACTTATTAGATTCTATTAATATCTCCTGTCCATTCCTTTTTACCTTTACTTTTTCTTTTACTAAGTTTGATAAGGCTTCTGCAGTATTATTAGCTTTTTTTTCTTGAAATGTACCCATTATTAAATCTATAGTAATAATAACTGTTATTGCTATTGCATCAACATATTCTCCTACTACTAATGATGCTATTATTGCAACAATCAGTAATAAGACGATTGGATCTAATAATTCGTGAATAAATATTTTAAAAACACTGTCTGGTTTCTTATGTGGCAATTCATTTAGACCATATCTTTCGTTTCTTTTTAGGGCCTCTTTTTCAGTAAGCCCCTCTTTTGATGTTTTAAATTTTTGGAATAATTCTTCTTGTATAAGTGAATATATATTTTTTTCTTTCATAAATTACTACTCCTTACTTTTTACTAATTTTTGTTACTCCACTTTTTCCTATATCTAATATTTTTAAAATGTATCCTTGGTCGATTGTAAAAAACAAATTTATAATGCCTATTATTATGTCGGGTAATTCAAACATAAATATTAGTGCTATTGAAGATGCTAGCCCAAAATACTTGGAACTATTCAACTTTTTATTATATCCAACTAATGTAATTATTAGTAATACTATCTGTGATATGACTAGAAGAATACTCCATCGTGACGTAAAATTTAGCTTTTCTATTGTATATAAATATATTTTAGATAATATTGTTAGCACTAAGATTATTGATGTAAATACTGTTGCGAATTTTATAAATTTTGGATCTTCATAATTATTCTTAAACTCAAGAATTGGGGATAGTTCTTTTTCTCCTTGTTGAGACTTCATTTGGTGTTTTTTCGTCTCCTCTTGTATATTTATTGAAAAACCTGTTAGTTCATTTTCTTTTAATTCTAATATCGGTTCCCATGATGCACCATTCATTCCTGGACTAATTCCACACCATACTCTTAAATTTGGGTTATTTAACTGTTGTTTCATTGCGGGAGCACATTTGCGCGCCATATCAATAACTTCTTGATCATATGATAAATTTGCTTTAAAGAAAATTAGGTTATTGTTTATTACATATCCTCTTATGACATTATCATAGTTATTTATATCTCCTCCTAATGACAAGTACCATTCTCTATGATCCATTGTTGTATTATTAAGAAATTTAATTTCACCATTATAAATCATAAATAAAATCTTATTATTCATCTATTATTTCCCCTTTATCTTATAATCTAATTATTTATAATTATTATATCACAGTCCTCTTCATTATTTAAAAAAAGATAAAAATGTTTTACATTCTTATCTTTTGTTCATCTGCTTTAGAGTTATTTTATTTTTATTCTTCTCTATTTTTGTATTATAAAATTCTAAAATTGCTTCATACATATAAAAAATATCATCTACGCCTATCGTTTCATTAGCTGAGTGCATGGCAAGTTGAGGCATTCCTACATCTACTGAGTCTATACTTACATGTCTTATGCTTAAGCCACCAAGTGTCGAACCGCAAACCATGTCTGATTTACATTCAAAGTCTTGAGGTGGAACATTGGCATTGGTGCATATATCTTTAAAAATAGATGATGTTAAACCGTCTGTAGTATAATTTTTATGATGTTTTATAACAACCCCACCATTTAATGTTACAGTGTTTGTTGGGTCACTTTTTGATGCTGCTGCTGGATGAATCGCATGTGCATTATCAGCACTTACTATAAAACTATTTTTTAGCATTATTTCAACGTCTTGTCCTTTTATTTTCGCAATTCTTTTTAAAGTGTCATATAAAAATGTTGAATCTGCCCCTTGCTCTGTAAGGCTTCCTATTTCTTCATTATTAAAAGCACAGAATACATTTAATGATTCTTTATTGTCTGATTCTGTAAAAGCACAAAATGATGGGTATACGCATGCAAGATCATCTAATCTTGGAGATAATATCATGTTATTGTCATATCCAATAATTTTAGCTTTATCTCTATTGTACAAGTATAAATCATAATCACAGATGTCACTTATTTGTTTAATTGGAATTCCTTGTTCTTCTAGTTGTTTTCTAATAATTGATTTTATATTACGATTATTGTTAATTGTTATTATAGGTAGCATGTCTGTTTGATGATTAAAAGTGGCTTCTTTATTGACTTCTCTATTTATATGAATTGCCTGACTAGGAATAACTAATATATCTCTATCTATATTTATAAAATGAGATTCATATGTTTTATCATTTTTTAAGATAATACGTCCGGCTAATGATAATGGCCTATCTAACCATGTATAGTTTATCATACCTCCATATCCGTTTGTATTAAGCTTCAAGTAGTTGTTATCAAATATTTCTGGGTGTGATTTAATTGTAAAACTTGGTGAATCTGAATGAGTCGCAACAATATTAAACCCAGTAGAGTTATCTAACTCTTCGTTAATTTTAAATGCTATAAGTGATGAGTCATTTTTTGTTACAAAATACTTTCCATTCTCACTTATATGATTCCAGGGCTCATTTTCATATAATTCTTCATACCCTTCTTCTAATAATTTGGTCTTTAAATTATTTATACAGTAATACGCATTGGGAGTTTTATCAACAAATTCCATTAATTCTTTATCCATTTTCTTTTCCATGTACAAACCTCCAATTTACTTGATATAATACCATATTTTGTATTATAAATCTAGATTCAATAATTTTGTTTTTCTCTGATTACTCCCCTTACTCCTCCTGAAGGATTTACTACATCTCCTTTGTATCTAGGAATAAGGTGTATATGAAGATGCATTATCGTTTGTCCTGCTGCAGTTCCTTGATTTATGCCTATATTATATCCGTCTGGTTTATATTTTTCTTCAATTATCAGCTTACCCTTTTCTAGTAATTCAAAAATTGCGTTTCTTTCTTCTTTAGTAGTTTCAAATAAATTATCAATATGTCTTTTAGTAATAACTTCTAAGTGGCCTTTGTTTACCGGATAATCATCCATTCTGATAATGGCATATTCATTTTCTAGTAAAAAGTCCTTTTGTTTTACTGAGGTGCAAAAGAAACATTTATTCATATTATCTATTCCTCTTGCTTTCTAATTCATCAATTATTTTTTTAATTATGGTTAATAATTCGCTTTTATTTTTATATTCATATATTTTATTAGTAATAGTATAGATTGAGGTAGATATTTTTGAATTTTGTTTGTAAATGCAATATATTGGTATATTATCATCATAGAGCCATCCTAACTCAATCCCCATACCTGTTGATGGTTTTGAGCATTCTGCTATAACTAAATCAATTGTCTTATAAAAGTTTCTATCATTATTTGATTTATCGTTTATTTCATGTGGAAGTATTATATTGTGTTTATTTATACTATCATCTGTTCTAATAGTTTGGTATAATTCTTCCTTATAATTGATATCTTTTGAGTGTGCTATATATATTTTCATAATTATTTTCCTTTTTTCTTAAACTTATATATTATCGTTGTTGGGCATAGTTTTATTTTGTCTTTGGTAAAAAAGTTACTTTGATAACTATTCTTATCTTCGATTGATTCGCATTCTTCTTCAATAATATCTTCTACTGTGAAACCATTTTTTAGTGCAAATGATATAATCGATGAAATCATAAGATTTGTTTGTACTAACTCTACTGCGCCATTTCCTTTAGTTATAATTGTCTCTTTTTCATTATAATATGATTTTTTCATTATGACTTTTTCATTTTCGGAAGTTAGGCAATTAAAAAATGGATGTGTCCAACTAATTATAAATACTCCATCTTGCTTTAGGTACTTATATACATTTTTAAACGTTGAGTCTATGTCGGATGTATATCCTATACTATATATAGAGATTGCTATATCAAAATAATTATTTGGTATATTTACTTCTTCTTCCATTGGAGATGTGATTAATTGTTCTTTGATAGATGGGATTATTTTTTTTACATTTTCTATTTCTAAATCTGAAATATCTAGACCCCATAAATCTGTTGCTCCTTTTTTATTTAAGTATTGTAGTGACTTACCGCTACCACAGCCTAGTTCTAATATTTTCTTGTTTTTGATATTCCCTAATAGTTGTAGTTGTTCTTCCCCTCTTTTTAGGAATGGACCATAGTCTGGTAAGGATATATTGGAATATTTGGCTTTGGATTCTATTAATCTATTCCAGCCTAATTTATTTATATTTATATAATCTTCTTTTCTCATATAATACTCCTTTAGTTATATTTTATCATAATTTTTATATTGCATAGTATTTTAATTATTGTTATTATATAAAGTTATAGAAATTATGGAGGAATTATGGAATTTAATTATAGGGGGCAGTTTAATCTAACAAGTAAGTTAGCAACTGCAATAAGTTGTATTTTATCACATTATGAAGATAAGGAATGTGTGTGTCGGGAACTTAATATTATTATTCCAAAGCATGATAGCCTGATCTTTATTTCACCTATTAACAATTCTAACTCATTAGGAAATGGTTTGTTAACCCTAAGTGGTGCTCAAATCCAAGATATTAATGAACGATATGGAAAATACGTGATGGGTGAAGTTGATGAGGAGACATTTTCATTTATTGCAATTGGCGACAAAAGTATGTTGGACGTCGTACTTTCAATGGAATTTAAAAGCTTAGACGAAATAGATAGAGCATTAAAAGCGCTTTCCGATATTCATTATATTTATGAAGGAATTTTTAATTCTAAATTATTTGTTCAAAGATTTTTATATCTAGAAAGCTTTTTTAATGAAATAGATGAGTGGCGTGAAAAAACAGGCAGAGTTACAATTGATGATGATATTTTAAATGCTGCTGTCAAAAGATGTATTGATAATAAGGAGTCATTCATAAATAAAAAACTACTAGATAGTTCTGCTGCTAAAAAGTAGTTTTTTTGTATATTTATAATATAGGATACCATCCGATTCTTTATTATATAATTCTTCATACTGAAAATATTTTTCAAATAATAATATTTCTTCTTTTAAATCTATAGTTGGATTAGTTAAATTTGGAATATGAGTACAAACTAGACTGCCATCTTTATTTAGAAGTAAATCTAATTTTCTCATAAATTTCAATAATGATTTTTTATTCCTATTATAATCCAATATATTTGATAAAAAGATTAAATCATAATTGTTCTTGATACAGGATGAATTTATAATATCACATTGATAGAAAACAGGTTCTTTTTTTATTAGATTTTGTTTAATGGTATTAATTGATTCTGTATAGGTTTCTTTTGGACTAACATATGAAAACAAAGCATCATATAGTGATTCGTTCGTGTTTTTCAACTTTTCAAATACAATCATCCAAAATAATTTACTATCTTGTTCTTCTTTAGATGTTGGATTTACTTTTTTTACTATGTAAATTAATTCTTTAATTGAAAGAATAGAAATATCTAAATAATTATAATTTAGCAACCATTTTCTTAAGTGGAAATATCTATATGTTAATGGATTTATATCAAACGTATCTACGCTAGCTACATCTTTTGTATATAAGTGAAATAAATAATCTGAGCTTGATAATACAGTTAAGATTTTTTTGTCTTGGTAGTTTAGATTATCAAATATGCAGTTTAAGTCTTCGGTAGTCCTAGAATAAATAAAGCCAAATGTATCATCATTATCATAATCTAATATACTTTTGACGTAATTTAAATCAAATTCTAATTGACTCATATTATTTGTGATATGTTTTTTCGGCTGTTGTTTTTGTTCCAAAAGAATTAAATTCTAGTTTACCGTTTTTTTCTGTTGCGACTACAATGACTGGATCTACATTCTCATATGTTACTTGGTTATTATCTCTCCATCCATTTATTTCAACTTCAGTTATTTGGTATGAGTCGACATTCTTAATTTTATGATATAACATATCATTTCTAGATACTTTTATTTTATGTTCTCCAATATCAAAAAAACATTTATATTTGCCATCTTCATCTAAAAAGATGTTATCACTATTATCCTGCTCTATTATTTGTTCATTTCCTTCATATGTATAATATAGAACATCCAATGTTGCGACTGATGTAAGTACAATTCCTGATACTAATAATGGAGCAATTTTTTTATTAAATTCTAATTTTTTCATTTTCTCTCCTTATAAAAAGGATATAATATTCCTTTTTATTGGCATATTATATCATATTATTGTTATATTTACAAATATAGTGTTTTTATAGATAGTGTTTCCAAAGTGGGGAGATTTATAAATAATCTCTTTTTAAATCAATTAAAAAGGTTAAAACCTAAAAAATGCTTTATAATTGAGTTGTCTAA
>CACWWC010000017.1 GCA_902764545.1 uncultured Erysipelotrichaceae bacterium | reverse complement strand
TACTACCATGATTAATGCAAATGTTAGAATTTTTAATTGTTTTTTGTTTTGAATATTCATTATTTCACTCTCCTATTTTTTATATTTTTATTGTAAACTACCCCCACACAATGTCAACTTTTCATTAGTTTTTTTGACAAAAAAGAGTAGACTTTACGCATGCTTTACAGTGGCAGTATTAGAGTATTTCATTTGCATCTTGTAATCTGACACTTACTAGTTTTGATACACCTGACTCTTGCATTGTTATTCCATATAATGTTTTTGCATATTCCATTGTTTTCTTTTTATGTGTTATTATTAAAAATTGAGTTTTGTCCTTATAGTTGTTTAGGTATTTACCAAATTGTGCTACATTTGCTTCATCTAGAGCTGCTTCTACTTCATCAAATAGACAGAATGGTACAGTTCTTACATTTAATATTGCGAATAATAAGCTTATTGCAGTCAATGTTTTTTCTCCTCCTGATAAAAGAGATATAGTAGTTAGTTTCTTTCCTGGAGGTGATGCGACTATATCTATTCCTGTTGTTAAGAGATTAGATGGATCTGTTAGTTTTAGATCTGCTGTTCCTCCATTAAATAATTCTCTAAATACTCCTTTAAATTCTTCTCTTATTTTTTCAAATGTATTAGAAAACTCTTCTTTCATTACTTCATCCATTTCATTCATAATTTCAAGTAATGTATCTTCTGCATTTAACAAGTCATCTTTTTGTTTTGTTAGGAATTCATATCTAGTATTCACTCGTTCATATTCTTCTATTGAGTCTAAGTTTACCATACCAATTCTTTTTATATTTGCTCTGTATGTATTAACTTTTTCTCTTGCCTCTTCTGCTTCTATATCAAGAATATAATCTCTTTTAGCTTTTTCATAAGTTATCTCATATTCACTTGATAAAACATTTAACATATTATCTAGTTTTACATCTGCTCTATTTATACTTATTTCCAAATCTCTTGATTCTTTTTCTAATGTGTTAATCTGTTGTTTCTTTAACTTTTCTTCTGCCTGAGATTCTTCTAATATCTGTTTTAATTTATCTATTTCTTTATTTAGAGAATTTATATTTATTTCTATTTGTTCTTTATAAGCAGTTTTCTCATGATATAGTCTTATTAATTCTTGTTCTTTTTCACTAATTGAATTATTCTTTATGGATTCTAATGATTCATATTCGCGGCTTATTGATAATAATTTATCTTTTATCTCATTAAGTTCATTTTTCTTTGTATCATATGCTTCTTTTAGTGTTACTTTTTCTTTTGAAATAGTAAATAATTTCTCTTCTATTATTGTTTTGTCTTTTTGATTTTCCTGTAATTCTTGTTCTATTTCTGATTCTTCTTGTTTTAAAAGTTTACTTTGTTCTTCAAGATGCTTTAATTCTTGTTTTAACATAATGATACTTTTTTGAGTATATGTTGAACCTCCTGTTAGTGATCCACCTACATTTACAACATCACCGTCTAGAGTAACTATCTTATATTTTGCTTTTATCATGTGCGATAATCTTGTTGCGGAATCCATATTAGTTACTACAACTACATTTCCTAATTGATTTTTTATGATATTATCATATTCTTTATTATAAGAAATCAAGTCTGACATTACACCTAAAAAATCATTACTATTTTTTAGAATATTTAATGATTCATTATCAATATACCTTTCTTTTATTACTGATAGCGGATAGAATGTTGCTCTTCCTAAATGGTTATCTTTCAAATAAGAAATTGCTTGTTTTGCAGATACTTCATCTTTTGTTATTACATAGTTTTTGCATCCTGTTATAGCGGTATTAAGTGCTTTTACATATTCTTCATCACATGTTAAAACGTTTCCAATTGTGTTATATATCCCTGTTAAATTAGACTTTAAAATACTTTTTACAGATTTAGGAGTATCTCCACCTTGTTCTATTTCATTTTTTAATGTATCAATTTCATGTTTATTTCTAATAAGTTCTTGATTATGATGAGAATAGTCTTGTGTTAACATATTCATCTTTGCTTTTATATTCTGAAGACTTTTTTCTACTTCTATTTGTTCATTGTCTTTTTCTTTAGAGTTTCTTACAATTATTTTTATATCTTCTTCAATTGTAGTTATATTTGATGAAAGTTTTTCTTTTTCATCGATAACTCGTCTAATTTCTTCTTTTACTACTTCTTCTTCCTTGGTTGTTTTTGATTTTTCTTTTAGAAGTGATCTTTCTCCATCTATTCTAGTTCTCTCTTCTGTTACTATTAATAATTCTCTATTTAGTCTTGTTCTTTCTTCTTCTTTCTTTTCTAAAAGTATATTGTCACTTTCATATTTTGCATCTTTGCTTGATGACTCATTTGAGATAGTTAAAATTTCATTATCTATTTTTTCTTTTCTTTTTTTATCGTTTTCCTGTTTTTTAGATATATTTTCTATATCATACGCTAGCAAAGCTACTTCATATTTATCCAATCCTTTTTTATTATCTAAATATTCTTTGGCTTTTTCGCTTTGTGTTTTTAATGGCCCTACTTGGGATTCTAATTCTATGATAATATCATTTACTCTATCTATATTATTATGTGTTTTATCTAATTTACGTAGAGCCTCTTCTTTTCTTTTTTTGTATTTTAAAATACCTGATGCTTCCTCAAATATTATTCTTCTATCTTGTGATGAGTTTGATAATATCTTATCTACTTCACCTTGTGAAATAATATTAAATGATTCTTTTCCCATACCAGTATCTAGAAGTAAATTATTTATATCTTTTAATCTACACTTTTCATTATTTAAATAATATTCATTTTCCCCACTACGATATACTCTTCTTTTAATCGATATTTCGGTATATGGTACATTAAGATAGTGATCTGTGTTATCAAATATTAATTCTACTGATGCGACATTTAGAGGATTTCTACTTTTGCTTCCTGAGAATATTACGTCTGACATTGAGCCTTCTCCTCTAAGGGACTTTACTGATTGTTCTCCAAGAACCCATCTAACTGCATCAACTACATTACTTTTACCTGACCCATTTGGTCCTACAATACATGTAATTTTTCCATCTAATTTTAATTCTATTTTATCTGCGAAAGATTTAAATCCGCTTGTTGTGATACCTTTTAAGTACATACTACTCACCCTAATTATGATTATACTATAATTATTTACTTTTCTCAAATAATTGACTATTATCTTTTTTTGATATATTATATAGAAACGTTATTGGGGTGTTGAAAAATATGATTAGTAATGCTATTATGCTTAAGATATATGACATACTTGTATGTAATGGGACTATAAGTGATGCATCTTTAAATGAGTTTGGTTTAACACAATTTGATATAGATACTTTAATTGATGAAGAATATATAAAAAAAGTTTGCAATGATTTATATGGAATTAACTCTCTAGATAAGTTAATTGATTTTGGAAAGCTTTTAGTAATATGTCAGGAATATGATAACGCAACTTTGTATTTTAAAAAAGCTATTGAGATTGATTCTAAAAATTTTAATGCAAATTATCAATTATTTATAAGATATATTCAATGTAAAAATTATGAAGAGGCATTTAAATGTATTGATGTTTTACTTGATAGTGATGATGAAAATTTTATTATCGACTTAGATTTTTATATGTATTTATTGAGTATTATTACTGATATTCCTGATAAGTATAAAAATCATGTTGATTGTTTATCATATACTTTATGTAAAATACCTGAAGATGATTATAGATACAGTGATATTGATGCATATAATAAAATAAGATCTGCTGCGATTAATAAAAGATTTGCCCAAGCTATTAAAATTCTTAATGAAGTTATAAAAGAAAATGATTCAATGTCTATTCATGATGTAACTTTAAAAACATTACTTTCTCAAGCTTATGTTGTAGAAAATAAGAGTCGCAAAAGAGTTCAAAAGCTTATTAGTGAAAAAAACTATACAGAAGTTATTAAGTATTTAAATAAAAAGAGAAAACAACATAAACTCTCTTTAATTGAAAATACTGTTTATTATTTAACTAAACAGATTTTAAATATTAAACGTAATCACAGTATTCCTGTTGTGAAGAAAGGTACTCCTAAGACTGTTTATGAAGCTGTTCAATTAAATGATTTCGAGAGAGCATTAACGATAAGTAATAATTTTAGTAAAAATAATCAAAAAGAATTAAATTTTTTACATTCATTATTAGTCGATTTAAATAATGAGATAAATCAAATTAAAAATACTATTAATAATGATATCAAGGATATATCACATCACTTACATTTTAATGAATTTGACATAGCTACTAATCTGATTAATAATTATTTAAATAAATACGATAAATCAAATTATAAGTTTATAATGATGTATCTTATGAAAGTAAGCATTATTACTAATGATTTATCATTTACACCTGTTTTGGATGAGCTTAAGATTATTGATGATTCATATAAACCTAATGTTTATAATTTTATTAGTACTTTTCATAAGAAATTAGATAAAGGTAAAAAAGAAGTTGCTAAAATATATCTTGATATTATTATAGGAATTTGTGAAATTGAAGATGTTGATATTGATATTAATTCTTTAAAAAAATTAATAGATAAGCCTATTAAAGATAGAAATTTTTTTAATAAACAGCGTGAGTTATTGATTAATAAAAAGGGAGCAATTATACTTGATGTGCAAGAAGACTCTAGAATTCAAAACATCTTATCTTTAGCGGAGGAATATCCTGATATATATGCATTTACTATTAGTGATAATGGATCTAAAAAGATTGTTTTTAAATATAGTGCTCCTATTTCTTATGATGTTGATATTAAAAGGTTAATTAGTGATGCCGCTATAGCATATAAAACTGAAGACTATGATTTATGTATTAATAATTATTTAACTTTATTACAGATATATAATAAACCTAATAAAAATATATATACAATGATTGGACTTTCTTATTTCAAGGTTAGACAAAAGAAACTAGCAATAAAATATTTAACTATTGCAAAGAGCCTTGCAAATTCTGAAGGCATTGTTTTTGAGTATGATAACTTATTATCAACTCTTATGCATAATGATAATAATAATCAGCAAGATATAAAGTATAAAGAATTTAAAAGTGACTTTATTAGGGATATATGCGGTATAAGTAATTTTCCAGATATTAATTTATTTATTTGTGAAAGCGGTCTTGATGTTGAAAGTGCTTGTAAACAATTAAATCTTTCTTCTGATGTAATTCAGATTATCAAATTAATATATGCAAGAGAATACTATAAAATTAGTAATATGAAAAAAGGAGATTTATTTATAAAATCTGTTGAAATGAGTCCTTTTAAAAATACTAAAGTAAAAAAACTATTAGAAGATGTTAAAAAGAACAAGAATTTTTATAGATATCAAAAGGATAAGGATAGTTTTCAACTATCATTAAAACTTTATCCTAACAGTAAATAAGGCATTAATTATTATTGATTATTTTAACATTTTGTTTTATCATATATGCATATTTTGGAGGTATTTTATGATTAGTAATAACAATGTATTTAACTTGTATGATAATCTTATAGATAAGGGATATATAACTACTAAGGATATTATTAATCTTGGATTTACTAAGTATGATATAGATATACTTCTTAAAGAAGAAATTATTAAGAGAACAAGACGTGGTATATATGAGATTAACTCAATTAATAAGTTACTTTATTATGGGAGACTATTAAATTCTTATGATGAATTGGATGATGCTTATACTTATTTTCTGAAGGCTCACGAATTACAGCCTGGTAATTTGAGTATTTGTTTTCAACTTTTTTTAAGTAATATTCAGAAAAGAAATTTTAGTGAGGCTTTTAAGTTCTTTGATTTTCTTATTACATCTGATAATAAGTTTTATAATATTGATTATAATCTATATTTATATTTATTAAGCTTTGTTACGGATTTGCCTGATAAATATAAAGAGTATGCAAGATATATAAATCTAAAAGATATCACTATTCCAAAGAGTGATAAGAGATATAGCGATGTTTCTAAATATAACAAAGTTAGATATTATATTATAAATAATAATTTTACTAAAGCTATACAACTTTTATATGAAATTGTTGATAGTAATGGAAAAATGACAATACAGGATGTTATAACTTCTCGCCTACTTAATTACGCTATTAAAAGTAGAAAAAGATTAATTAACCATACAAATACTTTTATTAAAGAAAAAAAGTATGAAGATTTAATATCTTTGTATAGTGGAGTTTTAGATAGGCGTAAACTGACCGATATGGAGTCTTATACTTTATATATTGCCAAGATGATTGTTGAAATAAAAAGAACAAATATAGTTCCTAAGATTACTTCTTGTAGCAGTAATTATTTACATAGTGCTTTGATGGCGAATGATTTTAATACTGCGCTAGCTATTTCTAATAAGATGATGGCAAAAAAGAAGCAAGATTTTAATCCTATAAATAGTCTACTTCAAGATTTGTGTAATTTAATTCATAGTATTAATAATAATAGAAAAAAGCCTGTTATACCAGAAGATAATCATTATCTTCATAATAAAAGTCAGTATGATGATAATTTTGAATCTTGTTCTCAGTTTGTTAATAGGAAATATAAAACCTTATTAGAAAAGAAAGGTATAATTATATTGAGCCCTTTTACAAAGGATAAAACAAAAAAGATTTTAGATATTACTAAAGAAAAACATAATGTAAAGGCATTTACAGTTTTAATTGATGGAAAGATGAGAATTATACTTAAATATCATGAAACTCTTGATGAAGATATTCATAAATCTCAAATAATTAAAGATGCGAAGGAAGCATATAAAAGACAAGATTATAATTCATGTATAGAAAAAAATTTATTATTACTTCATCATTTTGATGTTCCCAAGGCATATATATTTGGTATGATTGGACTTTCTTATTTGAAAAAGAAAAAAGTTAAGCTAGCAAAAGAATATTTAACTGTTGCTGATGCTTTAGCAAAGCAAGGAAATGAGAAGCTAGATTATAGTCAAGTTTTATCTTTTCTTAATGGAGAAATTCATCATGATGATTTAAAGACAAGGGTTTACTTTAATGAAGAAGAGTTTGAATTTGACTATTTAGATAGTACTTTTGGTATTGATAATTTTAATGAGTTAAATGATTATATATTGTCAACTGGTATGGATGTTGAAAGTGCATGTATAGAATTAGGAATGGATGAGGAAAAGATTCAAATTATAAAGCTAATATATGCAAGAGAATATTACAAATTAGGTAATATAAAGAATGGAGATATTTTTATTGATTCTGTTGAGTCAGCGGATGAAAATTCAGAGCGCGTTTTAAAAATTCTTGATTATATTAAAAGAAATAAAAATCTTTTAAAGGCTAAGATAGGTAATCAAGATAGACAAATTCAATTATCTTTAACTTTATACCCTAAAGCTAAAGAGTGATTGTTGAGTAGTATTTATATACTACTTTTTTTTATGTTGTTGATAATTTTAGAAAATTATTATATTATAAATGCATATTTATTAGAGGGAGTTAATATGATCAGTAGGAATAATTTATATAAATTATATGATTACTTTATAAATAATCAGGATATATCTACCAAATCACTTTATGGACTAGATTTTACTAATTATGATATAAGTATTATGCTTAAGGATGGATTAATTGAGAGAATTAAAAAGGGTGTTTACGTTTTTAAAAATGCTAATGAATTAATTGAATATGGAGAACTATTATTATCATATGGGGAGTATGAAGATGCTTATTTGTGTTTTAAAAGATGCCTAGAGTTAGGTCAAAATAATAATAGGATTTATTTAAATTTATTTTTACTAAGCTTAAAAAATGGGGAATATGATAAATCGTTAGAGTATTATAAGATATTAAGTAAAACATACGAAGATAAAAATGATTTGGCTTATTATCTTTATTTGTTAAGTTATGTTGTTGACTTAGATTTAGATGATATTAATCTTGTTAAAAATATTAAAACTCAAGATGTTTTAATACCTGATAGTGATAATAGTGAAGTTAGTTCTTATAATGATGTTAGAACAGAAAGCTTAGATGGTAGATTCGCTCAAGCTTTAAAATCATTAAGTGAGATTTCATATAGAAGCAGTTTAACTATAGATGGTAATATTACTAAGATTCTACTTAAAAGAGTCATGAAGGCCAAGAAAAAGAGTAACGATAAAGTTATTCGTTATATTAAAGAAGAAGACTATAATGGTCTAGTTAATCATTTAGATGATAGAAGAGAAAAACATGTTATGAGTGTTGCTGAGGAGTATACTTATAAGCTTGCTAAAGTGATTGTTGAAGGTACTGATAAAACTATTAATTATCAAAAAGGAAATACTGAGGTTAATGATATCTTTTCTGCAATTGATACTCATAATTATGAGGAAGCATTGAGATATGCCCTAGAATATGAGAAGAAAATAGCTATAAAAAGAAGTAATCCTATAACCTTATTACTACAAAAGATTTGTGATTTAAATAAAAAGGACGATATTTTTCTAAATATAATTGATGCTTTAAAAGATGAAAAATTAGATAGTGCATTTTCATTTATTAAGAAGTATCTAAGTGATATAGAAAAAAGTGAATATGAGTTTTTAATATTTGATTTAATTAAACTTAGTGCTTTAAATAAAGATTTTTCATATTCTAGAGTTATGAGTGAATTAACTCTTCTTAATAAAGCTTCATATGTACCAGATTTAAGATTCTATTTGGAAAGATTTTATAACGCTTTATATACTCGTGATTTTAAATCTTGTGAAGTATTGTTAGATATTACAAATAAACTTAGTTCTTTTGATGTGAACAATTCTGATATAGTAAATGATATTGAGTCTAGAAATAGAATATTCGCATATTATAAGGACTCTAATTCTCATATGGTTTCCAATAATATAGATGATGTGCATGATGATGAAGTATTACATGAAGATAAAACCGAATTAAGACAAAATAATATTATTGATAGTAAAAATAATAACAACAATAATAATAACAGTAAAAATAATGAAAGTGATTACAAAATTGATTATCTTTTTATTAAATCCAAGAAAGAAATTTTAGATTATGATAAAGGCGCTTTATTATTGAAGCCTTTAAGTGAAGAGAGACAGAAAAGATTATTAAAAATTGTAAAAGAATTCCCTGATATTTCGGCATTCACTATAGATATAGATGGTAAACCTAGATTAGTATTAAAATATAGTCATTATTTTGAAGAGTGGATTGACATTAAACAAATAGTACACGATGCTAGGCAAGCATACAAAAGTGGAGATTATGGACACTGTATCCACCTAAATCTTTATTTACTACAATTTTATAAAACTCCTAGAACCAACATTTATCAGATGATTGGGTTATCCTATTTAAGACTTCAGAATAAAAAGAAAGCCAAGATGTATTTGACTATTGCGAATGCTTTAGCTAAGCAAGAAAAAGATGGAAAAGACTTTGGAGATATATTACTAAGTATAAGCGGTGACTTAGAGCCTGATGAAATGAAGCCAATTTTCAAAATGAAGAGTGAAGACTATGAAATTGACTTTAATGTAAGTAATTATGGTGTTAATAATTTTGATGAAATAAATAATTATATATGTTCAACTGGTATGGATGTTGAAAGTGCGTGTATAGAATTAGGAATGGATTTTGAAAAAATTGATATTATAAAGCTATTATATGCGAGGGAGTATTATAAGCGTGGCAATATATATAAAGGTGACCAATTTATCAAGGCAGTTGAGGCAAGGGACAATAAATCTAGTGACGTTTTAAATATGCTTAATGAAGTTAGAAG
Organism: uncultured Erysipelotrichaceae bacterium; assembly: GCA_902764545.1. GTDB lineage: Bacteria > Bacillota_I > Bacilli_A > RF39 > UBA660 > UBA3789. The sequence goes on along the minus strand of CACWWC010000017.1, from coordinate 19,499 downwards.
TAAAAAGGTCCTTTATAAACATAAAAACTGTGATAATGATATGCAGTTATCTTTATCTCTTTATCCCAACAAGAAATAGTTATCTATTTCTTTTTTTATGTACTTTCATCAAACATATCTTGTATAGTTACTAAATTATATCCTTTAGATTTTAGATAATCAATTGCTGATGATAAGTTATTTCCTTGATAGTTGTCTATTGTGATAACAATATCTTTTTCAACAGATTTTTTTATATTATTATAAATATCATTTTTTAATACTAAGGTCGGCTTTATTGTGTGTAATTTATTTTTTGAGCACATTTTTAATAAATCTTCATTGTCATTTTCAGTATAACAAAAATTTGCTTCTCTATTTGTTAGAGATTCGAGGTATGATATTGATGCTGTCATAAATGTTTCTTCTTGTTTATTATTGTAGGATAATATTTCTACTTCATGATTAGATAGACTTTTAATTACTTTTGCATTGTTTTCTAGTAATGTTCCATCTATAAAGAAGGTAACTTGAACATCTTTTTTTTCTAACAATGATAATAACTCCATTATATTTTTATCATCTGTAATTTTAAATACAAGTGAGACATTTCTTTTATTGGAATTGCCTTTTGTTAAATATTTATCATATGTATCTTCAATAGATATAGTTGGTTTAGTGTCTTTTAATACAGTTAATGCTTCATTATATTTACCATATCTTTTCATCTTAGTGTAAGAAGATTCATAGTCAATTTCTTTACCATATGTTCCTGATTGAATTTCATTTCCATTTATAATTGCATTGATTGGGCTAATTGTATATTTTTCTTTTGTATTTTTTATTTGTTTCATTATTGGATCATTATTTTTTAATATATCTATTGATTTATTTGTGTAAAATACACTTATTAAGAAAAATAATACTATTGATATTATTTTAGTTATTTTTTTCATAGATTCACCTATTTAATTGTATGAAAAAAAGAGTCTTTTAGAACTCTTTTAAAACTAAATAATACTTTTTGATTTTCTATAAATATAATATGTTGTGCCACTTAAGATAAACATACCTAAGAAGACACTAATTCCTGAAAAACTTGCAGTATCTGGAGTAGAAACTTCTTGAAAATCAGCATTGTTTTCAATTGTTGTGTTTCCTCTACTACTGTTGTTAGTAGTATTATTACTATCAGTATTACTACTGTTAGTATCTGTTGTTGTCTTCTTTTTATTTTTATTATTTATTGTTTGTACCCCATTTGATAATGTATTATTATTTACTGTCTTTTTACTTGATGCATTTGAAATATTGTATAATATTACGATTATTAGAATAATAATTATTGCAAGTATTATCCATTTAATGATACTTTTTAAGAATTCAACCATTTTCTCACCACCCTTTAATTATTATTTTTCTTCCTTCTTACTCTTTTTTTGTGTTTCTTTTTTTTGTGGAAGTGCATCTTTTCTAGAGAAGTTTTGTCTTCCTTTTTTGTCTGTACCTAGTGCTTTGACAATTATCTCATCTCCAACTGATACTACATCGCTTGCTTTAGCTACTCTTTCGTGTGCTAGTTGTGATACGTGTACTAGTCCCTCGCATCCTGGCCATAATTGTACGAAGCATCCAAAGTCTTCAACTTTAACTACTTTGGCTTCATAAATTTTACCAACTTCCACTTCTCTTACTATTTCTTCAATCATTTGTTTAGTCTTTTCAATTATATCTTTATCTGAATGATATATAATTACCCTACCATCATCTTCTAGTTCAACTTTTACTGCATTTATGTTTGTTACTTCGGTAACATTTGATGCCTCACAAATGATCTTAGTAATCATTTCTCCACCTTTTCCAATTACATCTTTAATCTTCAATGGATTTATCATGAATGTCTCCATCTTAGGTGCATATTGTGATACTTCTTTGCGTGGTTCCTTAATTTGTTTTTTGATTACTTTTAATATTTCTAATCTAGCCTTACGAGCTTGTTCTAAAGCTTCTTTTAGTATTTCTTCTGTAATACCACTTATTTTTATATCCATTTGTAGTGCTGTGATACCACTTTCAGTTCCAGCAACTTTAAAGTCCATATCTCCTAAGTGATCTTCCATTCCTTGGATATCAGTAAGAATTATATAGTCATCTTCATGTGTTATTAATCCCATTGCGATTCCAGCAACTGGTGCTTTAATTGGAACTCCTGCAGCCATAAGGGACATACAGCCTGCACAAATACTTGCCTGTGATGATGATCCATTTGATTCAAGTATTTCTGATACAACACGTATTGTATATGGGAACTCTTCTTCACTAGGAATAACTTGTGCCAATGCCTTTTCTCCTAATGCTCCATGCCCAATCTCACGTCTTCCTGGTGCACCATATCTTCCAGTCTCACCAACTGAGAATTGTGGGAAATTATAATGAAGCATAAATCTTTTTTGATCTTCCATAGATAAACCATCGATAATTTGATGTTCGTTTAGTGCTCCTAATGTAGTTACTGAAAGTGATTGTGTTTCTCCTCTTGTAAATAGTGCTGAGCCATGAGTTCGTGGAAGTAAGTCAATGTCTGTTGATATTTTTCTAATCTCATCCATCTTTCTTCCATCAGCTCTTATTTTTTCTTTAACTACTATACTTCTGAATAATTTATATTCAATGTCGGAAATAACCATTCCGACTTTAACTAGTAACTCTTTAAGCTCATCTTCTTTCATTGTATCTTCATTTTCTTTTCTGAATAATTCTTCCATATCTTCTTTAATTTTATCAATTGCTGCATACTTCTTTAATTTGTCTTTTATACGAAGAGCTTTATCCATTTTCTTAGTAATTAGTGAACTAATTCTTTCTATTAATTCAGCAGATGGTGTAAGAGTCTCATATTCCATTTTCTCTTCACCAATTTCTTTAATAATCTTCTCTTGAAATTTTATTAATTCTTTTACTGCTTTATGGCCAAACATTAATGCTTCTAACATAACTTCTTCTGAAACTTGTTTTGCGCTTGATTCAACCATGTTAATAGCCTTTTTAGTTCCGGCAACAGTTAGATCTAAATCTGATTCTTCTAACTCTTCTGGTGTTGGGTTAATTACAAATTTTCCCTTTACTCTACCTACTTTTACTCCTGCAATTGGTCCATTAAATGGAATCTTTGAAATTGAAACAGCTAAACTTGAACCAAACATTGCAGTCAATTCTGGAGAACAATCTTGATCAACTGATAATACTGTTGATATAATTTGAACTTCATTTTTGAATCCTTCTGGAAATAATGGACGCATTGGTCTATCAATCATACGGGCAGCAAGTGTTGCTGCTTCACTTGGACGTCCTTCACGCTTAATAAATCCTCCAGGAATCTTACCTACTGAGTATAATTTTTCTTGATAATTAACAGTTAATGGAAAAAAGTCACTTAATAAGTTAACATTTTTTGATACTACTGCTGCAGTTAAAACTACTGTATCATTATATCTAACTAGTACAGAGCCATCAGCTTGTTTAGCAAGAGAGCCATGTTCAACTACTAATTTTCTTCCATGAAAATTTAACTCAAATACCTTTTTTTTCATATAAAAACCTCTTTCTTAATAAAAAAATAGACACTGAAAAAATGTGTCTACTTTCTTAAACCTAATTTTTTAATTAATTCACGATAACGCTGAATATCTTTTTTAGCTAAATATTGTAGCATATTTCTTCTTTGCCCAACTTTAATTAAAAGCCCTCTACGTGAATGATAATCATGAATATGTACTTTTAAATGTTCAGTTAACTGTTCTATCTCTTTTGTAAGAATAGCTATTTGAACTTCTGGAGAACCAGTATCTTTTTCATCTCTTCTATATTCTTTGATTATTTCTTGTTTTTCTATTTTTGTTAATGCCATATTAACACTTCCTTTCTTTAATTGACCATAACTAAGTATAAAGTCGGAAATTCTTTAAACCTGGTTGCGGTAAGTAACTGTATTATACTATTATTTTTTAATTTATGCAAGTATTATATTTTATTTATATTATGAAAAAAATCAGTCATGCATTAGGTACATGACTGATAAATAAATTAATTATTTTCATTCTTTGCTTTTAGTAAGAGATATAAACCAGCTAGATCTAAAGCCAAACTAAATATTGATGTACCCTTTTCTCCTGTAAAAATACCTATTAAACCACCAACTGCTCCAAGAATTAAAAGAATCATATAGAATGTTCCTTTACTTTTTCCATTAATGAATCTTCTAACTAGCCAATAATACCATAAATAACCTATTATTGAGATACAAACTGACACTTCTAGATACACTTTTGGGTTTAGATTCTCATCAATATATTGTTTTGCAGTATCGGAAATACTTGGAATAAGTAATATTAAAATGGCAAAGACAATTCCTAAAACTGCAAAAATCAAATATGTGTTACTAAATACTTTTAATTTTTCTAATGGAGCTCTCTTTTTTGATTTCATAATATCACTCCCTTTTCTATAAGAAAATTGTATCATATCTTTAAAAAGCTCAACAATAAAATTATTTTAAATATATTTTTTTATCAAACTTATAAACCTTTAAGTTTCCTTTTTTATTATACGTCTTCTTTTCTTTTTAGGAATATCACTTATTGTTCTTTTCATTCCTGTTTCATTAATTGGTTTTATTTCCTTCATAACTTTTTTTTCAATGGCGTTCATTACTTTTTGAATATTATCACTTAGTTTTGCGCCAGGTGTCATATGATACATTTCTGATTTTGATAGTTTTCCTTTTTTATTAAGTATTTGAAGTTCAAATTCTCTTGTTCTTCCATTTATTCTTTTCTCATATTTAAGTACTGCAATTGTTTTTGATTCTTTAAGTATTTTTATAGTAAAATGATTTTCTGTTTCTCTGATTTTTATTTCTTTGGATACATCTATTGTAAAGTTATTAGTAAATAATTCTATATACTTTGATATCGTATTTCTCATTTCATCAAATTCTTCTATTGCTTTAAGTCGAATACTTTTTTCGATATCAGATTTATTTGATTTCTCACTAAATTCATTGTTAAAGTCTTCTATCGAATCTAGATCATTATCTTCTATTTCGGTATGACTATTTAATATAAAATCATTATATATGTTAACCGCAGATGAGATAATACTTCTTGTTTGACTATATCTTTTATTTGCATATCCCACCCATTTATCATCTAAATCATTTGACCCATATTTAGCTTTTCTAAATAGCTTATATTTTATGCTAGTTGTTTTATCCTTATCTGATCCCGCAATAATATATTTCAATGTTACATCGCTTCCTAAACCCTCAGCATAGGTACATGTTTTTGGATCAAATGAGATGTGAGGATCTGTTCTATAATTCATAAGTAATACTAATTGTCTACCAGTTAATTTACATTGTTCCTCAGATTCAGTTTTTAATTTTTGTAAAATTGATGAATAAGCATCGCTTCCAATAATAATATCATAATCCCCTAATTTATCTTTACAATTCTTTTTAAAAGCAAAGTTGTCATCTTGAATAAATGTTATATCAAGTCCTAATTCTTCAGCAATCATCTTTTCTTCTTCACTATTCCCATAATGATCTAAATATAATATTTTCAGTTCACTTTTTTTTCTTGGAAGTGGAAGCTCAGGATTTATTTGTTCCTGATACTTTGGAATTTTTTTAAATTCATTTCTTTTCAATAATTCAGTTATAAGAGATATAAATGTATATTTATTTATGGCATCTAAGAAGCCTTCTTTACTATTTTCTTCAATTGAATAAACATCTCTTCCAATTTTTTCATATAACAAATATGATTCATTATCTTCAAAACTATTATTTGAATAACATAAGTATTTAAGATTTGTTGTTATACTGATTTTTTTAATAAACCTTTCTAAATCAGTTTCATCAAAAGCATCACTATTAATTGGAGTATCTCCTAATAATACTAAATGATAATCATATAATTTTTCTTTTTTATCTTTAAAATATTTATCGGCAACTATAACTGATTTAAAATAATCTACATTTCTATATCCTTCTTTCTGTAAAGTTTTATAGTCAGCTTCTTTATCAGATATAAGTAGTATTCTTGCTAGTAATCCTGCTCTTCTTTTATTATCATTTAATAATACTTTTTTTCTATTATAATAGTCTTTTGAATTTAGTTCGTTAAAAAACCTACTTATTTCACCACCAGCAATTATTTGTAATTTTTCAAGTACTGTTAGTCCCTCTTCTTCTAGATATTTATCAAGAGTTATGTCACTTCTAAATAGTATAGTTCCATCTCTTTGTGTCTTTAAGTATGCGCTTATTTCAGATTTTTTTCTAATTTTATAATCTATTTCAATTGATAATTTTTCTTAATAAATCAGTTAATAATTTAAGATCAACCAAATCTATTTGTTGTAATCTTTGTAAGGCACCGGCTAGAAGTATGTCAGAACTTATCTTTTTATTTTCCATATTTTTATCATCTGTTTTTTTATTTTTTCTTTTTTTGTTTTGGAGTTTCTAGTGGTGGAACTTCTTTTACCTCATCATTAATTGGATTAAGTGTAGTTATTATTTTATTTATAATTGAATTAATAACTTTTTCTTGTTGGTCATTAGGTCTAGGAGGCACATCTTCTTTTCCGTCAAACGTTGATGTATAATATGCCAATTTTATAGGTTGTGATAGGCGATTTTTATTTGTTAAATACTGTAATTCAAACTCGAAATAGTTTGTATAACATCTTGATACACTGTTTATTTTTAAAGTAGCAATTGTTCTATTTTGATTATAAATTGTTATTTTTATTCCATCGGATGGTTCTTCTATTTTCAAGTCTTTAGGAATTTTATTAGTATAGTTATGTTCTATGTTATATATATAGTTAACAATTGCCCTATTTAAATCATGCATTTTTGTAACTGACTTTAAGCTATCCTCTTTCAGACTATTAAAATTATGTTCATAAGATGCATATTCTTCTGTAAAACTATCTGGATCTTTTAGATCGAGATTTTCTAACGGTTCGTTTTTAGTGTTGATAAGTTGTTGATTATAAATAGTTACTGCTGATTGGATTACACTTTTTAAATCACAATAGCAACTTTTATCATAATCTCTTATATTTTCATCATCTTTGGAACTATTTATATCATGTCTATATACATTATATTCTTTCTGATATTTAGGTGTTTGCTTCCCTTCTGGAGTAGTTGCAAGTTCTCCTGCAAATGTATATTTTATTTTTACTTTATCACCTATTCCGTATGGTAAATAATTTTTATTTTCATCAAATAAACCTATATTTTTATCTTCATTAGTCAAAAGTAAAACTAAGCTTCTTCCTGTATCTTTACATTGCTCTGTACTTTCTATATTAAAACTTAATAATTTACTTGAAAACATTGAACTTGCAATTATAATGTCGTATTCACCAAGTAGACGATTTATCTTTTCAAGTGAAAAGTTATCGTCAGGCATAAATGTGATATTAAGTCCTAATTCTTCTTCTATTTCATGAAGATAATTTTCAGCATGTTGATATAAGCAAAGAATCTTTATATCTTCTTTTTTCTTTGGTAATGGTAGTTTGTTAGGATTAATGCTATCTTTATACTCTGGTAATCTCTTTTTGTGTCCGGTTTCTATCATCATATCATTCATAATAGTATTTTCCAATATTCTATTATATACTTCTTCATATTCTGTTTCACTTAAATTATACATTCCTGATACTCTTTTATTTTGAAAGAACAACGAATACTTTGGTGGCTCAAAAAGATGATAATCAAAAACGCTAACTTTTAGTAGTCTATGTGCAGCATCCATTTCATTAATTAATCGTTCTAATTTTGTTGTATTAGCGGTATTAACAGTTACACTTCTATTTCCTAAAATAACCAAATTGTATTGTTCTAGATCTTCTATTCTTGTTGGCAAAAAATAGTCATTTGCTCTTATTACTGATTTAAAATAATCAATATTTTTAAATCCATATTCTAATGCACTTTTATAGTCATCTTCCTCTTCTGATATTAACAATACATTAGCATTTTCTAGCACATCTTCTTTGTTTTCTTCAAAATCATTTTTACTCTCTTCAGCAAACTTAGAAATATCTATGCTATCAACTATATTGATTATTGCTTCTTCTGAATTGCTTTTCAATAATTCTTTTAGTGTTTTATTATCTTTCACAACTGTATTTAATTCGTGTTTACCCTTTAAAATGATATCACCATCTCTAGTATATTCTAAATATTCAAACACCGTATTATTATCTTTATTTTCATTCCATGATAAATCAATAGAAATGTTCATTTCCTCTAATTTTTTTTCTATCAATTTATATATAAGACTAAATTCATATTGGTTTACGCTTCCAAACCTATAAACTATTCCTGCAATTATTTGATTATAACTAACTGTATTTCTTTTTTTCATATATACTCCTTATAAATAAAATGACATTCAGTAATACCCAAATGTCATTTAAACATTAGGAAAACATAAATATTTCCCTTTTTTCTTGAGATTTATATTAGCATATAAATATATAAATATCAATGTTATTAAATGTAATATCTTTTAATAATTAAATTTTTATGATATCTTTATTATGGTGATTATATGAGTATATTTAAGTCTTGTAGAATAAAAAAAATAATTAGAAGCATATTTACCTATTTTCTATTTTTTTATTCTACTATTTTTCAATATCTAGCTATTGTTCTTTTTAAATTAGATATTAATAAATTACATGGTAATTATAAGGTTGCGGTTTTATTGTCAACCTTCTCAAGCTTTTGTGTTTTTATTATACTATTTTTATTATATCGGAAAGACTTAGTTAGTGAATTTAGAAAATTCAAAAAGGATTTAATTATTAACTTAGATACTGGCCTGGCCTGCTGGTTTTTAGGTTTAATAATTATGGTATGTATGAACTTATTACTTGTTTATGTTTTTAAGTCTAATGGTGCAACTAATGAAAATGAAGTGCAAAAGTTAATTAGTGCATTTCCGTTAGTGATGGCACTTGATGTTTGTTTATTAGCTCCATTCAATGAAGAAATTGTTTTTAGAAAGGCAATATATGATGTATTTAAAAATAAATATATATTTATAATTTTGTCATTCTTAATTTTTGGTGGAGCTCATGTCTTAGGTTCTGCAAAAACTTTAGTAGATTATTTATATATTATTCCATATGGAGCTTTAGGGGGAATGTTTGCTATTGCATATAGTAAAACAGATACAGTTTTTACTTCTATGACATTTCATATATTTCATAATACCATTCTATTTTTAATATCTGTTTTTATTTAGTGGAGAATTTATTGGTTAATTTAATTAATTCATGTATAGATGAAGATAAAAAAATAAAATAACTAACAATTATTTTATTTTTTTATATGTTTTTTATCCTATTCTAAAAGCAGGAGAGATCCCAATGGTGTCCGTGGCACCACGACTACGCATTGTACTGTCACGTTCGATATAACGAAAACGAGTACCATCGTTAGAACCAGCCGAACGCTACCACCACCAACTATCCAAATCATTATATTGCTTTATTTTACTATTTAACGAATTTTGATAATATTCTAATTGTGTTGTTGTACTTGCTGCCGTGTCATATGAATCGTTTCCATATACTTCTACTCCTGATAACAAATTCCTATTATATATACATTGTAAACTACCCCTCCGATGTCAAATTTTACTTGCTTTTTTTGACAAAAAAAGTAGACTTTACGTCTACTTATTAGTACTTTTTATCTTTTTGTCTATTATAGTAAGTGGGATTGAGACAACAAACTGAATTGATATACTTAATAGATATTTTTTCCAATATCCATCTAGAGTTATAACATTCAAATAGAATATTGTATATGTTATATAAAAGAAAACTGATGAAAATAAGTATGTTAATAAAATAGTTATATATGAATGTTTTGTATTCTTTAAGATGTAGGTATATATTATAATATTAATAATTTGAGATATTAAGTATGCGACTACTTCACCTATTATACTTGTTAAAATAAGTGTTTTGTTAAGTGCAAAGGACATTATATACATATATATAACGGGTGAAATACTAGATATCAAAATACTTATAAAGGCCTTTTTTGAATTATATTTCTTTATTATGTAATTAGTTATTAGAAAGACAATTGGTAGTATTGGTATTACATATGTGATATCTGTATTATATATTGTAAAATTGTAGGTTTTTAATGATTCTAGTAAAATAACTAATGCTGATTGGAGTAAAACATATACCCACAAATCATCTTTTTTATTTTGTTTAGGCATTTTATCACCTCTTTTTTATTATAATATTATGAATATTATAATCTATTTTTTCTAATTAATAAAGAGTAAACCTTGTTACTCTTTATTTTCTTTTTCATTTATTTCCTCAATTATTTTTTCTATATGTTCTCCATATTCAATTGATGTATCAAATATAAATTTTAATTCCGGAGTATGTCTTACTTCAATTCTTTCAGCAAGTTTTGTTCTAATATATGATGATGCGCCATCTAAAGCTTCTTGTGTTTTTTCTTTTTTTGTATCATTTAACACTGTGTAATATATTTTTGCATAACTTAAATCTGATGACGTATCAACTCCTGTGATAGTTACAAATCTAATGTCTTCATCTTTTATTTCTGTTTGTAAAATCATACTTATTTCTTGTTGGATAGTATGATTTAATCTTGCTATCTTGATACTTGGCATATAACCACTCCTATCTTTTTATTTCAACGAGTTCGTATACCTCTATGATGTCTTTTTCTTTATAGTCTTGACAATTTTCTAGTGTCATTCCACAGTCCATATCTTTTTTTACTTCTTTTACTTGATCTTTTTCGTGTTGAAGTGTATTAACTGCGCCATTATATACAATAACATCATCTCTTATAATACGTGCTTTCAAATTGTTTTTTATAGTTCCACTTAATACGTGGCATCCTGCGATTAAACCAACTTTTGAAAATTTGAAAATTTGTCTTATTTCTGCAGTTCCTAAAACTTTCTCTTCATATTCTGGTTCAAGCATTCCTTTCATGGCATTTTCTACATCTTCTACTACTTTATAAATAATGTCATATGTTTTAATTTCTATTCCATATTGTTTAGCTGTATCTACTGTAGATGTGTTACCTCTTACGTTAAAACCAATTATTATTGCTTTTGATGCTGATGCAAGAACTACATCACTTTCAGTAATTGCACCAACGCCACCTCTGATAACGTTTACTTTTACCCCTTCAACATCTATTTTTTCTAAAGCGTTTCTTACTGCTTCTAATGAACCATTAACATCCGCTTTTAAAACTACTTTTATTTCTTTTTGACCTTCTTTTATTCTTCCAAATAAATCTTCTAAAGTCATACCACTAAAGTTAGTATCTTTTTCTTTACTTCTTAATTGTCTTTCATGAGCAATTTCTTTTGCCTGACGTTCTGACTCAAATGCCATGAATTTATCTCCCGCACTAGGTACTTCAGATATTCCTGTTACTTCTACAGGAGTTGATGGTTTAGCTTCTACGATATTATTTCCTTTATCATCTTTTAGTGTTCTTACTTTTCCGGCATAATTACCAATTACTATTGGATCACCTAAACGTAATGTACCATTTTGGATTAATAAAGTTGCAGTTGAACCTACTTTATTATCTTTTTTAGATTCTATTACAGCTCCTGTTGCATAACGATTAGGGTTGGCTTTATATTCTTGCATTTCTGCTACTAATAAGATATTTTCTAATAAACTATCTATTCCCTCGCCTGTTTTTGCAGATATTTTATTAACTATAATATCTCCACCCCATTCTTCTGGAGTTAGGCCGTTTTCTACTAGGGCAGTCATTACTCTTTCTATGTTAGCTTCTGGTTTATCAATTTTATTAATAGCAACTATAATTGGTACTCCGGCTGCTTTTGCATGATCTATTGCTTCTTTTGTTTGTGGCATAATTCCATCATCTGCAGCAACAATTATAATTACAATATCGGTCATCTGTGCTCCACGGGCTCTCATTTCAGTAAATGCTGCGTGTCCTGGTGTATCTATAAACGTTATTAGTTTACCATTACATTTTACTGAATAAGCTCCTATTGCTTGAGTAATTCCTCCAGCCTCGCCTGCTACTACGTCTGTATTTCTTATTGCATCAAGTAATGTTGTTTTTCCATGATCAACATGTCCCATTACGGTTACGACTGGTGGTCTTTCTACTAAATCTTCTTCTCTATCCTCTATTTCAAAGTTTTCAAAATTTGAAATATCTGCTGTTTCTTCTTTTTTTAATGTTTTGTTATATTCAGAAACAATTATTTCAGCTGAATCATAGTCAATTGATTGATTAACTGATGCCATTACTCCAAGTCCCATTAATTTTTTTACTAATTCTACTGGGGCAACTTCTAATAAATTTGCAAGTTCTGTAACAGTCATACTATCCTTATATAAGATAACATTTTCATCTTGTTTAGCTTCATTACTTTGAAGTTTAGATTTGTTTTTATACATTTTTTTTCTTTCTTTTAAGAAATCTTTTTTGTTATTATCACTTCTATTAGATTTTTTTGGTTTTACTTTTGTAAATGAAGAAGAATTATCTAAGTCAATTTTTGTATCGAAAGCTAGTTCTTCAGCTTTGTCCTCTGCCTCTTCTTTTAATCTTATTTCCTCTTTTATTTCATCTTCTATATCTCCTTCGATATAGTCTTCTTCATCTTGTAATTCATTATCTAATAAAGTAATACTTATATCATCTAATAATGTGTTTTCATCTTGGTAAGATATTCCTACTTTATCGCATAATGCTTTTATTTCTTCTACTGTTTTACCAGTATCTACTGCATAATCTTCTAAAGTCATCATAATGACTCTCACCTCACTTTTCTATTATTTTTCTTATTTCTTCATAGACACTATCCTCTATCTTGCATTCTAATCTTTTTTCTAAGATATTACTTTTTTGTGCTTTTTCTAAGACAGCAATATCTTTTTTAATATATGCACCTCTACCATTTAACTTTCCTGTTTCGTCTGGCTTTACTTCGCCTTCTGTAGTCCTAACAATTCTAAGTAGTTCTTTCTTTGGTAGAGATTCTTTTGTTACTACGCATGTTCTTAAAGGTATTTTTCTTACTTTCATATTAACCTCTATCTAAAATTAATTCCTGCTTCGCGTGCTTGTTCTGTTGTTTTTATATCAATCTTTTTAAATTTAGTTAATCTTGTTGCAAGACGTGCATTTTGTCCTTTTTTTCCTATTGCTAATGAGAAGTTATCTCCATCAGCAATAACCATTGCTTCTAGTTTCTTTGGATCTGTAATGGCAACTGTTAAATCTTTAGCAGGAGATAGTGCATTTTCTATAAACACAGCTGGATCACTATCATATTTAACAATGTCTAATTTTTCTCCATGTAATTCTGTAATTATACGTGCAATACGTGAGCCTTTTTCTCCAATACATGCTCCTATTGGATCGACGTTTGAATTTTCTGAATATACTGCAACTTTACTTCTATTCCCTGGATCTCTTGCTACGGAATAAATCATTACTGTACCATCGTTAATTTCTGGTATTTCAAGTTCAAATAATCTTTTAACAAATCCATAATGAGCACGGCTTAGTAATACTAATAAATTTTTACCACTATTATCTACTTTAGATACATATACTTTAATTTGAGATCCCATCTCAATTTTTTCACCAGGTATACAATCTTTTTTTGGTAATATTCCGTTTGTTCTTCCTAAATCTATAAAATAGTTATCTGTATCTTCAAGTGCAACAGTACCAATTAATAATTCGTCTTGTTTGTCTCCAAATTCTTCCATAATACTGTTTCTTTCAGCTTCTCTAATCTTTTGGATTACAACTTGTTTTGCAGTAGATGTGGCAACACGGCCGAAATCTTTTGGAGTTACCTCAGTATCAATGGTATCTCCTATTTCTAACAACTTATCTATTTTTTTGGCTTCACTTAATTTAATCTCTGTTTCAGGATTAAAAAATGATATTTGTGGTTTTGATGACCCTTCTTCTGATGTACCTTCGTCATCAGAGTCTGATTCATCTTCTTCAATCTCTGGTTTAGTATCTAGTTCATCATCCTCAGCATATCTTTCAAATAAAGCATCGTCATATTCCTCTTTTGTCATCTTATCATCAGGTACTACTGTTAAATAAGAAAATACTCTAATATCTCCTGTTTCTCTATCAAATAATACTTTTACGTTTGTTTTTGAATTAAAATTTTTCTTATAAGCTGATGTTAACGCAAGTTCCATTGCACCATAAACTATTTCTGGATCAATATCTTTTTCTTTAACAATATTATCAAGTGCTTTTTTAAATTCTTTTCCATTCATTTTTTCACTCATTTTATTATTCTCCCTTCTCTTTTGAATAAATATCTAACTCATCACAATCTTCTAATACACTTTCATTTAAGTCTATTATTTTATTTATTATTCTTGAGGCATCAGTTATCTTATTTAAATCAATAACTTCATTACTATCAAGTACTATATTAAAAATTTTCTTTCCCTCTTCTTCACTTATAAATGCATCATCTACAAAAACATTTAATTCTTTAATCTTTTCATTTACAAGTTTTTCTATTTTATCTTTCATAGTCACCTCCTAATAAATAATAAGAGTGGGATTATATTCCCACTCCTTTCTAAACTGTATTATAACATATTTTTTATTTTTTACAAATATTTTATTGATAAATATTTGTTTTTTCTTTATTTTGTCTTTTTTCTCTTAATTCATCTACTGTTATGAAATTTGGAACTATTACATTATCTGATAATATTACTTTAACATCATCAATTCTTGTAATAGCTTCACTATTTAACTTTTCAATAGTTTCTTCGTCTGTTTCATACTTTTCTGCAAGATCTTGAATTGATAAATTATATGATGGCACTTCATCAATATAATATCTCAAATCATTACTATCAATATCATATGGTATCTCTACTTTTGAACCTATATATAACATTGATGAATCTATTTGATTGACTCTTTTTATTGTTTCTATAGGTGTATTTGACATATCCGATATATATGATAATGAATCTCCAGCTTCTACTGTATAAATCCTATTTAGTCTTATAGTTTTTTCTTCATCTTCACTTTTAGTGTTTTCACTTTTTCCTGCAACTATAATCGTTTGATTATCAGTATTCTCTTCACTAGGGAAAAGTACTCCTCCAATATTTATTGCACCTATTATAACTGCCATTGCTCCTGCAGTAACTCTATTTCTAATTGCAAATTTTAAAGCATCATCTTTATTAATATACTTAACTTTTTTAATTTGATATAAAACTTCTTTACCTATGTGAACTGTTCCATTACATATATGTAATAGGATTATCTCTGGTACACTATTGTTCCCTTGTTTATATATTTTTTTAAATCTTTGATTAATGTCTCTATGTCTTTTTGTAAATGGCTCTTTTTCTTCGTCTTCTTTTACTTCTTTATATGCCTTTGTAAACGCATCCACAACTTTTTTGACTGTTGATTTTTTTGTATGACGTCTACTATTTTTTCTATATGTGGCGTGAGATGTAAAAGATTCATCTTCAGAAGATTCACATCTTTGGTATGTATTATCATAGCCATAAGAGTCATATGAACTATAATATTTATTATTTGCTATCTGTTGATCATATATCGCTCTTTTTGCTGGGTTAGATAGAGTTTCAAATGCTTCATTTATTTCTTTAGTTTTTTCTTGATAATAAGTATCATCTTCTTCTGATACATGTGGATGTTTATCTGGATGATATTTTTTTATCATTTCACGATATGCTTTTTTTATTTCGTCTGTAGTAGCGTTTTCATCCACTCCTAATATCTCATAATGATTTTTCATAATCGAATCCCCTTTTCTCACCTATCCACTCTCAATAGGTGAGCTAATTATACATCATTTTGTTGGATTTGTCAATATTTACTTTTGAGCACTAAATAAAATTTGTAGTGTTACATGTGATTTAAGTTCTTTCGTAAATATTTGTTTTTGCAACTCATATTGTACGACTTAAATCACTTTTTTCGTATAGAAATGTTTCACATCAATTTTAAAACTTATAGAAATGGAAACTCTATTGATTATGTTTGTAGATAGCTTGGAAAGTAAGGTTTTAAAAATATAAAAACTAAATGCAGTGTAAATTTAATTGTTCTGTAAATATAACAAGAGTTTTTGAAAATCTACTAATCCCATAAATCTCATCAAAAGTTTCTTTTATATATTTAATATCTGATGATGTCTTGCAATATGTTAATGCCTCTAGAAACATATTACATAGCTTTTCATATAACTCTATAGGCATTTTGTCGTCATCTTTTGTTTGAATTAAAATTTTTTTATTGTACCGGTTATTGACTCTACTTTCATACTATGTATAGATTCAGTTACAGTTGGTTCTGATACTAACACATTCATTTTTTATTACCTTATTTTCATAATATCATTTTTCTAAAAAAAAGCATTATTATACTCATTTTTTATGAAAAATTCTTCCATACTCTTAATTTTTGATTATCTCTTTCATAAATTCCAAGTAACTTATCTTTTTCATTGAAGAATAATACTTTATCTTTTATCTTCCAGTTGTTAAAAATTTTCATGCCATTTTTTATTTTAAATTCTAAATTGTCATCAACTATAACTTTTGGATATTCAAGCACTTCTTCAATTTTATATAGTTTATAATTATTGTTTTCAATATCACTAATTTTATATGATTCATTAATACCTACTTTTCCTTGTTTCGTTCTAACAAGAGATGTCATTATGGCTCCGCAGCCAATATCATGTCCAATATCATTAATTAGACTTCTAATATAGCATCCTTTAGTTACTAATGTTTTAAATGTAAATGTATCATTTTCATTTTTTAATAATTCAATATCTTTTATTGTAACTTCTTTTTTTGGAAGTTCAACTTTTTTTCCTTCTCTTGCATAATCATATAGCTTTTTTCCATTAACTTTTACTGCTGAATATATTGGCACTTCTTGAAGATATGTTTTTTTATAGCTATTTAATACTTGTTTTAGGTCGATATGATTTGGTACTTGTGTTTTTTTTATTATTTCTCCAACACTATCGTATGTATCTGTTTCAATTCCTAGTTTAACTCCTGCTATATATTCTTTGTCTTTAGCTGTCAAAAGTTCTACTATTTTTGTTGCTTGTCCTATACATACAAGTAATACTCCTTCTGCTAATGGATCTAGAGTACCAGTATGCCCTACTTTTTTTATGCCAAATAGCTTACTTATTTTATTTACTATATCAAAAGAGGTATATCCTTTTTCTTTATTTACGACGATTACTCCTGAATAATTGTTTTTATATTCTTCTAGAGTCAGGTTATTATCACTAATAATATTAGATATAAATATTCCTACATATCGGAGATGCCATGGTTCATATGGATAACCAGTTATATCTTCTTTGCCTTCTGGATATCTTAGTATAAATCCAAAATCTTTTATATATTTATGAATCTCTTCAAATGTTTTTGTGTTTTCCATCAATAAGTCATTATCATCTATAAATTCACCATTAATTTTTAGTGAAATATCTATTGCCAGTCCAGTATGATGCTCTGAGTATCCTGGTGTTGCAACATAAGAGTCGGCATAATCCTGTCCATATCTTACTATAAAATCTTGATAAATGCTCTCTTGTGTTTCTATGCTTCTATAGGATGATGCTATGGCTATTTCTATATTTTTATCTTTTAAAAATTCTTTTAACTTTAAATATGCTTCAAATGCTTTTTCTTCTACTTGTATGTCTGCATTTTCAATATCTTTTGTATTAACTAATTTTAAATCCTTATAGTAATTATTTTTTATTTTGTTATCTTTATTTACTAGTATTGAATAATCCATTATCTCACCTCTTATTTTTACTTTTACTATTTAGTATTATATCTTTAACTACTAATGAATCTTCTTGATATTTATTTGGATTTGTAAATATTTCTATTAAGTGAATGAACATCTCTCTTTTTAGTATATTTCCTATTCTGTATATATTTCTAAAGTCTTCAATATTCCATGTTGCATATAAATCTTCATTCTCATTAATATTAAAAGAAATAACACTTGAATTATTAGTATCTGGTATTTTATTTAATTCTTTTTTCATGATTACTATTATAAGAACAATTAAGCCACCTATTTCATAGTATCCAGATTCTATATTATCATATAAAAGATGACTAATTATTTTTTGTTCTTGTTGAGATAATTGCTCAACTATTTCATCTTTCATTTTTATATTATTTAGTATTGATATTGGGTTAACCATTGTTTCAATACCTTTGTTTTCTAATTCTTGGGGTAATTTTATATTAAATAAATCTAAAGAAAAAATATTATACTTAGATAATAATACTGCTAGTTTGCGTATTTTCATTATGTCTCTTTCTTCTTCAAAGCTTCCTTCATATTGTCTTTCATCATCTGGTGTATGAAAATACCAGTGCAAATTTTGTGAGATGTCTGTTCCGATTGCTAGATCATAAATTAATCTTGATGTTCTACCATTTCCATCTTTAAAAATGTGCAGTAAATTTAATGTATAGTAAAAAAGCGCTGCCTGTTCTTTCCTGTTATCAAGTTTTTTTATTGCTTCCAATAATTTAGGAAGAATTTGTTCAATTACTGTCTCTGTTGCTCCATACCAACTTAGATTTAAAATTAACCCATTTCCTGTTCCTACTTTATTTATTTCAGTTATTCTTTCCTTTTTATATTTACCTTCAAGTCTATTTAGTTTTGTATTAAGAGTTGTTAAAATGTTTTTAAATTCTTCAATAGTAAGAGTTTGTATGTATTCTTGAAATTTTTCATCATCACTATATATTTCATAATACTTTAGTTTCTCAAGAAATCTTAATAAATTTTTTTCATTTTTTCCATTTAATTCTTCTTCATAAGTTTTTAATTCTTTCAATGGGGCTAATACATCGTCCTGATAAAAATAATGTATGCCATCTGCTTTGTTTTTTAACAATGACATTTTTGCATCTAAAGGTTTTCGCTTTAATTTTATTTTTTGTAGTAATAGTAATAATCTATTAGAAGTTGTGGTTAATATTCCATTACTCAAATATCTTCTTATTAAAGTAATATCATCTTCAGTAAATTTATTTGTATCTTTTTCTTTTATGTCTCTATTTATAAATTTTGAATATTTTTCAATAACTTTTTTATCTGATCTTTCCATTATAAATACTCTCCTTAAAATCATTTTAACATTGATGAGAACAAAAGAATAATTTTCAAATAAATTATTCGCTTTGGTCGTCACCGCCCAAAATTCCTACTTAAAGTTCTCTTTCTTCTCCATAGGCTTAAATTCCGATAGTCGCTACCGTACATTCTATCTTTTATCCTTTATTTATCAAAACAATATTTTAATCCTTCA
>CACWWC010000016.1 GCA_902764545.1 uncultured Erysipelotrichaceae bacterium | reverse complement strand
CTTAGAAGGAATCTTTTTCTTTATAATAAATATATAATTTCTGTATACTATTTTCTAAAAAATAATAGTGAAGAATATATGGTATAAAAAGAAGAACTAGTATTATGAATATTAAGGCTAGTTGGATACTATTAAAATACATCATGGCGATAAAAAATATTATGGCAGATATGCCTACGAAAAAGGTTACTATAAGATGAATTAATCTTTCATGTTGAAAAAATGATATAAAATTAAGCATTTCTTTTTTATAGTCTTTTGTTATTTCATTTTTACTTATTTTATCTTCTACTTCCTTAATATATGAATTTATTTGTTTTTTCATATTTTGTCTCCTAGTCCAGAATTGTCAAATTCTGAGTCCATCAATAATTCATGGATTTCTTCTTCCTTAGTATCCAGATATACTTCTTCTATACGGTCTACTCTGCATTTTTCAGCTTTTATAATTGATTCAATTTTATCTACTGCAGTTTCGATTTTGTCATTGACAACCACATAGTTATATTTTGTTACCTCATTGACTTCTTTATATGCTGTATTAAATCTTTTAATTATTTTCTCATTGGTTTCTGTTCCTCTTTTTTTAAGTCTTCTTACTAGTTCTTTAAGTGAAGGCGGCATTATAAATATAAAAAGTGCTTCTGGTATTAACTTTTTTATTTTTGCTGCTCCTTGAATTTCAATTTCTAAGATTACATCTATTCCTTTATTAATTTTATCTTTTATATATTCCCTTGGAGTACCATAATAGTTACCTGCATATTCTGCATATTCTAGAAAATAGTCTTCATCTATTTTCTTTTTAAAGTCTTCTTTAGTTAAATAATAATAGTTAATACCTTCTATTTCACCTTCTCTTTTATCTCTACTGGTAGCTGAGATTGATAACCATCTTTGTTTTGAGTTATTTTCTAATAATTTTTTGATAATGGTTCCTTTTCCTGCTCCAGATGGAGCACTTATTACAATTATTTGTCCAGTATTTTTATTTTTAATCATCCAATTCATCTCCTAAATAAATAATTTTTTCAAATTCTTTTTTTGTTAAATTATTGTTTTTTATAATGTCATATATTTTTGTTGTTTCTATTTCAAATTCTAACATATCATCTTTGTTTTTTGTTATTTTACTTATTAATGGAATTGTCAATTCTTTTTTTATAAGATTTAGATAGTGTCTTCCTTTTTTATTTAGTCCTAATATACGTATATATTTAATTTCTTTAAAATTATTTGCCTTTTCCTTTGTGAAATTACAAAGAATGTGGTTAAGCATTCTAGTTATTTTATTATGAGTATATCTTTTACTTTTAACTTTTTTTATGAAATCATCTATATTATTTACTTTTGTAATTTCTTTTTTTAATAATTTATCTATTCCTTCATTTACAGTTTGGTATATTGATAGATCTTTTTCTGTAATGATTTTGTACTTTAAAATTTCAAAGTAATCTTCTAGATAATGAAGCTTATCTAAATATTTTATTTCTATTTTTGGAACGTAATTATCAACATTTTTATGTAGTTTTAATGCTTGTCTTATTGATGATGCACTTGAATTGTGCTCTAAATCATTGCCATGATAATTATTTTCTCTTTTTATTGTTTCATATTTTATCTTGTAATTGTTTTTGATAATTGTTTTTATATAACTTATTCCTAGTAAATCATTTGGGGTGTCTATTTTTTTATTAGTTAAATCAAATATTGCTTTTGATAATGCAGTGGGGTAGTTTTCACCTAATTTAGAATATATTTTTATAAGTTTTTCTAATTCATCATTATTAATTTGTGTTTTTGCGATAAGTTCTAAATTATCTATATTATCTGATTCACTTCCAAAAATAATTTTTTCTACTTTTAAGTTTTCAAGTATTGTGATTGCACCATATGCAAAAAAGTCAGCTGATTGTGTGGCAAAGGGATATGGTAATTCTACAACTAAGTCTATTCCTAATTGTAGAGCTATTTCTGTTCTTTTCCATTTGTCTATGATAGATGGTATTCCTCTTTGAGTAAAGTTTCCGTTCATTACTAATATAATGGTATGTTCAGGATACTTTTCTTTTACAGTACTTAGGTGATATAAGTGTCCATTTGTAAATGGATTATATTCTGCTATAATACCTATTGATTTCATTGTATCCCTCATTTCTTTGCTTGTATTTTAGCATATTATAGTGTCTTTTACAATTCTTGAATTTAAAAAATAAATAATAATAGTTATATATATTTTTTAATAAAATAAAATATAGTGTAAAGTTTTATATATTATTTAATAAAATTTAAATATCATTTTATTAAATATGATATAATTTGTTTAAATGGAGGGATTAGATGAAGGTTATAGTAGTGGCAGGAGGTACAGGTGGACATATCTATCCCGCAATAGCGATTATTAATAAAATAAAGGAAATGGATAATTCATCAGAAATACTTTATATAGGTACTAGTGATAGAATGGAGAAGGATATAATTCCTAAAATGGGCATTAATTTTGTTGGATTTGAAATGAGTGGATTAAACCGAAAAAACATTTTCTCTAATATTATTGTTTATAAGAAATTTAAGGTTGCAGTTAATAGAGCGAAGGAAGAGATAGAAAAATTTAAGCCTGATGTTGTGGTTGGAGCTGGTGGATATATAACAGCACCTGTTTTATATGCTGCTCATAAATGTAATATTCCAATTCTTATTCATGAACAAAATTCTATACCTGGAATTTCTAACAAATTTATAGGAAGATTTGCTGATAAAATTTGTGTTTCACTTCCAAATAGTTTAAATATGTTTCCAAAAGATAAAGTTTGTTATACTGGAAATCCTAGAAGTGAAGAAATTATTAAGGCTAAAGTTTTAAAAAAGAGCACGCTTGGTTTTTCTGATGATAAGAAGTTAGTGGTTGTTGTTATGGGCTCATTAGGTAGTACTACAATGACTGAAAAGATAAAAGATTTGATTCCCGGATTTAATAATAAGAGCTATCAGGTTCTTGTTGTGACTGGTAAAAGTTACTATGAAGAATACAAAGATTTAAATATTTCTGATAATGTAAAAATAATTCCATTTATGGATAATTTAATTAATTTACTTAAGGACAGTGATTTGATTATATCACGTGCAGGTGCTTCTACTATTGCTGAAGTTACTGCGATTGGATTACCTGCTATATTAGTACCTTCTCCTTATGTTACTAATAATCATCAGTATAAAAATGCTAAGGAACTTAGTGATAATGGTGCATGTATAATTGTTAAGGAGGAAGACTTTTCAAGAGATAAGATTATTCATGAGATTGATAAGTTATTTGATAATAAAGAAAGTTATAACAAAATGAGTGATGCAAGTAGAAAGTTAGGGATAAATGATTCTGCTAGTAGAATATATAAAGAGATAGAAAAAATAATTAGGTGATGATTATTATGAATGATTATTTAGATAGTATTAAAAAGATGAATATTGGCAAAGTTGAAGAAAATGTTTTATTAAAGAAGTATACAACATATTGTTCTGGTGGAACTGCAAGATGTGTTGTATATCCTAAAAACGTTGAAATGTTAATTAAACTTATCAAATTCATTAAAAATAATAATATAAAGTATAAAATTATTGGTAATGGCTCTAATTTATTATTTAGTGATAAAATATATGATGGTGTTCTAATAAAACTAAGTGAGTTTAATGAAGTAAAATTTATAAGTAAGAACAAGGTTAGAGTGGGCGCTGGATATTCTTTAATCAAGTTGAGTTTATTAACTGCAAAAAAAGGTTTAACTGGGTTAGAGTTTGCATCAGGTATTCCTGGAAGTGTAGGTGGTGCAGTATTCATGAACGCTGGTGCGTATAAATCGGATATGGGATATGTCGTTGAAACTGTTAAAGTTTTGACTCCTGAACTTAATGTTATTAATTTAGTTAATGGAGAGATGGACTTTCATTATAGATCTTCTTTTCTTCAGAAACATCCGGGGTATGTTTGTCTAGAGGTTGTTTTAGAGCTTAAAGTTGGTAAGAGAGAGGCAATTGAGTCTCTTATAAAAGAAAGAAAAAAAAGGCGTATTGAGTCTCAACCATTAGATTATCCTAGTGCGGGAAGTGTTTTTAGAAACCCACCTGATAATTATGCTGGTAAACTTATAGAAGATATTGGTATGAAAGGTATGAAGAAAGGTGGAGCAATGATTAGTGATAAACACGCTAATTTTGTAATTAATTATAAAGATGCAACAAGTAGTGATATTAAATATTTAATTGATCTTGCTCACGATAAAGTACTTAAAGAATATGGAATTGATATGAAAATAGAACAAGAATTTGTAAATTGGGAGTAAGTATGGCAAAAAGAGTTGTTAAAAAAACTAAAATTAAAATGAGAAACTTTCTAATGGTTCTGCTAGTTTTTTTGGGACTATTTTTTGTGGTGGCTTTTTCTTTAAGAATTAAAACGAAAAATATTGTAATTAAAGGTAATAACTATTTGAATGATGACTATGTTATTGACTTGGCTGGAGTTAGAGATTATCCTTATTTTATTCTTTTAAAAAATAGAAAAATAGAAAAAAGACTTAGTAGTTCAAACTATATTTATTCTTGTACTGTAAGAAAAAAAATTGGATTTGTATTAGAAATAAATGTATTAGAAAATAAAGCTCTTTTTTATAATACTAATACTAATAAATATGTTTTATCTAATAATGAAGTGGTTTCTGAGGATGGAATTAGTCATTCTTTTAGAGTGCCAAGATTACTTAACTATGTTCCGGATAAAAAATATAGTAAATTTGTTACTGGTGTGTCTAAAATTAAAGATGATATACTATCTAAAATAAGTGATATAGAGTATAAACCTAATGATTTTGATAAAGATAGATTCTTATTATATATGGATGATGGAAATATGGTATATTTGACATTAACTAAGTTTAAGATGGTTAATCATTATAACGAGGTGTTGTCCCAATTAGAAGGGCATAAAGGAATATTGTATTTGGATAGTGGTAATCATTTTGAAATTAAGGAGTGATTATGATGAAAAATAATGTTAAATATATTATTTTGTTTTTTGTATTCCTTTTTTCTATGATCTTTGTTTATATTCCTTTTAGAATGGATACCTACGTTAATTATGGGTTTAGTTATGGTATAGCTAATGGCCAAATTCCTTATAAGGATTTTAATTTAATCGTTCCTCTTTTTGGCCCTTTTATATATAGTATATTGCTTTTTTTTAATAAATCAATTTTGGTTTTTTACATAGAACAGTCAATTTTATTAGTCTTGTTTTCTAAGCTATTATTTAAAATGATGGATAGGAAAGCATGGATTATAATTGTGGCCTTGTTTTGTCCATTTATTTTTAGTTTTGCGTATTGCTTGTTTCCTGGTTATAATTTTTTGATTTTATTTGAAATGCTTTTATTAGTTTATCTTCATGATAATAATAAATCTGATAAACTTATTGGATTTATTGCGGGGATAAGTCTTTTAACAAAACAAAACATAGGTATTTTTATATTGCTAGTTACTATCTTTTATCCATTTTTGAAAAATAAAAAACAATCATTGGTACGTTTTATATATAGTATGATACCAGTATTGATTTTTTTTGTATATTTATTATTAAGTAATAGCTTTTTAAACTTTATAAATTTGTGCTTTCTTAATTTATATGAATTTACTGGTAATTTTCAAGTGAAAACTTTGTATTTGATTTTATTTATAATTTCTTTATTTATAGTATTTATAAGTTTTTTTAATAAAAAAGATAAAAATATTAGTTATTATTATCTTTTTGGCTATATACCTATAGTATATCCATTAATTGAGTCACATCATGTTTCATTATTTTTATTTTTTGCTTTTATTGTCATGATTTATAATATGAATTTTAAAGTTACTAAATTAATACCTTTTATTTCTTTTATTATTATTATTATTTTTATTTTTTTGTTAGATTTTATTGGCAGAATCAACTATTTTAAATTTAAGTTCTATAGTTTTCATAATTTCCCAGCAGAATTGTTACCTTATTCTGTAAAAGAAGAGTATGATGAAATTATAAAATATGTTCCAGGTAAGAAAGTTATTTACGTAGGTGATCCATCACAAACTATTTTCTTTTCTTCAACAACATCTTCTCCTTTAAATATGTATTATATTTTATTTAAGGGTAATCAAGGTTATAATGGAAGAAAAAATTTGATTGCAAACATAAAAAAAGAAAAAAATACATACTTTATAATTTCAAAGTTTGTAGTTTGTTATGATAAGGGTTGTCAGTTTGATATGTCTATTCCTGAATTAATTGAAAATAATTATAAATTAGTGAAAGAATTAGATAATTTTTCTATTTATTATAAGGAGTGATATGTTTGTATAAAAAAGTTCATCTTTATTGTTTTTTGTTTCTTTTCTTTTTTATAAGTTTAATTTTTATTTTTACTTTGAGTAGAGGAGATACTTTTGTTAACTATGGATTTAGTTATGCGATTAGATTGGGTGAAATACCATATAAAGATTTCAATATGGTAATTACTCCTTTTGCTCCTTTTTTGTATTCCCTTGGTTTATTTATATATAATGATATTGTTATGTTTTATATAGAACAGGCAATTGTATTGACTGTAATGTTTTATATACTTGAAAAAATGCTTGGTAGTAAGGTTATTCTTTATTTATTGTTTATGATTTTATCTTTTCCAATTGCAATGGTATCAACAATGTATCCAGGATATAATTTTATGCTTATTTTTTTATTTATTTTATTTATATATTGTTTTAAAGAGAATAAAAGTGATTATATTTTGGGTGTAATTTTAGGGTTGATTTTTTGTACAAAACAGACAGTAGGGATAATTTGTTTTGTACCAACGTTCTATTATTTATTTAATAATAAGAAAAAATTTTTGATGATATTGGTAGGGTATTTAATGCCTTGTTTATTATTATTTTTATATTTGTTAATAAATAATTGTTTAGGCTCTTTTTTTAATCTTTGTTTGTTAGGATTGTTTGATTTTGGTCATAGTAATTTTCAAATTAATTATTTTTATTTGATACTTTTTATCATTGGCGTTCTATATCTTTTATTTAGTATTATTAATGGTAAGAATAAATTATTATTATGTTATGGATTATGCTTTGGAGTTTTAGTTTTTCCAATTATTGATTATTATCATGTGTCTTTATTTTTATTAATAGTTTTTTATTTTTTTGTTGATTCAATTGAATATGATAAAAAAATAAATAGATTTTTTGTTTTTTTAATTATTACTATTTGTATTGCTTGGATTGTTGTTTTATTAAATTATTTTCCTAATATAAGTGTTTCAAATAAAAATCATTTTCATTTTGTTATAAATGATAAGAAATATAATGATAATGTTGATTCTTTAATTGATTATGTTAAATCTACTAATTCAAATATTGTTTATTTTATGAGAGGTTCTGAAAATTACTATTATAAGATTATCAATGATGAAAGAATTGATTATTTTGATTTGCCTAACTATGGTAATTATGGTTATAATGGTATAGATAAAATGAAGAACAAAATTGATAAAATATCTAATTCATATTTCATTATAGATAGTGAATTAATTAACAATAGTGATTCAAGTCAACAATATATTAAAGAATTAGGTAAATATTTGATAGAAAAAAGTAAATATGTTAAAAAGATTGGGTTATATAATATTTATTATAAATCATAAAATTGATTAATTATTTTCATTAGGGAGGGGTTTATATGAAAAAGAAACGATTAATCATTGGTTCTATATTATTATTCTTTTTATTTTTAGGTACTGCATTATTTTGTACTGTATTTGGTTGTGATGAAATATGGAATTATGGATTTGCCGTAAGTATTTATAAAGGTTTAGTTCCATATAGAGATTTTAATATGGTTATTACACCTTTTTATCCATTTTTGATGTCTTTACCTTTTCATATATTTGGTATTAATGAATTGGTATTACAAATTACAAATTCATTATTTTTGGTTATTGCATTTTTTTTCTTAGATGAAATTATTGGTGATAAGAAATATATTGTTTTATTCTTTTTTATATTTCCGTTGTCTTTAGTTTTTCCTAGTTATAATATTTTTTTATTTGTCTTATTTGTCTTTTTATTATATTGTGAAGAGAAAGGTGCAAATGATATTGTTATTGGATTAATATTGGGTTTTTTATTTTTAACTAAACAAACTGTAGGTATTTGTATACTAGCTTGTAGTATATTATTTTATTTAAAAAATATAAAAAAAAATATAAAAAGAATATTAGGTTTTTTAATTCCAGTTACAATTGTAATAATATATTTAATTATTAATAATGCATTTATTGATTTTATAGATCTTTGCTTTATGGGATTAATAGATTTTGGTAGTAAAAATGTATCTACACCATTTATTATGACTTTTGTTTTTATTCTTTTAATTATAAATGCTTTATATTATATTATAAAATATCCTAAATCTATTTTTAATTATTATGTTTTGGCTTTTTATTCAATAATGTTGCCTTTAATTGATATTTACCATGTTCAAGTTGCTTTTTTGGCATTTATTGTTTTAAATTGTTATAATTTGAATATTTCTGATAAATATGATAAGTATATAAAAGTATTTTCTATTATGTCATATATTGGTATAGGATTAATTATATTTATTTCATCTTATCCATATACTTATCCTAATGATATTAATCATTTTGAATATAGATTGATAGCTAATCCTAATATAAAATTTACAAAAAAAGTTAATAATTATATGAAAAAACACGATGATAAAGAAATGCTTTTGCTTGTTGCGGATGCATATTATTTTAAAATTATTCAAGATAAAAAAATTAATAAGCTTGATTTAATTAATAATGGTAATTGTGGTTATAATGGTAGTAAGAAGATTGTAGACGAATTAAAAAAGCATAAAGAATCATTATTTATTATTAATGAAGTGGATTTTAATAAAAAATCACAGATTGATAAAGGGGCTTTATATTATATAAAGAACAATTATAAAAAAGTAGATTCTATTGGGATATATGATATTTATTCTTTAGAGTAGATTTTTGTTTAATAATAAATACAATATAGAAAGATAATATTTTTTCTTTCATTTTTTTTGCTGACATAGTATAATTGTTATAAGGATAGGAGATGTAGCTATGAGTGATATTTATACTGGTATTGATTTAGGTACTGATAGTATTAAAATTATAGTTTGTGAAAAAATAGGTGATAAGTATCATGTTTTAGCTAGTACAAGTAGTCCATCTTCTGGAATAGAGCGCGGCTTTATCTCTGATATGAAATTAGCTGTTAATAGTATTAAAGCTGCGGTAAAAAAAGTTAATGTAATTCTTGGAATTGAAATTAATAAAGTTGTTGCTTGTATACCACCGGAGGGATGTTTTTTAGATATTTTAAGTGGTACTTGTGATATTATTGATTATAATGAAATTAGTGGTGTTGATGTCAGTAATGCCTTGTTAAATGCTTTTAAGGAACATGATTTTCAAGAAAACGAATTGGTAACGGCTATGCCTATTAATTTTACGATTGATGGTGATAATAGTGTTAGCGACCCAAAGGGATTAAAGGGAAGTACTTTAAGTACTAGAGTTGTCGTTAGTACTACGCCAAAGGAGCAATTATATAGAATTCTTGAGGCTTTAAAACTTGGTGGTTTAGAGGTTATTGATATATGTTATAGTTCTTTTGGCGATTATTATGCGTTGAGTAACAAAAAGTATGATAATTTAGTTGGTGCAATTATTAATATTGGGGAGGAGTCTACAAATATATCAGTATTTAATAGAGGAATACAAATAAAAAATGGTTTACTTCCAGTTGGGAGCAAAAATGTAGATAAAGATCTAACTTATGTTTTTAAGTGCAAAATAAGTGATTCTAGAGAGATGAAGGAAAATTTTGCAGTGGCGTTATCAAGTTATGCGGATAGCAATGATGTTTGGGAAGTAAAAATAGATAAGGATACAACAAAAGAGGTTAATCAACTTGGTGTTAGTAAAGTTGTTGAGGCAAGAGTAAGAGAGTTATTAAAACTTGCGAAAAATGAAATAAAAAACTTAACAAATAGAGAAATTCGTTATATAATTATAACAGGTGGCTTGAGCGAGTTAGCCGGATTTCAGTACTTGGTTGAACAGGAGTTTGGTTTTGTTGCGAAAGTTGGAAATATTACAACGATAGGGATAAGACATAATAAATTTAGTAGTTGCTATGGAATTATTAAATTTTTCAATGATAAGTTGGATTTAAGAGATAAGCATTACAGTATGTTTAATAGCGAAGAAATTAAGAGTTTACGTGATGTTTAGTTTTACATAGATGTGATAATGTTATATCACTTTTAAACAGTAGGAGGACAAGGTATGATAGGCGGATTAGAAATGGATCAATTAGCAAAAATCAAAGTCATCGGTTTAGGTGGTGGCGGTGGTAATGCTATTAATAGAATGGTTGAATCTGGTGTAAAGGGAGTAGAGTTTATTGCTGCTAATACGGATTTGCAAGTATTAAATTCTTCAAAAGCTGATGTGAAGATTCAAATCGGAGCAACATTAACTGATGGTCTTGGTGCTGGAGGCAAACCTGAGGTAGGTAAAGAATCTGCAGTTGAGTCTAAGAAAGAAATAGAGGATGCTCTAAGTGGCGCTGATATGGTGTTTATTACTGCCGGAATGGGTGGGGGTACTGGTACTGGTGCTGCTGCAATCGTTGCTGAAATAGCACAGGGATTGGGAGCTTTAACTGTTGCAATTGTCACAAAACCATTTTCTTTTGAAGGAAAAAGAAGAATGGAAAATGCTCTACAAGGAATTGAGGATTTAAAGAAGCATGTTGATACTTTGATAGTTATACCAAATGATAGATTAAGAGAAATTATAGATAAATCAACTCCAATGTTGGAAGCTTTTAAGGAAGTAGATAATGTACTTCGCAGAGGTGTACAATCAATTTCTGATTTGATTGCTGTAGTTGGACTTGTTAACCTTGACTTTGCTGATGTTAAGGCTGTAATGGAAAAGAGTGGTCGTGCTATTATTGGTATTGGTATTGGTATGGGAGAGGATAGAGCTCTTGAGGCTGCTAAGCAAGCAGTTTCATCTCCATTACTTGAGCAGTCTATTGAGGGTGCAACAGATGCTATTATTAATATAACTGGTGGAGTTAATTTAACATTATTTGAGGCTGAACAAGCTGCTGAAGTTGTTAGAAGTGCAAGCAATACTGATATCAATACAATTTTTGGTTCAGTTATTAATGAAAATTTAAATGATGAGGTTATTGTTACTGTTATAGCAACAGGATTTGATAAAAAGAATAATAGTCCTGAGCCTATTTATAGCAACACTTCCCAAACTCAAGGAAGAAGATCCACTCCTTCTATGATGAGAGATGAATATTCTTATCAGCCTGAAATTCTTTCTGATGAAGATGATGATAATAATCCAGTGGGTGGAGGAGATTACGAGGTTCCTTCATTCTTGAGAGATAGAAATTATTAAAAAAAATACACTTTTATTCAAGTGTATTTTTTATGTATTCTAAATATCTCATATCATTACCTATTATATATACAAAATTATTTCCAAGTTTTTCTTTTAAAAACTCTATTCTTTTAATTACTAATTCTTCTTTCATCTCAAATATTTCCAAGTAATTCATGATGATATCATCAATAAAATAAAAATTATATGATTTGAAAATATTATATATATTTATAAATTTATTATACTCAAAATTCTCAATATATTCTTTATCATATTTACTGTTTAACAATAATAATTTAGTGTTACTTAGGTAGTTTTCTAAAAACATTAATAGACTCCTTTGCATTTTCTTTCCCATCAACATATTTATTAATTATTTCTTCTAATGATATGTTGAATTCTTTTTGCATGTTTATATCAGACATAAAAAATATCTTGTTTATTTGACCGCTCATATCACTAATAGGAATATTATTTTCTATTAAAAAACATACTTTTGCATATACTTCTCCATATGCTTTTGATAATAGTAATTTATTGATTTCAATATTTATATTTAATTCTTTACATAACTCTTTAATAAGCAATGAATTATAAAATGTTTTTCGAGGATAGAAACTTATGACGTTATCTATAAGAGCCATTTGTTTTAATCTTTCTGTTTCTACTTCTGTAATTGATTGTCCATTTTGTTGCTTTTCTTTTATTATATTGGTTTTGGTTCTTAATGAATTATAGAAATCTGTTTGATTACATCCATCTTGAAATAATCTTTCCGATCTTTTTAGTAGTCTTACATATCTTGGTAATCTATGGAGCTCATTTATACTTTTAATAAGTTCGGAGGTCTTTTGGTGAAGTGTTAATGAATTATATGATATTTTTTTCTTGCTGTTTCCTATTTTTCGTTTATACTGTGATTTTGCTTCTTTTATTTTTTTCATATCATATAATTTTTGTTCTTCCAACGGACTTAATGGTATATTTTTTTCTTGTTTTTCTTTGATTTCATTTACTTTCACAATTAAATGGTTGTAATATGATCTTTGATTTACGCCATTAGTAAATGTTGCTTCTGCTTCATCAGAATTGTCTTTTTTCAGACTTGGCATTCTTTTTAATTTATGAATTGTCTGTATATAAATTTCTGCTTGATAGCTTAATACTTTATCAATGTTATACTGTTTCAATGCATTTTTTATTTCTTCATATTCAAAGAGGGCTTGTTTATTGCGTGGAGTTAGATTTATACCTTTTTTCTTTTTCTCTAAAATTTTATACACATAGTTTTTCAACTTTTCAAAGTATTCTCTTTGATCTGTTCCATCTGAAAATGTTTTTTCAGGTTTTCCAGTATCTAAATTAAATGTTGGTAATCTATGTAATTCATTTATCGAATCAATTAATAATTCATGTTTTGTTTTTACTTTTCCATTTGTAGGTATTTTATTTTGAGTGCAATAATCATTAATTTTTCTATATATAACATTTAAAGTTTGGTCAATGCTTTGTTTTGATTTATTTACCTTTTTTGCAATAACAGTTGTTTTTTCTTTTGCATTTCCATTTATATCAAACTTCATTTTGTATATAGACAATTGGTGCTCACTTAATATTTCATTAAGTAAATTATAAAAGTATTCTTCAGTAATTATTTTATTGTTTAATATTCTTTTTATAAAATCAGGATCTTTTTTCATAATACTTCCCCTTTAAATATTGCATATTATAATATATTTTCTTAATTTTGTCTATAAAAAAAGAATATTAAATATTCTTAATAGTATGTTTTTGTTTGCTGCCACTTTTGCTTTTTTTCTGCTGCTTTTATTATTTGTGTTATTATATTTAGTGCTATTTGTTCGGTTTTCCTGTTTATATCTCTAAGGGGGTTAAATTCAACAAGATCAAATGATAACATTTCATTAATGTGTTTTACTATATTTTCATTTATGCTCATTGCTTCTTCCTCGGATATTCCATCAAATGCAGGTGTTGATACTCCTGGAGATATTTCTGGATCAATTATATCAATATCATATACAACATGTACTCCTTTGGTTTTATATCCAGCAATTTTAAATGCTTCGTTCATTATAGTTTCAATTCCTTTTTCTTTGATGTCTTCATGAGTAAAAAGTGTCACTCCTGAATACCTAACATTATCTTTTTCTTTATCATCCATGCTTCTGCCACCAATTATAACTGTATGTGATGGTTGAACTATTTTTCCATCAAAATAATATCTTAATTCACTGCATTTGTATCCTGTCACAGTTGCAAGCGATAATCCATCAATATTTCCTGTTGTAGTTGACTCAAAGGTATTGTAGTCGGGGTGTGCATCAATCCAAATTAATCCGATATCAGTATTTACTTTTGCTGATGCTAGGGTGGATGCTATGGATACAGAACTATCTCCTCCAATTACAATTGGAAAAAATTCTTCCTTTGTTTTATCTACAATCATTTTATATAAGTTTTGATTATATTTTTCGATTTCATATTCATTTTTTTTTCTGTCAGATAGGTTTCTACTTTTCATGATAGACTGGTCAGCATTTAATATAATACTCTCACCTTTGTAAAATGTATTTAAGTCATTCATTAATTGGGTTGGTCCTAATGCAGCACCATCTATATGGACACCTAAATCTGATCCTGCTCCAAAAATCATTGTTCTCATTATTATCACCATCTTAATTTTAACTTAAAAGTATTTAGATATCAAGAGATTAATATTTTATGGACTGTATAATGTGTGTATTTTATGTTACAATAATTAGGACATATAAAAAATATATGATATATTTATAAAGGTGATTTGATGGTAAAGAAGACAGTTAAATTTATAATTGTTTTAATTTGTATGCTAAGTATATTTTTATTTTCAAGTGATAATGGTGATGAGTCTACTAGAAAAAGTGATGGAATAATAATTAATATGTGTAATATTTTTATGAAAAATAAAATTAATTCTGAAAATAAAACTAAGTTTATTAATAGGTATGTTTTTTTTGTTAGAAAAACGGCTCACTTTACAATATTTTTGCTTCTTGGGGTTAGTCTTATAAGTTTAGTTAAAGAATACATGATAATTAATTATAAGTCATTATTATTTGCTCTTTTTATAGCTATTATATATGCTTGTAGTGATGAGGTTCATCAGTTATTTGTCATTGGTAGAAGTGCTAGAATCTTGGATGTTTTTATAGATAGTTTTGGATCGTTATTTGGCATAACTATTTATTATTTATTTTATGTTTGGAGGAATAAAAATGAACAAAAAAAAGCAATTAGCTAAAAATACAATTATTATTTTCTTTGGCAAGGTTTGTACTCAGTTAATCTCTTTTTTACTTCTTCCATTATATACTGCATATCTTGCGACTAATGAGTATGGAATAGTTGATTTAATACAAACTTATGTAACTTTATTGGTACCTATTATAACTTTAGAATTAGAAATGAGTATATTTAGATGGTTAATTGATTCCAGAGGAATAAAGAAAGATACTAATAAACTTATTAGTAATGATTTTTATGTATTGATGTTAAGTTTGGGAATATTCAGTATTTTATTTTTGATAGTAACACTATTTATTGATATACCTTTTAAGTTTGTTATTTTAATCGATATAATTGTTTGTGTATTGTCAGGTAACTTCTTACAAGTATCTAGGGGATTGGGTAAGATAATGGACTTTTCAATAAGTTGTATTATTACTGGTATTACAACAGTTGTTTCTAATATTATTTTAATAGTATTTTGTCATATGCAAGCTGAGGGAATGATAATTTCTATGGCCATTGCCAACGGAATATGTGCATTATATTTATTCATTAGATTAAGATTATATAAGATGATTAATTTTAAATTAGTTGATTATAAATTGTTAAAAGATATGTATAAGTATTCAATACCTTTAGTTCCTAATGGTATTAGTTGGTGGATTGTTAATGTTTCAGATAGAAGTATAATATCTTTAGTCTTAGGTGCTGGGGCTAATGGATTGTATGCAATTAGTAACAAGTTCCCCACAATTATTTCTAGCTTAACTGGTATATTTAATTTAAGCTGGAGCGAATCTGCGTTATTACATATTAATAGTAGTGATCGCGATGAATTTTTTTCAGATATTACGAATACTGTGATTAAATTATTTTCATGTTTAGGTATTGGCATGATTGCTTGTATGTCTTTTGTATTTCCTATAATGATTAATACTAAATATAGTAATGCTTATTTATATATACCACCTTTAGTTATTGGAACTGTATTTAATGTTGCGATTTGTTTATATAGTCAAATATATTTAGCAAAAAAGATGTCAAAGCAAGTGGCTTCAACTACAATAATGGGAGCTATTATAAATATTCTTATTAATATAGTGTTTATAAAATATATAGGTCTTTTTGCTGCAGCTTTATCAACTATGATTTCTTATATGATTATGGCTATATATAGACATTTAGATTTACGTAAATATATGAATATAAAAATTGAGAGTGATTTATTAATAAAAAGTATTTTTATGTTTACTTTTGTTATTATATGCTATTATATAAATAATATATATCTAAATATATTTAGTTTAGTTACTGCAATTATTTATTCATATTTGATGAATAAGAAATTTTTGTTTAGCAGTTTTATTTCAGTAAAAAATAAAATTATAAAGAGATAGTTAAAAACATATAATTATTT
Source organism: uncultured Erysipelotrichaceae bacterium (assembly GCA_902764545.1). GTDB lineage: Bacteria > Bacillota_I > Bacilli_A > RF39 > UBA660 > UBA3789. The sequence continues at coordinate 13,615 of CACWWC010000016.1, read as the reverse complement.
AGGTGATTATATGTTTTTATTTGATTTGATTAGAAGTGTTTTTGCATTTACTGGTTCTTATTCAGTTGATGCATTTTTAGATCCTTTATCTAGTGAGGAAGAAGAGGTGTGTATTAGACTTAAAGATTCTGATATTAATGCTCGTAATAAACTTATTGAGCATAATTTAAGGCTTGTTGCTCATATTGCTAAAAAATATGATTGTAGTGGTGTTGATAATGATGATCTAATTAGTATAGGAACTATTGGACTTATTAAGGGAGTTGATACATATAAAAGTGGACACAATGTTAAGATTACCACTTATTGTGCTAGGTGCATTGATAATGAAATACTTATGTATTTTAGAAAAAATAATAAGTATAATAATGATATTTCAATAAATGAACCAGTTGGATATGATAAAGATGGGAATCCAATAGAAATATTGGATGTAATTAAGGCTGAAGATGTGGATTTTTCTGAAGATTTAGAATTGAGAGAAAATATTAAACTATTATTAAAATATTTAGATGTATTAACTCCTAGAGAAAGAGATATAATAATTGATAGATATGGACTTGATAATAAACATTCTTTAACACAGAAAAATATATCTAAAAAACTTGGAATTAGTAGAAGCTATGTTTCAAGAATCGAAAAAAGAGCGTTGACAAAGTTACTTAGAGAATTTATTAAGAATAAGAGACTTTAGTAATTTACAAATTATAAATAATATTTTATAATTTAGGTAAAGAGATGGTGGTAGTATGAGTAAGTTTGGTGTTAGTGGAAAGTTTATTTTATGGTGTACACTTTTAGTAGTTTTTTTCTTAAGTGTGGTTTTGATTAATAAATATTGCTTTCCTCAAATAACTTTAAAGGGTGGTAATGTTATTACTGTTAATTATAAGGATGTTTATGAGGATAATGGGTACAGTGCCAGTTATTTTGGTAAAAATCTAACTAGTGATGTTTCTGTGTCTGGAAGTGTTAATACAAAGAAACTGGGAGATTATGAAGTTACCTATAAAGTTGGTAAAGGTTTTTTGAAAAGAAAGATAGTTAGACTTATTCACGTTGTCGATATAGAAAAACCTAAGTTAAGTATAAATGATAAAGATATGTATGTATGCCCTAATAGTGATGTTGTTGCTGAAAAGGTTGAGGCAAATGATAACTATGATGGAAATCTTAGCTCTAAAGTTAGGGTAAAAATAGGAAAAAATAAAATTACATATAGTGTTGAAGATTCAAGTGGGAATAAAACTATTGTGTCTAAAAAAATTGTTTTTAAGGATAAAGAAGCACCTACTATTACGTTGGAAGGTGATGAATCAATTACGATTTATGTTGGTGAAGAATATAAAGAGTTAGGATATAGCGTTATTGATAACTGTGATAAGGATATTAAAGATAAAGTTAAAGTAAGTGGAAGTGTTGACTCTTCTCGCGAGGGGAATTATGAAATAACTTATACTGCAACTGATAAGGCTGGTAATGAAGGAAAAGTTGTGAGACATGTTAATGTTGTAGATAATAAGGGAATTATTTATTTAACATTTGATGATGGTCCAAATGAAGGAACTACAAATGTTATTCTTGATATTTTAAAAGAAGAAGGTGTAAAAGCAACATTCTTTGTTACATGTAAGGGCCCAGATTACTTAATTAAGAGGGAGTATGACGAAGGACATACTGTTGCACTACATACAGCCACTCATAATTATGCTATCGTTTATGCATCAGATGAGGCATATTTTAATGATTTACAAACTGTACATGATAGAGTTTTAAATATCACTGGATATGATTCTAGGATAATTAGATTCCCTGGTGGAGCAAGTAATACTATAAGCCGTAGGTATTCTGATGGTATAATGAGTAGAATAACTAAGGAAGTTTTAAATAGAGGTTATAAGTACTATGATTGGAATATTTCATCAGGTGATGCAGGAAATACTACTGATCCCAATGTTGTTTATTCAAACGTCGTAAATAGTTTGAGGGATGATAGAGCTAATATGGTATTAATGCATGATATTAAAACATATACAAGAGATGCACTGAGAAATATTATAAAATATGGAAAAGATCATGGTTATAGGTTTGAAAAAATTACAATGGATACAGAGATGATTACACAAAAAGTAAATAATTAAAAGCTGCAATTATATACTAATTCGACAAATAAGTATTTATAAGCTATAATGTTAATGGAGTGATTTAATGGGATTATTTAAGCCAGCAATGTATAAAAAAAATATTCACGAGATTAATTATAAAAAGTTAAAAAAACTTGGCATTAAATGCCTTGTTTTTGACCTTGATAATACTTTGGGACTGATTGATAATAAAAAGTGTCCTGATGAGAGTAAAGAACTATTAAAAAAATTACAAGATGATTTCTTGGTTTTGGTGTGTTCTAATAATACTAAGAAAAGACTTGCACCATACTTAAAAGAATTGGGAATTGGTGGAGTTGCGTGGAGTTTAAAACCTTCAACACGTGGGCTTAGAAAAATTAGAAGAAATCATAGATTAAAAAAGAAAGAGATGTGTATGATAGGAGATCAGATTGTTACTGATATTCTTGCTGGCAAAAGATTTAAAATAATGACGATTTTGGTTGATCCACTTGGTGAAAAGGATTTAAAAATAACGGCACTTAATCGTTTGATAGAAAACTATATTGTCAAAAAATATGAAAAAAGGGGAAAGTTTAAGAGAGGTAATTATTATGAATAATGAAAAAAGATGTGAAGGTTGCGGAGTGGCGCTCCAAGATCAAAATGTCTTACAAGAAGGGTATACTACTAACTTAGAAAATAATTTATGTCAAAGATGTTTTAGGATGAAAAACTATGGAGAGTATCAGGTTGTTACAAAGTCAAATGATGAATATATTGAAATCTTAAAAGAAGTTGGAAAGACTAAAGATTTGGTAATTTATGTGACTGATTTATTAAATATTGAAAAAAATATTAATCAGATTAGAACGATTATTCCTAATAAAATGATTTTAGTATTAAATAAAATGGATGTTTTACCTAAATCAGTAAAAGAAGAAAAACTAAAAAAGTATCTTATGAATGATGATGATAATAGTTTTGAAGAAATAATCGTGATTAGTACTGAAAAAAACTATAATATTGACTATTTATTAAAGAGAATTAAGTTTTATCAAACTAGTCGTAATGTATATGTTGTTGGTCATACTAATGCTGGTAAGAGTAGTTTAATTAACAAACTTATAAAAAACTACTCTGATAAGACTCAGGAGCTAACAATGAGCCCATTACCTTCAACTACATTAAATATGGTTAATATAGAGATAAATGATTATTTAACATTAATTGATACTCCTGGTTTAGTAGATGTTGGTTCAATACTAAATCATGTATCTGCAGAGATGGTAAAAAAAATCTCTGCTAAAAAAGAAATCAAGCCTAGAACTTATCAACTTCGAAAAAATCAGTCAATAATTATTGAAGATTTAGTAAGAATTGATTATGTTGAAGGAGAGAAAAATAGTTTTACATTATTTATATCAAATGATTTAAAAGTTAGAAGATTACTTAATTTATTTAATAATAGTGAATTAAAAGATAAGAATAAGATTACATATAATATGAAGTATGATGAAGATTTGGCAATATCTGGGTTAGGTTTTGTAAAGATTGTTGATAAGGGCGTTATTAATGTTTATATTGATAAAGATGTAGATACATTTACTAGAAAAAGTTTAATTTAAAAGTAGTTTTTTGAAAACTACTTTTCTTTATTGTAATTTTAAAAATTATTTTAATACTATTTGTTCATATTCAAATTGACTCTTTACATTTGTAATAAAACTCTCTGCTTTTCTCTATCCAAGTTATTTTATTCTAATATTTTTATTTATTATTCTCCATAGTATATTTTAATTTTGTTAGTGTAAATAGGCGTAAAACCCATTTTTTCTTTGTAAAAAAAATACTGAAAATTTGACATCGGGGGGGGAGTTTACAATGTATATATAATGGAAGAGTAAAAAATGAATCAAAGGGAATAGGTGCAGATATATCTTTAAACGTTACTAATTCTAATTTAGAGTATTTTAAAGTAACAGAATATATTCAAGATACACAACTACAGGCAGGAGATGAGACTACTGTTACGGTAACAGTAGAGATGATTAAGACTCCAATTAATGATGCTGTCTCAACAAGCATAACTGCTAAGTTGATTGCGAATACAATAGAGGATGAAGCTGCAACAGGTTCTAGTCCGGCTACAAAGGTTGCAGGAGATCCTGAATCATTCTCAACAGACTCATGGGCAATGATTAAAGCAGCAAGTACAACAACACAATTAGAGTATTATCAAAACACTTCAAATAGTAAAATAAAACAATATAATGGAGCAGATAAATGGTGGTTGCGACCAGCCAATTCTCATGATTCCACCGGTTTCCTTGGTATCGACTTTGATGGTCATTTGGGCGGCTATGCTGCTTATTATACTCGCGGTGTATCACCAGCTTTTAGAATCGCATAATTAATGTGTAAAATATTTGTAAATATATATAAAAAAGTAAGTTTAATATTTACTTTTTTTTGTTTTTTTATTAATATGATAATAGGTAGTGGTTGAATGTGGTGAAAAGTGGGGGATTGATAACATGTTTATAGGAGAGTATCATCATAGTATTGATGAAAAGGGTAGACTTATTATTCCTGCTAAGTTTAGAGATGAACTTGGAAATAACTTTATTATTACTCGTGGAATTGATAATTGCCTTTTTGTGTATTCTAATGAAAGTTGGGATAAAATCTGTAATAAGCTAAATTCTTTACCTTTCACTAAAAAAGATGCGAGGGTATTTAATCGTTTCTTTATGTCAGGCGCTACAAACGTAGAATTGGATAAACAAGGACGTGCAAACATCTCTAGTCCACTTATAGATTATGCACATTTGTCTAAAGAATGTGTTATAATAGGTACCGGCGATAGATTGGAGATATGGTCACAAGATGATTGGGACAGTTTCTTCGATTCTAATAAGGACAGTATGTCAGACATAGCCGAGAATTTATTTGACGAAAGTGTGAGTTTGTAATGGAAAAACATATAAGCGTCTTACTAGAAGAGTCTATTTCCTCCCTAAATTTAGATGAATCTAGTATTATTGTTGATGCAACGTTAGGCTATGGTGGACATAGTAGTAACATCTTGGAAAGAATAAAAAAGGGGCATTTATTCGCCTTTGACCAAGATAGTGAAGCAATTCGACATAGTACCAATCGCTTATCAAAGATTGGTACTAACTTCACTATCATTAAAAGTAATTTTGTTCATTTGCAAGAAAAACTAAATGATTTGGGAGTTTATAAAGTAGATGGTATATTATTTGATCTTGGAGTTTCTTCTCCACAATTAGATGACAGTGAGAGAGGCTTTTCTTTTCACAATGATGCTAGACTGGATATGAGAATGGATAGAGAACAAGACTTCAGTGCATATGATGTTGTGAATAGCTACACGAAAGAGGAACTTGCTCGTATTTTTTATAAATACGGAGAAGATAGATTTTCAAATAATATAGCAAAAAAAATAGTTGAATATCGAGAATCTAAACCAATTGAAACTACTCTAGAACTTGTTGACATTATTAAGAGTGCTGTTCCAATGAAGTTTAGAGTTGATAAACATCCTGCAAGACAGATATTTCAAGCTATTAGGATAGAAGTTAATCATGAATTAGATGTAATTGAACCTGCTATTAATCAAGCTCTTGATATGCTTAATATTGGTGGTAGAGTTTGTGTTATTACATTTCATTCATTAGAGGATAGATTGGTTAAAAATATATTTAAAGAAAAATGTAAGATTGATGAGAAGGTTAAAGGATTACCTAATATTCCTTTAGAATATTTACCTGATTTTAAATTGATTAGTAATAAGGCAATTGCTCCTAGTGATGAGGAGTTAAAGTTAAATCCAAGAGCAAGGAGTTCTAAGTTAAGAGTTATTGAAAGAATAAAATAGGAGGAAGAATGAAAAGAAAGGTTAAAAAGAGAGTAAAGATGTCTAAGTTTGAGAAACTTTTGTATACTTTTGCTGTATTTTTAGTTGTTATTGCTCCTGTATCAATAGTTTTTTCAAAGGCTACATTGGCACAAGTTAATTTTGAGGTTGAAAAGCAAAAAAAGGAAATTGAGGCTCAGAAGAAAACTAATGAATCTTTAGCAATGTCTATAGATGAACTTGCGTCATTGACTAAGATTCAAGAGGTTGCGGAACAACAGGGTTTGAGTTATAATAATAATAATATTAAGACTGTTGTAGAAGATAGTTAGACGGACGTGATTTAATATATGAAGAAGAAAAAGAAGAGATTAAAAAATAATATTAGATATTCAAAACTAGTAATATTTGCATCTCTTCTTTTATTTTTCGTAATGATTGGTAGAGTTATACAATTGGGATTATCTTCTGAAATTGATGGAATTAATCTACAAGAATTGGCTAGTAAAAGAACTACTAAAACAGATAAGATTTCTGCCGAGAGGGGGACCATTTATTCTAGTGATGGAGATGCATTGGCACAAAATGTTGCTTCTTATAAGTTAATTGCATATTTGGATAGTAAGCGTACTACTAATCCTAAGAAACCTCAACATGTTGTTGATAAAGAGGATACTGCATCAAAGCTTGCGCCCATTTTAGAGATGGAGAAAGATGATGTTTTGAAGTACTTATCTAAGGAAAATGTGTATCAAACAGAATTTGGAAGTAAGGGTAAAGGCTTAAATGAAATCACTAAGAATAAAATTGAGGCTTTAAATCTTCCAGGGCTTGATTTTATTGAAAGTTATAAAAGATATTATCCAAAGGGAAAGTTCGCATCTTATGTTGTAGGTTATGCAAAGAGTGAAAATGATGGTGATTCTAATATTAAGGGTGAAATGGGTATTGAAAAACAATATGATACTATACTGAAAGGTGAAGATGGTTATACTACATATCAAAAAGATTTAAAAGGTTATAAGATTGCTAACACACCGGTTGTTAGAAAAGATGCTATTCAGGGCAAAGATATTTATCTTACTATTGATTCTAATATCCAGTTTTTTGTAGAACAGGCTATAAATAATTCAAATCGTGATTATGACTGGGAGTGGTTTACAGTTACTATTATGGATGCTAAGACTGGAGCTATTTTAGCAACTGCATCTGATCCTAGTTTTGATCCTAATATAAGAGATGTTACAAATTATATGGATATTTTTTGTCAAACTCCATATGAGCCAGGTTCAACTATGAAAACCTTTACTTATATGGCTGCGATGGAAAATGGTGTATATGATGGAAATGAAACCTATAAGTCAGGTGTTTATGTAACAAATGATGGTACTGAAATTGGTGATTGGAATCGTAATGGTTGGGGATATATAAATTATGATAAGGGATATGCCTTATCAAGTAATGTCGGTGTTATTAATATTATAAATAGACATATGGATAGTTTGATGCTTCGTCAATATTTTAAGAATCTAGGTTTTGGTAAGAAAACCGGAATTGAACTTCCTAATGAAAATAAAGGGAAACTTGACTTTAAATATGAAACTGAAATATATAATGCTGGGTTTGGACAAGGTATTTTAACAACTCCCGTACAAAATGTTAAGGCAATGAGTCCTCTTACAAATGATGGTATGTTACTTGAACCTTATATAGTATCTAAAATTGTTGATTCTGAAACTGGTGAGGTTACATTACAAAATGAGAGGCGTGAAGTTGAAAGAGTTGCATCAAGTAATACTGTTTCAAAAATGATTCAATTAATGGATGACACTGTCAATGGTATAGGCAATACTGGTAGTGGTTATAGAATTGAGAGTGGGGAGTTAATTGGTAAGACTGGTACTGCTCAAATTGCTAATGAAAGAGGTGGAGGATATATTCAGGGTACTGAAAATGTAATTTCATCTTTTGCTGGAATATATCCAAAAAGTAATCCTCAGGTCATTATTTATGCATCTGTTAAGAAGCCTACAATGGGATTGCAAAAACCTATTAGTAATGCTATAAAGGAAATTGTTGAAAATATTTCTAAATATTATGGTAATTCTTCTGATAATACCTCAATTGATATTAAAGATTTTGTTGTTCCTAGCTTTATTAATAAAAAGTTGGATACTGCAAAAACTATGCTTGATACAAATGGCATTCATTATGTTGTTTTAGGTGATGGTGATAAAATTATTAAACAATCTCCATCAAATAGGAATACTATTACTACATCTGATACTGTATATTTAATTACAAATGATTCTAATATAAAGGTTCCAAATGTTGTTGGACTATCGTCAAAAACTGCTAAGGATGTTCTCCAAAAACTTGGTATTAAAGTTAATCTTGATGGTGTTGGATATGTTTATGAGCAATCCGTTTCTGAGGGCAGTGATATTGTTGATGGTTTAGAAATCACTTTGAAGCTTTCTCCAAAGTTTAATCCGGAATAGAGGGTTTTTATGAAAAAGTATGTTACTGTAATATTTGAAATTATTTTAATAATTATTATGTTAATTGTCATAACAATTAAAGATGTTATTCCGGATGTTAGATCACAGTATGGATCGAGTGATCGTATTTTGAATCCTAATAAGTGCGTTAACATGATAGAGTTTAAAGTTGATGATAATATTGACTTTGCTATTCTAATTGATAAAAATAGTAAAATTTACCATATCTTGTTTTTTGAAAATGATTCATATGTGTTATATAATAGAAATATAGAGAATAATAGTTTAGATATTGGTTTAGAAAAAATTATAAAGATATTGATTTCAAATGATTTTTTAAAAAATAATTCTTTAATTTACGTTATTAAGTATGAAGATGATTATTATATAGATTTTGTTAATTCTTTAAAGAAATCGTTGAATAATTATGGGATAGATAATTCTTTTACTGAGCTACGTGGTGAGTACTCTATTAAGGCTAGAGAATTAAACATTGATTATAACTTATCAAAAAGTGATATTTTATTGGAGATGGATACTTTTTCTAAAGATTTAAAAGACTCTTCTAGCTCTAATATTTTAAATAAGAATAATTATAAAACATATTCTGAAAAAGTATATAAAAAATTAGAATTGTATGTTTCCCATAATAATATTATTAATATGGATAAAAATGATGCAAAAATTAGTATTTCAATGATTAATTTAGATGATAATAAAAACATTTATCCTAGTAGTAATAGTTGGTATTATGTTAAAGATGGGAGAGTTTATTCTTATATAGAATTTGTTCAAATAAATAAAAGGTATGGTTTTTGTTATAATGGATCGATTAACGATTTTTATGAAGGTGAGTGTGATATAAAGTGATGAAGATGAATGTTAGAAATATTCTTATATTGATATTGTCTATTACTATTATTATTATGGGGATTGGTTTTGTAGTGTTGTTTTTCAAATTAAATAGCTTAAGGTCTTTGGACAATAGTTTTAGTGTTGATTTTATTAAGGTACGTAAGCTTTCGTCTGTTAAGGGTGGAAGTGTTGAACCTAAGAGTAATGTTGAAATTTCAAGTAACGGAAAGTTAATTAATATGGATTTTACTCTAAGTAATGAAAATGATATTGTGACATATGAAATAGTAATAAAAAATACCGGTAATATAGATGCTGAGGTAAATGAGTTATTGATGAGTCCTGATTATATTAATGATTTCAAAAAACAGGCCTATCCAATAACTTTTGAGATTAGTGATATTACTGGTAAAGTTTTAGAGCCTGATGAGGAAACTAATGTTAAACTGACAGTTATGTATAGTAGCAGTCCCACTAAAGATGTTAAAAATATAAAAGGCAAGATTGGTATAATTGCCAGTAAATAAATGTTTAGAGATAGTTTGACTTCTATCTCTTTTTTGATATAATTTTTATAGTAGGTGGTTGTGAATGATTAAGAAAGTATTTAAAGTATTATTTTTCTTGTTTTTTGTATTATTTGCAATTTTTCTTATATGTTTTGGCTTTTACATACAGAATATATCTAGTCCAAAATATATTTATAAAAGTGGAATGAGTAAAGTTATGAATACTTTTGTTGATTATTTATCGTATGATAATGATTATGTTTTTGGTGATAATTTTAATATTGATGGTAATCTTGCTTTAAACATTTCGAATGATGTATATAAAAATAAGGCCTTGTATGATAGTGAATATTTAAAAAAAAATAATCTTATTAATAATTTAAGTAATATGGAAATTAATTATCGTATTTCTCAAAATAGGAAAAGCAAGCAGTTGTTTTTATCTTTAAATGAACAAATGGAAAACAATATCATTTTTAACGGTAATTATTTAGTTGATGATTCTACAAAATATTATTTAGTTAATAGTATAGATAAAAATTATATTAATGCTGGAAATAATAATTATTTTGAAATGTTTGGCGAAAATGAAACAACAATATCTAATTTTAGATATTTATATGAATTTATTATCGATTCATTATCTCTAAACATGCAAGAAGGTACTGTTGTGTATGAGTCTAATATTGATATATCTGATAAGGATTGTGATGTTAGGCAAATTTCATATAAATTTACTAATGATTCAGTGATTAAGCTATTCAATTCTGTTGTGAAAGATATGAAAAAAGATGAGCGAGCAAATAAGATAATGTCATCCATATATCCTGATTTTAGTGGATTTAGGTTATCTAATAATGATAATATTTTGAAAAAAAATGAAAGTTATACATTAAATATATACACTGGAAAAATATTTGGTAACCCGTTAAGATATGAAGTTGTTTATATTAATGGAGATAATAAGAAAGTTTATACATATGAAGGTGATGATACCAGTGGAATTTTTTATTACTCGGTTAATGATGAAGCTAGATATAGTGCAAAATATTCTTCAGATAATAAAAATATTAAAATGGTTTTTTTTGACAGGCTTTCGGAGAATGTAGGAAAGTTAGTTTTGAGTCGTGATAAAAATGGAGTTAAAGTTAATTCGTCTATGGATATCGAGGGGAAAAGCTATGATATTAATTATTCATCAAAAAATAGTAATCTATTGAAACATAAGTCATTTGATAATCAAAAGAGTCTTACATTAAAAATAATAAATGGTTCTACCATCGAATTGAGTTTTGATGCAATTTTGACATCTACTATAAGTTCTGATACTGATATTAGGGAGGATATTTCAGGTGCTATTTTGAAAAGCACTTTATCTGATGATAAGAAAACTACACTTCAGAATTTATATGATGATGTGAAGATGAGGTTAGAACAAAAATATTAAAAGGAGTTGCTTCTTAGTGAAAAAGAAAAATAGTAAAAAAAACAAAAATAATAAAAAAATAAAGTGGTTTATTTCAAAAGACAACTATTTATATTATATATTTTTCATTCTTTTAATAATAGTTGTTATTTTGGGGGTAATGGTTTATTTCAAGAAAGATGATACATTGGATTTGGGCGTTGATTTAATTGTACCGATTATGGAAGATAATGATTCAAGAAGCTTGACACTAGATTTAAATGCTTTAAAAGATAGAGGCTATTATTTGATAAAAGTAACAAATTATAATAGTAAAAAGGTTAATGATAAAAAGATTAAATATTCAATATGGATTGATAATGATAGTAAGTCATCCATAACTGTTGTTAAAGATGATGAAAAAAAGAATTTAATGATTGATCAGGATTCAACTATTATAGAGGATGTGTATTTAGATGGTGGGGGTAAACAGTACAGTATTTATAAGTTTTCGGTTTCAGGAAATGGATTAAAAAAGGGAGATAAATTACATGTTAAAATTGTCAGTTAATTAATATGATTAAATTGACTTTTTTTTTTAATGATGCTATATTTAAATAGATGATATGGAAATAGTTTTGGAGGATGTTATGGATTTTGATATTGATAATGAGAAATTAACCATTGAAAAGGATGGCAAATTGGTTACTTATGATGTTTTGTTTACATTTGATAGTGAAGATACTATGAAGGCTTATGTTGGCTATACGGATCATAGTATTGGTACAAATGGAAGAAAAAATATATTTGTTTCATCTTATGATCCATTAAAGCCAATTATGAAACTTGAGGATATAACTGATGAGGCTGAGCTTCAAATGGTTAATGATGTTTTAGTACAAATTGATGAAGAGAGTAGATAATAGGTGGTGTTTTAGATGAATAATGAAGATATTGTTTATGTAGATGAGAAAGTTAGCGAAAAGGTTTATGAAGGTGTTTGGGCTCTTGATATGCCATGGCTAAGTGAAGATGAGCAAAAAATGCGCATTTTAGAAATGATGGAAAAAGATACTGGAATTCATGTTGATAACCCTGATGAATATACTATTGATTATGTAGGAGCAGAGGATCATTATAATGATGATAACAATACATATGATTCTGAAACACAGGTATCTAGGTTTGTTGTGACGCATGAAACTATCAAAAAGGTTCCTTATAAAGAAAAAAGAGAGGAAGTTTATTCAGGAACTTATATTCTAGAAGGACCAAGAATAAGTCCAGAAGAACAGAAACAAAGGATTTTAAATGAAATGGCGAGTAAAGGCATCTCAATTGATAACCCTGATGAACTTGAGATTGGTTACGTAGGAGCAGAGGATTATTATAATGATGATAACAATACATATGATTCTGAAACACAGACATCAAGGTATGTTGTCTATAGAGTTACTAGAGAAAGATTAGAAGATGATAATTTGAATAATATTGATTTTGAACCTATTGAAAATGATGCTCAAGTTGGACCAATGAACTTAGAAATGAAACCTTCAGATGAAGATAATCGTGATTACAAAGATGGAAATTTGGATGCTAGAAGTGTTATTCCTTCAAATCCTAGTTATGTTTCTAGTGTTTCACTAGATGAGATTGCTGATGAGCAACAACTTGAAAGAAATGTTGATGAACAGATTAGAAGATTAACAGATTTAGTAAGTCAGTATTCAAATTTATTAAATGAAATTGAAACTTTAAGTCAAAGCAATAATTATACATTAAATGAAGATGATTTTTTTACAAGAAATGGTTTATTAACGTTGATTAATTATTTTGTTTCTAATAGAGAAGTTAGTGAGTCTTTTTTAAGGACGCTAAATAATGAGGTTGACCTGTTTGAAGATAGAATTAATGATCTAAATAACTTACGTAATGATATTGAAGCAAGTTCTAACTTAGATGAAACCTTATCTAGTGAGGATGAACAGATTATTGATAATGTACAATTTGTAACTACACCAAATGTTAGATATGTAAATAATGGTGCAAATCAAACTATAATTCATGTTGGAGATGTTTCAAATTTAAAAAACTTATTCAATAATAGTACAATTAGAATTATTAATAATTCTAATAGCCACAATAATAATCCTGATGTTAATGAAGATAATAATGGTTTTCAATATGTGCGTGGTTCAGATGAGCAATTTGATCCTAGGGAAAATGATGAAAATTTAAGAAATGAGACAGTAATTGTAAATCCTAATGAGGATAATAACAACGATACAACAGATGAAGAAAATGAAGAAAAAGAAAATCTAAATAATGAGACAGGAAATCCTAATCCTAATGAGGAT